>JAISFP010000188.1 GCA_031263525.1 Deltaproteobacteria bacterium | reverse complement strand
GGGGTGAGCGGACGAGACGGCGACCGGGTCGCATAATCCCCGCAGGCGCGCCTCACCGCTGAGACGCTCCTCCCGCACGGTCCTTCACGCCTCCCCCGGCCCGGGCCTTTCCCGGCCCCGGGCCTGTCAGGGAGGCCCCCGTTCCAGCCAGAGCGCTCCGGAGGACCCTACTCCCGAGCCGGCCCTCGGTTCTGACGGCTTCCGCCCCTGGCGGCAGGCCCTGCGCTGAGCTTGGAGGACGGCCGCAAGGCCGCCTCCCCCCGTGAATTGGTTTTTTTGGGTGGCGTAGTCTCGCTTAAATGCATGCCCCCCCCCTGCTTGCAGGGTGAACAGATACGAAGTAGGATTGTTGGGGTTTTTGCATCCCGGGCTACGGCGCTGTCCGTTGCCTGGCGGGGAAAAACCATGTTCACGGACGCCCGCCAGGACTTCTCCGGGGGCGTTTTTTTTGACCGCGCCGCCGCCCGCTCCGGTCCCCGGCATTCCGGAACCCAGTCCTTAGCAAAAACCAGACCAGCCTTCCCGGAGCCCGGCCCCGTCACTCACGCCGCCGGCCCGCGTACGTGCCGGCCCGGTCGCGGGGATGCCGGAAGCCGCTCCCGCGCCGCGGCCCGGCCCAGATGAGCCCGGCCTCTCCGAGCCCCTGCCGATCTGGCCCGGTCCTGAGGGTCCAAGCCTCTCCGGGCCCCGGCCCCTCGGCCCCTGCCGACCCGGCCAGGTCCTGAGGGTCCCGGCTTCTCCGAACCCCCGCCGATCTGGCCCGGACCTGAGGTCCGAGCCTCGCCGGGCCCCGGCCCATCAGCCCCTGCCGCCCCGCCTGGCGCCGGCCTCCCCGGCCCGCCCTGGCGCTGGACGGCCCGTCTGCCTCCGGCTCCGGCCCTCCGCCCGTCTGCCGTGGCAGCCGCCCTGCAGCCGAATCTCCCCGGGACGCCCCGGACCGAGCGGCCGTCCCGGCACCCCCGCCCTCACTGCCGGAACCAGAAGGGGGGAGGCCTCCCCGACCTCCGGGCAGGCCGCGCCCGGTCCCGGCCGCCACACTATCAGACTTCGGGAGGCACTCAAATGCGCACCTCTTCTTCCATCCTCTCCCTCGTCCTGGGGGCGGCGCTGGCCTTCGCCGCCCCCGCCGCCTCCGCCCAGGAGCCCCTGAAGGTGGGCTTCGGCGGCGCCCTCCTTGGATCGCTCGCTTCCTACGGCCTCTCCAACCTCTACGGCATAGAGTTCGCGCTCCACAAGGCGAACTCGTCGGGCGGCGTCCTGGGCCGCCAGGTGGAGCTGGTCAAGGAGGACGACTCCTGCGACGCGGGCCTCGCCTCCTCCGCGGCGACCAAGCTCTCCAGCCAGGGCATCAAGCTCATACTGGGCCACACCTGCTCCGGGGCCACCCACACGGCGCTCTCCGTCTACGGCGGGAACGCCATCGTCATCTCGTCCTCCGCCACCGACATAAGCCTCACCGACAGCGGGGACAACCCCTACTTCTTCCGCACGACCCCCCGCGACGACGCCCAGAGCTCCCTGCAGGTCCAGCTCATCAGGGCCAAGGGCTTCAAGAAGGTGGCCATCCTCCACGATAAGGGCGACTACGGCAAGTCCCTGGCCGAGCTGGCCGAGGCGGCCATCAAGGGCGACCCCTCCATTGGCGCCGAGGTGGTCGTTGTCGAGGGCGTCACCTCCGGCCAGGTCTCCTTCGACGCGGTGGTGGCCAAGATCAAGGACGCCGGGGCCGACGCGGTGATCTGGGGCGGCTACTACAACGACGCCTCCAAGCTGGCCCTGAACATGCGCGAGAAGGAGGTGGGGGCGGTCATCATCGGCGCCGACGGGCTCTACGACGAGCGCTTCCTGTCCATAGGCGGCGCCGCTGTGGAGGGCTCCTTCGCCACCGGCCAGAGCGACATCTCCGAGACCGACGCGGCCAAGGAGGCCATGGAGTATCACCAGAGGAACCACACGGAGGAGACCGGCACCTACTTCTTCTACGCGGCGGCCGCTGCGCAGGCCATGCTCGCGGCGGTCCAGGCGGCCGGCTCCGCGGACGACCTGGACCTCATCAAGAAGCACCTGACCGAGGACACCGTGGACACGGTGCTCGGGCCGGTCCGCTTCGACGCCAAGGGCGACCTCATAGGCGCGGGCTTCAAGCTCTACGAGGTCAGGGGCGGCAAGTTCACGGAGGTCACGCTGTAGGCGGCCTCCGATGGAACTGTTCCTGAACCTCTGCGTCAGCGGCCTCACCAAGGGCAGCATATACGCTCTAATCGCCCTGGGCTACACGATGGTGTACGGCATCATCGCCCTCATCAACTTCGCCCACGGCGAGATCTACATGATAGGCGCCTTCACGGCGCTCATCTTCAGCATGGTCCTGGGAGCCCTCGGCCTCACCGGCTGGGGGCTCCTCTTCGCCTCGGGCTCCCTCGCCGTCGTCTACTGCGCCATGTACGGCTGGACCCTGGAGAAGGTGGCGTACAAGCCGCTCCGCGGCCAGTCAAGGCTGGCGCCGCTCATCAGCGCCATCGGCATGTCCATCTTCCTCCAGAACTACGTGCAGCTGGTGCAGACCCCCAACGTCCTCTCCTTCCCGGACCTCATCCCGGACATCGGTTTCCTTTCGGGCCTGAGGGGGTTGGCCTCGAAGACCCAGCTCGCCATCCTCGCCGCCACCGCCGTGAGCATGGTGGCGCTCACCCTCTTCATCAAGAACACCCGGATCGGCATGGCCATGAGGGCGGTCTCCCAGGACCCGACCATGGCGAGGCTCGCCGGAGTCAACATCGACAAGGTCATCTCCACCACCTTCATAATCGGCTCGATGCTGGCGGCGGTGGGGGGCCTCCTCATCGGGAACTACGGCCGCCAGATGGACTTCTTCATAGGCTTCCTGGCCGGCATGAAGGCCTTCACCGCCGCCGTCCTGGGAGGCATAGGCTCCATCCCCGGCGCGGTAGTGGGGGCGCTGGTCCTGGGCTTCTCCGAGAGCTTCGCGGCCGGCTACATCTCCAGCGACTACGAGGACGTGGTGGCCTTCGTCCTGCTCATCCTCATCCTGACCCTGCGCCCGGACGGCATCATGGGCAGCGCCACCACCCAGAAGGTCTGACACCCCCTTGACCACCGACCCCACCGAAAGCGCCCCGGCCCTCCCGGCTGGCCAGGCCGCCCCTCCGGGAGACGCCGGGGGGGCGTCCCGAGACGGCAGCTCCGAAACCGCCGGAACGGCCCCCCCAGGGGTGACGTCACTGGGCGGCAGCGCCGGAACGGCCCCCGCAGTGGGGACGTCCCTGGACGGCAGCGCAGGAACGGCCCCCGCTGCGGGGACGTCCCTGGACGGCAGCGCCGGAACGGCCCCCGCAGGGGGGGACCGGGCACAGGCGAGGCACCTGCGCTTCGCGCTAGGGGAGATCCGGGCCGCCGTCCTCTCCGCGGCGTGGTTCTCCTTCCTGGCCCTGCCGATGGTCTGCTTCCGCATCAACGCCGCCAGCAGCAAGATAGACTACCTGTGGGGGAGGCTTCCGAGGCTGGCGGCCATCGCCTTCCTCGCCACCCTGGCCTGGCGCTTCCTCCTGAGGAAGATAGGCTTCTCGAGGGTCAAGTCGGCCGTGGACGAGACCGGCGGCCCGCCGCCCGAGGAGGCCCGCGGGCCCGGAGGATCGTGGCTCACCCTTCTGGACCGGGCCCCGGCAAAAAGGCTCCTGCTCGCCGCGGCGGCGCTCCTGCTCCTCTCCGTCCCGTTCTGGACCTCGCCCTACGTGGTGACCATCCTCATAACCGCCCTCGTCTACATCACCCTCGGGCTGGGCCTGAACATCGTGGTGGGCGTGGCCGGCCTCCTGAACCTCGGCTACGCGGCCTTCTTCGCGGTCGGCGCCTACACCTTCGCGCTCCTGAACCAGAACTTCGGGATTGGCTTCTGGGTCTGCCTGCCCCTGGGCGCCCTGTCGGCCACCCTTCTGGGCCTTCTCCTGGGACTCCCCATCCTGAGGCTCTCCGGCGACTACCTGGCCATCGTCACCCTGGGCTTCGCCGAGATCATACGCCTCGTCCTGGTGAACGTCGGCTTCACCAACGGGCCCAGGGGGATAAGGAACATCCCGCCGCCGAGCTTCTTCGGGATAGACCTGAACGCCACGGCCAAGCCATTCCTGGTGGCCCACGGCGTCCTCCACAAGGACATGGACCTGAACAAGGTCCTCGTCTACTTCATCATCCTCGCCATAGTCGGCCTCACGGTGGCGTGCGTCTACCGCCTCGAGAACTCCCGCCTGGGACGCGCCTGGCTGGCCCTGCGCGAGGACGAGGTGGCCTGCCAGGCCATGGGCATAAACCGCGTGCGCACGAAGCTCGCCGCCTTCGCCCTGGGGAGCACCTGGGCGGGGCTGGCCGGGGTGGTCTTCGCCTCGCAGATCTCCTTCATCAACCCCCAGAGCTTCACCTTCATGCTCTCGGTCATGGTGCTCTCCATTGTCGTCCTGGGCGGCATGGGGAGCATTCCCGGCGTCATGATAGGCGCGGCGGTCCTCATACTCCTGCCCGAGTACCTCCGCGAGTACTCCGACTACCGCATGCTCATCTTCGGGCTCATCATGGTCGTCATGATGGTCTTCCGTCCCCAGGGCATCATCCCCAGCACGAGGAGGGTGTACATCTACCGGCCCGAGGAACATCTCGCCGCGGCACACGACAACGGCTCCGGCGGGGGTGCCAGATTCGGCGGGGGCTCCGGCGGCGGACCCGGCTTTGACGGGGGAGGCCCCAGCTCCGGCGGCGGAGGAGGCCCCAGCTCCGGCGGCGGACCCGGCCTCGGGGATTCCGGTGTCGGCCCAGATTCCGGCGCGGCACCGACCGGTGACGCGAGACCGCCCGCCCCGGGGGGCTCCCGATGAGCGGGGCCGCGAACGGGCCGGTGCTCTCCACCGCCGGCATAACCATGATCTTCGGTGGGCTCACCGCCCTCTCGGACGTGAACTTCGAGGTGGACCGGGGCTCCATCACGGCGCTCATAGGCCCCAACGGGGCGGGCAAGACCACCCTGTTCAACTGCCTGACCGGCATCTACCGCCCCAGCCGCGGGACCATGACCTTCAGCCCGGAGGAGGGCCGCGAGATACAGCTGAGGAAGCTCGCCCCGGACCGCATCACCTACCTGGGCATCGCCCGGACCTTCCAGAACATCAGGCTCTTCAACAACCTGACCGTCCTGGAGAACGTGCTCATCGCCTGCCACTCCCGCATGAAGGCCGGCATCCTGGGCGCGCTCCTGCGCGACAGGAGGACTGTGCAGGAGGAGAGGTCCATGGCGGAGTTCAGCTACCGCCTCCTGGACCGCTACGGGCTCGGCCCCTCCGCGAACCACGTGGCCAAGAACCTCCCCTACGGCGCCCAGAGGCGCCTGGAGATCGTGAGGGCCCTGGCCACCCGCCCCTCGCTCCTCCTCCTGGACGAGCCCGCGGCGGGCCTGAACATCGCGGAGACGAGGGAGCTTGACGACCTGATCCGCTACATCCGGGACCAGGAGAAGCTCTCCATACTACTCATCGAGCACGACATGTCTCTTGTCATGAGCGTCTCCGACAGGGTCCATGTCCTCGACTACGGGGTCCTCATCGCCTCAGCCCCCCCCGAGGAGATCCGCCGCGACCCCAAGGTCATCAAGGCCTACCTGGGCGAGGACTAGGCGGCGGGTGTCGGGCCGCTCCTTTCGGACCCGCCCAGGCAGACCCCCGGTCCAAGCCTCGAAGGGGATGCCGTCCAGGAGCGTCCAGGAAGGCGGGTCCTGCCTCGCAAGGCCAGGGCCGGAGGACAAGGGCCGCAAGCCAGGGCCCTGGAGGGCCACGGACGTAAGGCGGGCCCAGGTGAGGGGGTCCATGGCCTGAAGGCGGGGTCCCGGGGGCCAGTGCCGGAAGGCAGGGCCCAGGGGTCCAGCATCGCAAGGCGGGGCCTGGGGGCCAGGGCCGGATGGCAGGGCCCTGGGGTCCAGCTTCGTAAGACGGGTCATGGGGGCCAGGGGTCCAGCATCGCGAGGCGGGCCCTGGGAGCCAGCATCGTGAGACTGGCCCTGGGCTCATTGCCGGAAGGCGGGGTCCAGAGAGGCCAGCGCCGAAAGGCCAAGGCCGGCCCCGGAAGCGGGGGCCCGGAAACCGGGACAGAAGGCCAGGGGAAGGGAGAGTCGTGCCGGACGCGGAAAAGACAGGCCAGAGGGTGCTGGAGCTTGACGGCGTCCGCACCTACTACGGGAACATAGAGGCCCTGAAGGGCGTCTCGTTCCACATAGACCGCCAGGAGATCATCGCCATTCTGGGCTCTAACGGCGCGGGCAAGACCACATGCCTGAGCTCCATCGTGGGGCTCACCCCGCCCAGGTCCGGCAGGGTCGTCTACGAGGGCGCGGACATCCGGGGCCGCTCCACTGACTCCCTGGTCAGGGACGGCCTGGTCATGGTCCCGGAGGGGAGGCGCATCTTCCCCGCCCTGACCGTCATGGAGAACCTCCGGATGGGGGCGTACCTCAGGCGCGACCGGCAGGGCATAAGGGACGACCTGGACTACATCCTTTCCATCTTCCCGATACTCGCGGCCCGGGCCGACCAGGACGGGGGCACCCTCTCCGGGGGCGAGCAGCAGATGCTGGCCATCAGCCGGGGCCTCATGGGACGCCCCAGGATGCTCCTCCTGGACGAGCCGTCCCTGGGCCTGGCGCCGATCGTCATCCGCAACATCTTCGACACGATCAGAAAAATCAACCTGGAACAGAAGACCACCATCCTCCTGGTCGAGCAGAACGCCAACCTGGCCCTCCAGGTGGCCCACCGGGCCTACATAATGACCACCGGGCTCATCACCCTCACGGGGACGGCCGAGGAGCTCATGAACGACGAGTCCGTGAAGAAGGCATATCTCGGAGGATAACGAACTTGGGATCTCCCAATTCCCCAAAAATCGGCCTTAACATAGTCAACTTCTCGGAACTGAGGAACGAAGGCTACGTCTACGTAGACAAGACCAAGTTTGTCCACGACATTCTTTCCGGCCCTGACAAGCGTCTGTTCCTTTGGGTTGAAAACCTGGTGGCGCAGATGGGAACTGCTGGAAACATGCTCCCGCAACTTAAGACTCTCCTTCCGCTTGCTTCCGGGCATTCGATAAGGGAAAATGGGATTCTTCCGGGTGCCGGGAGTCAGACTGCCGGGTCGTTCGGAACCGGGAAGGTCAGATCTCTAAGGAGAAGGAGGTACGCGTGACGAACTTGGGCTCTCCTAAATCCCCAAAAATCGGCAACAACATAGTCAACTTCTCGGAACTGAGGAACGAAGGCTACGTCTACGTAGACAAGACCAAGTTTGTCCACGACATTCTTTCCGGCCCTGACAAGCGCCTGTTCCTTTCCCGTCCAAGGCGGTTCGGCAAGACGTTGCTGATCGCCACCATCGAGGAAGCGGCAGTAGGCAGAAAGGAACTCTTTGCCGGACTCGCCATAGACAGACTGCGCAAGAACGGCGATTGGCCGCGTTACCACGTGCTGAGGATTGCCATGAGCCGTTTTGGCGACGACCCGTCCTTGCTGGACGAAAACCTCACCGCCTTCCTCCATTCCTTTGCCGCAGAAAGAGGATTTTCTATTGTAGGCCGAAACTCAGCTTACAGTCTTTCGGAAGTTATCAGTACCCTTCGGAGAAATTACGCCGACATACCGATACTCACTGCCAATATCGATATGCAAGACGCGTTAGTTGCGAACAGAAATAAAATTATTGTCCTGATCGACGAGTATGACTCTCCTATAATCAATAATATCATGAATACTCAAAATATTAATATCGCTAAAAAAACACTTCACAGCTTCTACAACGCCTTGAAATCATGCGACGACATGCTCGAACGCGTTTTCATAACAGGGATTACAAAATTTGCTCAATTGTCCGTATTTTCGGCAATGAATAATCTCAGTGACATCACTTTCCAGACTGGATATGCGAAAATTTGCGGATTCACTCCCAATGAGATTTCAACGAACTATTCTGTGCATCTCGACAAAGTTTTGGCAGACTTTAAGAAAAATACAATAGTAGGCCCTGACTTCACGCGCGAGTCGCTCATGGAACGTATCGTAGACTGGTACGATGGCTATAGCTGGAACGGCAAAGACCGCGTTATAAACCCTATATCTGTCCAAAAATTCCTTCTCGATCATATTTTCAACAATTATTGGATTCAGACGGGAGGAATTAATTTCTTAAATCAAATGAATATTACAAACGATGTCTTCTCCACAGTATTCAAAGGTGTTCCCGAATTTTCCGGAAGCGTGGATATTCAAGACGTCGGCAATGCCGATCCAGTACCTGTGATGCTCCAGGCAGGCTATCTTACCGTACGCAAACGACAACGGCCCAAGCATTCAGAGCTTTATCTTGCCGTGCCGAACAAGGAAGTCAGCATGACAATCATGAAAAATTATATCGACACCCGCGTAATACCTTCTATTTCTCCCGACGATGACAATTTTACGCCAGAATTATGCAAGGAATTCTGCAATGCTTTCTGCCAAGCGCAATCAGAGCGTGCCGAGGAACTTCTGCAAGGTTTTCTGAGCGCGATACCGTACACGTTGCATGAGGAAATGGAATCGTTCTATCATTTATTCCTTCTGTCCATATTCAAGATGTCCAGTTTCAAAACCATTCCTGAACGTATCACAGCAAAAGGAATTGCCGATCTTGTAATAACTTCGCCTGAACACGGTTACATGGTTACTGAAATTAAATACGGCAAATATTCCTTCAATGCCGATACAGCTGATCCTGTTTCGGTAACCGGAATCTCAGGAAAGGATGCGAGAAAGCTTAATTCGTGCATCAAGGCCGCTTTCAAACAAATTTTAAAAAATGATTATCTCCTGCCTTACGTCGGCGGTAGTCTTCCTGTCCGTGCCGTAGCGGTTGCCGTGTGCGGCAGGAACCATGTCAGGATCAGAAGCTTTCCCGCAGAAGAACTTATCCAGAGGGCGCAAGAATTCCTGGAAACCGCGAGCCGCAGAAAAACCGGAGCTGTAACCTCCGTCGCGCAAGGCGACGAGCCTCCGCAGAATCCCCGGTCGCCCAGGCAAAGACGCCCCAGGAAGTAGTTTTTCCTGTAAAAAAACAGCATGTTTCCTATCAGTTGTCCGCCTTGTCTGATTTTATAAAACCGCACGTTCCACGTCTTAATTCGGATTTTGGTCTGGAAGGCCGAGATCAGAAGCCAGGGTTTGTCCAACGTGGAGGAAACAGTGACCTGCTACCCCGGAAATTTAATCTGGCCCTCAGGCAGGGGTAAGAGGCGAGAGGGCTCTGGGCAGGGGCGAATACTGAATGGGCGAGAGCTTTGGGGGAAGGGTTATGTGAGGGGGAGGGGAGGGCCAGTTTCACGGCCAAGCTCACAGTGAAGAGGTCCCATAGGGCCAGATTCAATTTCCGGGGTAATTAAGTAGGTATCCGTTCACGGGTAGGTCGCCCCGGCCATGGAGGTAGCCTGTCATTGAGCTGGAAGAAGGCCGCTCTGACTCTGGAGGATGGCCAATCCTTGCCAGGGGGGAAAGCCGTTCAGCTT
>JAISFP010000109.1 GCA_031263525.1 Deltaproteobacteria bacterium | reverse complement strand
TCCATCATTGGCCAGGGGCCACTCCATCATTGGCCAGGGGCCACTTCATCATTGGCCAGGGGCCACTTCATCATTGGCCAGGGGCCACTTCATCATTGGCCAGGGGCCACTTCATCATTGGCCAGGGGCCACTTCATCATTGGCCAGGGGCCACTTCATCATCGGCCAGGCTCCTGCTAATCACTTTAATTACTACTCCGTCATAATTGTCTAGTGCTGATGAGTTCAGGGAAGCTCTCCTGAGAGAGTGAGGAGGAAGATGGAAGTGCGTGAGGGAAAGGGGATCACGCGAGGGAGACGGGAGCGCTTGCGGGAGACGGGAGCAGGTGAGGGCGATGGAAATACAGAACTCCGGAAAGGCTACGGGGCATGTAGCATAAGGCTCAGCGGCTGAGGAGTACCGGGTGGAGGTAGCCTGGCTCACTGGAGCCTTGGAAAAGACTGATTATGGGCAGGTGGGTTTGTTTTGAAATCCCCTGTTTTATGGGGCTCAACTCTAGTAATTTCCTTGAACACCCAGATTATTTAGGACTGCTGTGTTCTGACCTAAACCACCTCCCTTAGCTCTGCATGACTCTCCAATGAATCCATCAATCTCCAACGTCAGACTTCCAGGCGGAGTTCAGAAGACCTCCTTAAGCGCAACATGACACACCAATGGCCCCATCAGTCTCCGGCTAAGCCATCAATGCGGACTTCGACCTGCCGGGGCTCCATCCTTCCTCGCATTGCCTTCAAAGTATAGCTTACAACCTCCTCCGTCCGTCCATCCATCCCTCCATCCATGAAAGCGATTCCCCAATATAATCCAGCTGACATCACCGGAGACCTCGCCATGACAAAGTCATCAAACTAGGCGGACCACAATGTTTCTGGACCTTAACCTCCCTCGCCTGCCCCATCTCAGGACGATCATGATCACCTTCGCCCGACCCATCTCAGGACGATTTACCCCCCTCCTTATCCGGAAAATGAAAAATTATCCCCTGTGGATGACAAGAGCTGGCTCCAAATACCGGTAAAGAACAGAGCGACCCGACTGGGGCCCGACAATGACGGAATGCCGATGGCATCATCTGCGACGTTTCGGCCCACGGTACTTGAGGCCTCTGGCAGCGGCGTACGCTCTGGCTACGTCCTCCACTGTACAGCCATTTTCATCCTTGAGTTTCCAGGCTTTAAATCCGTCAGGTAATTTTCCGCAGTCAGCCGCCTGGTGGGCCACAGTCCAACTGTTGAAGTTGGCTATGTCCCAGCGGTCGAACCCGCGGGGAAGATTTCCAGATGTCGCCGCAACGTGGGCAACGGTCCACCCGTTGGAGTCAGGGATATCCCAGTCACGAAAACTGTCAGGCAGATTGCCGTGAAGGGCCGCCATGTGGGCGACAGTAAAGCCGTCCTGAGAAGTTATAGTCCAGTCCGTAAAGCTGTCCGGAAGCGAGCCGTGCTGTGCGGCGACATGGGCTATAGTAGATTTGTCGTTAGTTCGCAGACGCCACTCGGAGAAGTCAGAAGGCAGAGTGTTCTTCTCGGCGGCAGTTACAAGGACGGCAATTTTGTAAAGACCGCTGTTCTTCAGATCCTCAGGAATCTCGGGGACAGCAGCGAGACCGTGACGCTCAGTGTGCATCGTGTTCGCTGTGCCGACGGGGCCGACTGTGGGATCTCCTGCAGTCTCCACTGTTTTTCCCGCAGGACCGGTGCCCGAAGTGTCCTTGCAGTGCCCCGTCGAAACCTCCTCTGCCGTGTCATTTGCTGCCATGGGGGAAACGGGCGAACTGCAGGCGGACAATACCGGATCGAGCCCTGTCTGCAGGGAATTGTCGGCATTTGGTCCTTCCCGGGCCCCAGGAAAGTCACAGGCCGGAAGTCCGTCAGGGCCGCAGCTCTTCCGGTCCACAGGCAACCCGGGGTCAACAGCACAGCCATGGTGCTCGTGGCGTGCCTGGCCAACTGGATCTACGTGTCCGACGGGATCGACGAGATCGACGAGATCGACGTGACAGACCAGGGGATCTCCGGCAGCCGGACCGGCCTGCTCCGCAGGCGCAGTGTCCGAAACGACCTTGCGGTGCCCGTTCAAAACATCCTCGGAAACATCATTCACAGGCACGACGGGCACGGACGCGCTGAGGGCGGAGGCCACCGGCTCAAACCCTGCCGGCGGGTGGATGTCCGCCGGTTGACCTGTCTGGGACTCGGGATAGTCGCTGTCTTGCACCAGGACATGTTCACGGTGATGGGGGGTTAGGTCGAGGGGATGCCCTCTCCTCTCGGCCACCTGACGAACCGTTACCCCCCTGGAGTCGGTGATGTTCCATCGATCGAACCCGGGGGGGAGATTGCGGGCTTGAGCCGCCTCGTGAGCGACGCTCCATCCGTCCGGAAGGGCAAGATCCCAGCCGGTGAAGTCGCTAGGAAGGACGCCCGTCCTCGCAACAACGTGAGCGACGGTTTCGCCGAGGCTGTCCCTCAAACTCCATTGTGAGAAATCCTTAGGCAACATCCCTGCTTTGGCGGCAAAGTGCGCCAGGCTCTGCCCCCGCGGCCAGGTCATGTCCCAGTACTGGAAATCAGTAGGAAGAGTTCCCTTCAGGATAGCTTGCGCAAGCTCGTCCCACTGTTCCATCGAAGGTCTTTCCGAAATGCATGCTCCCGATTCAGCTACCTTGGCAGATCTGCCGTCTGAGACCGTACGTGTCTCAAGGGTAAATGCTGGGAAAGGGACAGCATTCACATCGTCTTCAGGTTCCCGTGTTACCAGGCACCTAGGGCGACACTGACGCGGCACGTCCTGCATTTCAGTAACTCCGTCGACGTCTGCCTGCGCAACTGTCGGGACAACGTCCTGGCTATAGCCGTTTCCGGCTGTCGACTCCTCATCTGCAATCTCAGACTCCATCATCGCGTCAGAACTGCCGAAGTCGTTCTGGGTAATTCCTACAGAGCCAGCATCGCAGATCGCCGATATGCCTTTGGACCAGATCTGTCCATCTGCAAATGGCTGTCTTGACGGCCCGATGCCCGAAACTGCGGGTGTCGGTGGCGCAGACCCAATCCGTGTCTTCGCTTTCTCGCCTCGTGTCTGCTGGATATCAAGTTCCCGGCATTTAACTTTGATTCTGGGGATGCCGTTCTCGTTAAATATCTTTGCTATCTTCAATTGGGACAATCCTGTAACTTCGTAAACCTTATTTACGTTCCACTTGTTTCCACGGATAGGTGTGCCCTTCATGATATTCAGAACCAGCTGGCTTGATTCAGAATAGTTTAATCTTTCACACAAAATATCCATTTGACGAAGTCCGTCAGGACCCTGCTGGATAAAGTTCAACAACCATCTTTGAAACAGGCTAACTGAAATGTTTGTCTTGGCAACGATCTGCCGAATATTGAAAACCTTCAGCAACTTCAGGATAGCTCTCGCGCCACCCACATGGATTTTTGGGGATTCCTCCTCAGCCATCTGTATGATAATATCCAGTTCCTGGAGCTGGCGATAGGGAAAAAGTTGTTCAAAATTCTTTTTAAGCTTCTCCCTATCTTCCAGTATCGATGTTAGTAAAATTTCTGGCATTTCATGAATTCTGGTATTGAATGGGCTGTCGGATTTGCTAAAGTCAAGGCCAGCAACTCCGTAATTCTGAAACTGGCTTGCCCACCTGAGAACCGAATTCCACCCAACTTTGTATTTCTTAACTGTTTTCCTCAGAGGTATCCCTTTCAGAAATTCCCATACCGCATTCGCTTTGCGTAATACCATCGAAGTCTGGCTTTCGTCCAATGCCAATCGTTCCAATTTATTCCAATCGTCAGGTGATACGGTGTCTGCAATCTCCATATATTTATATTTCTTAGGGGTAGGGATATAGGTGTCATACATGACTTGCCTGACTGTATTATATCGGGACTCTAGAACGGCAGTCAATAGCCCGATGGACCATGCCTTATACCCTTCCGGTACTGGTTCTCCTAGCAATTTTCTGATTTTAGCCGCCAGTTCCTCTTCCTTATATTGCTTGGGTGATATAAGAAATTTACGGCGAAGCCCGTCAGGACCCCACAATTCGTAGCATATTCGCCATACGGTGATAGATGTTACGTTCAAGGAAAACCGTCTGGCGATTTCACAGAGGCTGTAACCGTCTGCGAGCTTCAGAATGGCCTGAGCTCTTATGGCTACAGAATCGTCGTCAGAGGATCCTTTGGCCATCCTTTCTAACTCCTCCTTCTCATGTTCCGTGATGGAGTTGAGCTGGAAAGAAAGACCTGGCGTGTAATCGCGGATGCTCGCGCCAGACCCTTCGGCTTCGCGAGCGCTTAGCACTGTGGTAGAAATGTCAGAGCACGATGACGCGCGATGATTACCTTGTCCGGTATCAAAACGTGATGTGTTAAAAAGTAAGCGCAAGCGGGCAAACGAATCGACGGATAGACCGATATATTTCGCAATAGATCTATTACTGAAGTCCTCCACGAGAGAGAAGGCTGCAGAGACTCGCTTGATCAGATCTTCATAAAGGCCGTTAGGAGACCCGTCCCATGCCTCGAGTCTAGAGAAATCCTTGGCTGACATGCCTGTGAAAACAGATTTAAAGAACTGATTCCTGGTAGTTGGCAACCCTTCCTTTCCCATAAATCTTCTGGCCATTAAACTGCTGATTCCAAAGACGCTGGTCACCTCCCTGATCGTCCAAAATGGGCGACCTGACGGGGATGGCCCTTTCACTATGTCACTAAAATTTTTAAACATCTCCACAGAAAAACACAAACCTTCTCTGCTGTTCCTGGCGATGAGTCCTTCTAGCCCTTTTTTCTTGTAGCGAAATATCCAATCGCTAACAGTTGAATAGTTTGCATGTAACTTTTTGGTTATTTCATTAACTGTGAATCCATCCAAATGCATCAAAACAATACTTGCCCGTCTTGGCAAGTCCTTGTAGGGCACCCTGCCATTTGCCCAAACGGTGAGAACTGAATAATCGCTGTCCTCAACAAAAAACGGCTGAGCGTTATCGGGAACAGGTTCCACCACAGAGCTCTTCTCTGCCGGGGGCATGAAGTCGTCCAGTGAGCCCTCAGATTCCTGCCCAGAGGAGTCCCCGGGCAACTCGACTGAGTCTCCACCTTTCTCAGTGCCAGCAGAAACGAGAGCCTCTTCGCTCTCTCCCGGCTGAGCCTGGGTGGGTTCTGTGGACTTTATGTCGTCTGAGTTGTCCGCCATAATACTTCAGCCATTTTCCTGTCAGGTGCAGCAAGGCAACGTTGCCGGCCGTCGGAACTGAGAGGGAAGCTCCCTTCCTCATGTCTGCGCTTCTGAAACTCGACCGGTGCTCACGTACCCGACCCATACGTATGTCAAAACAGAAGCTCAAGCTTAGCAGTGTTCTTTCCAGGATTCATCACCGCACCTGGACGGCCAGTGCGACGCAAAACTTAACATCGCCACAAACCTATCTCGCTGATTCGCCCTTACCCGCAAAGAGTGCCGGGTCCGGATCGGTCAGTGAGCTAGCTGACCTCAGGCGGAGGCCGCCCGGGACCACGTTCTGCATGAGCCAGTCGGCTCCGGGCTGTCTCAGACTCATATTAGCATGATCCGGGACGATTAGCACGATCCAGGACGCGCCGAGAACTCCTCAACTCAGCAGGAGGGCCGACCGTGACACACATGCCCGTAGGTTTCGAACGGTTCCCGATTCATTTTAACATTATTCTTGGCGAACCGAACACTTAACAACTCAGCTGGAAGACTGTCCGTGCAACCCATGCAATCTTCTCCTGGCAGTTTCCTATTCAGTTTAGCACGTTCCTGCACGTACCGAATACTCTCCGGCTCAGGCAGAGGGCCGGCCATGCAGCACATGCTCTTATGCCGAGCGTCACCGCTTCTCTTTCATATGTTCCGGAACCGAGACAAGCAGAGTACTCATTGGGTTCAGGCGGATTTTCGACAGGAACCGCCCATGCAACACAAGTTTTTGTGCCGTGCAGTCTCCGATCACTTTCCGCTTTAGCTGAGATGGACAGAAGGCTCCACCGGCTCAGACGGAAAGCCGACCGGGAAGGAGCATGCCGCACATGCTCCTGGTGCCGGAAGTCTTCGCGTCGCCCACAAATGGCATAGGCCAGGCCGGCCGTGGAGGCAGGACAGCTGGGCCAGGCCGGCCGTGGAGGCGGCGAGGCGAGGCCCGAACGATAGGGGGACGAGGGGATGCAGGGCAGGGCTAGCCTGAGAAGCGGCAGGAACGCTCTCCGGAGGCTATTCCTTCTCGCGGGTGATCCTGGCGCCCAGGAGGTTGAGCTTCTCGTCCAGGCGGTCATAGCCGCGGTCCAGGTGGTACACTCGGGAAATCACGCTCCTGCCCCTGGCGGCTAGCGCGGCCAGGAGCAGGCCGGCCGAGGCCCTCAGATCCGAGGCGGTGAGCGGGGCGCCCGAGAGGTGCCTCACGCCCTTAACGACGGCTGAGCGGCCTTCCAGGGAGATGTCAGCGCCGAGGCGGACCAGCTCCGCCACGTGCATGAAGCGGTTCTCGAAGATGGTCTCGGTCACTATGGATACCCCGGAGGCCAGGCACATGGCGGCCATGAACTGCGCCTGCATGTCAGTGGGGAAACCCGGGTGCGGCATGGTTACAAGGTTCACGGCCTCCAGCCGGCCCCCCGGGGACTCCAGGTAGAGGTCGTCCCCCTCGTAGCTCATGTGGAGCCCGGCCTCCCCGAACTTGTCGCGGACGGCCGCCATTGACGCGAACGGGGCCCCCTGGATGGTCACCTTGCCACCCGCCAGGGCCACCGCGGCCATTAAGGTCCCCGCCTCTATGCGGTCGGCCATGACCGAGTGCCGGGCGGCATGGAGCTCCGGCACCCCCTGGACGGTAATCTCGCCGGTTCCCAGGCCGTCAATCCTGGCCCCCATGGCGACAAGGCAGCGACCGGTGTCCACCACCTCCGGCTCCCGTGCGGCGTTGGCGATGACGGTCTCGCCCCTGGCCAGCACGGCGGCCATCATGACGTTCTCGGTGCCGGTCACGGTCACCTGGGGGAAGTTCACCGCGGCCCCGCGCAGGCCCCCGGACGGGGCCCGGGCCACGATGTCCCCGGCGCTGATGTCGAAGTCGGCACCCATCTCCTTCAGGGCCTTCAGATGCATGTCTATGGGCCTGACGCCTATGGCGCAGCCCCCCGGGAGCGAGACCGAGGCCCGTCCATGACGGGCCAGGAGCGGCCCCAGGACCAGGGCGGAAGCCCGCATGGTCTTCACGAGCTCGTGGCGGGCCTCGGGCAGGTTCAGGCCCCTCATGTCTATGAGGCACTCCTCGGGTCCAGCCCCGGCGTCCCCCTTGAAGGAGGCCCTGACGCTCCCCCCCATGAAGACCAGGAGCTTCGCCATGGTCTTCAGGTCCCCCAGGGACGGGACGTTAGCGAGTTCCAGGGGGCCGTCGGCCAGGATGGACGCCGCCATGAGCGGCAGGGCCGCGTTCTTGGCACCGCTCACACGAACCCTGCCGAACAGGGGCGCCCCCCCCTCCACAGTCAGCCTGTCCACGCTTTAAACCTTTCCGCAGGGCTGCCCCCGCGCGACAGGGCGGGCAACTCCCGCGTCCGGCGAGCCGCCCGGCCCCGTATTCAGGCCCCCCTCCCGGCTGGAGGGGCCCCGGAGGCGGTCTCGGGGCGGGCGCGTCCCGGCCCGTCCCCGCAGTAGCCCAGCCCGGAGCCGTCAATGTCCTCCCGGGCGAACTCCAGGAAGGCGTAGGCGCTGCGCCCGTGGACGGACTCGTCGAACTCCGCCGCGACCGAGAACCAGAAGAAGTTGTCGTCCGCCCGGAGCCTCTCCGCCACGACCCTCACCACGTCCTCCACGAAACAGGGCTTGGTGGCGAAGGCCGCCCCGCTGGAGAGCGAGGCGTCCCCGCTCGAGAGAAGCGAGAACACCCCGCCCGAGGCGCAGCCCTCCACAAGGCTCACCAGGTCCTCCATCCAGAAGAAGCGGCGGTAGCGCACCGTGACGGTGACTATCCCGCGCTGGCTGTGGACGCCGGCACCCGCGGGCTCGCCGGGGGAGGGGCACAGCGTGGTGACCGGCACCGCCACGGAGATGGTCAGATCCGGCTCGGCTCCCGCCGCATGAGTGCCGGAAAGGACGCAGTCATACTCCATCTTGGCCAGCGCCCCGTCGGCCTTGGCCCTTCTCGCGATGAAGAAGGGAAAGGAGAGCTCCAGGTGGGCCGCCTCCGCCTGCAGCCTGGACTTCATGTCGGTCAGGATGCTGGGGATGTCCGAGGAAGAGACACTGTTGTGGTGCCTGGACAGGATCTCTATGAACCTGGACATGTGGGTGCCCTTATGGTTGTGAGGCAGCTCCACGTACATGTTGACCGAGGCCACGGTGCTCTGCGAACCGTTCTCCCTGTCCTTCACGTCCACAGGATAGCGGATCTTCCTGACCCCCACCTGGTCGATCTTCAGCCTCCTGGAGTCGGTCCTGTTCTGGACGTCGGCCATGATGCAGTCCCCGTTGCCCGGGGAGGCCCCCTCGTGGGACCCGTCCCCGTTGCCAGGGGAGGCCCCCTCGTGGGACCCGTCCCCGTTGCCAGGGAGGGGGGGTGCCCCGGCCCCGTTGCCGGGCGAGGACGACTGCGAAGTCCCTTCCCCGTTGCCTGGCTGGCAGGACGGCGGCGAAATCCCTGTCCCGTTGCCGGGCTGGCAGGACGGCGGCGAAGTCCCGTCCCCGTTGCCGGGCTGGCAGGACTGCGAAGTCCTGTCCCCGTTGCCGACCGGGCGGCAGACGTCCTGGAGGTCGGCCTGGATGCATGGGAAGTCTACCTGGTCCTCCCTGGAGAACTCCAGGAAGGCGTAGGCGCTGTGGTTGTGGATGGACTCGAAGTTCTCTGCGGCGACCGAGAACCAGTAGAAGTTGTCGTCAGCGCGGAGCTTCACGGCAACCTCGCGGACCACGTCCTCCACGAAGCGGGGGTTCTTGTAGGCCGTCTCGGTCACGAACTTCTCGTCCGCCCGCTTCAGGAGGGAGAAGACTTCGCTCGAGGCGGAGCTCTCCACCAGCCTTATGAGGTCCTCCATCCAGAAGAAGCGGCGGTAGCGGACGGAGACCGTGACCAGCCCGCGCTGGTTGTGGGCCCCGAAGCTGGAGATCTCCTTGGAACACGGGCACAGGGTGGTGACTGGCACCACCACGGCCACCACCAGATCCGGCTCCGCGCCTGCGGCCTGGGTCCCGGAGAGCACGCAACCGTACTCCATCTTCGCCACGGCCCCGGTGACCGGGGCCCTCTTGTCCATAAAGAAGGGGAAGGAAAGCTCGAGGTGGGCGGCGGCAGCCTGCAGCCTCTCCTTCATGTCGGAGAGGATGCTGGGTATGGCGTGGGAGGAGATGCTGCTCTGGTGCTTGGCCAGGATCTCGTTGAACCGGTACATGTGGGAGCCCTGGTAGCCGCGCGGGAGCTCCACGGACATGTTCACGGAGGCGACCGTGCTCTGCGAGCCGTTCTCCCTGTCCTTCACGTCCACCGGGTGACGGATCTTCCTGACCCCCACCTGGTCTATCTTTATGCGTCTGGAGTCCGTCCTGGTCCGGACGTCCGCCATGCCGTCGTCCCCGTTCTTGTTTGAGGAGCCGTCGTATATCATCAAAGTCAAACGCTTTAGAGGCCCATGGCCGCCCCGGGCGGCGCGGCCAGCCTGGCGGGCGCTTCCTCCTTAGGTTTAGGGGAATGGGGCTTCGCCCCGTGGGGTCGGGGAGGCAGCTGGGCCGCCCCGCGGGAGGGGAGGATTTCGCGTAGGGGGCGGCCTGCAGGGCCGCTTGACTGGCCGGCTCGGGCCGAAGGCGCCCCGTGGCGTCTCTTGGGACAGCTGTGCCTCAGGTTGGCACCCCCGCCGGGGTCCTGCCCCGCTCCAGGGGCCGCCGTCCCCCCGGGGGCCCCGCCCCCGCTATCAGCTCTTTGACAATGATGCCGGAATTGTATTATTTCGAGGAAAAGCTGTCAAACCCTTTCGCTGGGCCGTCCTCCCGCCCCCGGCCGCGAGTCCGCCCAGCTTGCCGTAGCCCCTCTGGGAGGCTTGTGCCATACGACTCCCGCACCATAGAGCCCTCTCGCCCTCCCGGTCGCGGGGAAGGCGAAAGTGGGCCGGGACCGGGCCGCATGGCGACCGCCCTCAGGCATCGCAACCTCCCCGGGAGCTGCCTTGGCCCTCCATCGACCTCGATCCTGCCAGGGGAAGCCAGGATGCTGTGTAAAAGCCGCTCGGCGGCCCACCCGCACTTAAGTCTCAGGCCCGAGCCGGCTCTTCAGGACCATGGGCCGCCGGGAGGGAAAGTCCATGGTCGCCAAGGCTCGAGGCCGCACACAGGGCCGGCATGGCCAGAGGCCGCCTGGACGGACGGAGCCGGCAGGGCCAGAGGCCGCAGGAAGATGACGATGCCCTCAGGGCCAGGGATCGCAGGAAAAGGTCGGTGCCGGCAGGGCCAAAGGCCACAGGAAGGAGACGGTGCCGGAAGGATGAGAGGATGCCTGGACGGACGGAGCCCAGGCCCAGAGGACGCCTGGAGCAGGCCGGCAGAGCCATAGTCCGCAGGATGGGGACGGAGACGGCAGGGCCAGAGGACGCCTGGAGCAGACCGGCAGAGCCATAGTCCACAGGATGGGGGCGGGGCCGGCAGGGCCAGAGGACGCCTGGAGCAGGCCGTCAGAGCCAAAGCCCGCAGGATGGGGACGGAGACGGCAGGGCCAGAGGACGCCTGGAGCAGGCCGACAGAGCCATAGTCCGCAGGATGAGGACAGAGACGGCAGGGCCAGAGGACGCCTGGAGCAGGCCGGAATAGCCATAGTCCGCAGGATGGGGACGGAGACGGCAGGGCCAGAAGACGCCTGGAGCAGGCCGGAAGAGCCATAGTCCGCAGGATGGGGACGGAGACGGCAGGGCCAGAGGACGCCTGTACGGACGGAGCCGGCAAGGCCAGGGGAAGTCGGAGCGGAGCCGCGGAGCCAGCTTCAGAAGCCGCACCGCCCGGTTCCGCCCGATGAGACAGACCTCTTCTCTCGGATCGGCATCATGGTGACAGACTATTCCGCCCTCCCCGGCTTTCGCATGGAAGGGGGCAGAACTCAGGCACCGGGCCTCTCCCCGCAGCTCAGAGCTTCCCCCGGACTTTCTCTACCCCGTCCTCGACCACGATCCTGCCCGTCGGAGCCAGGGGCGGGCCGTCCAGTGGGCCGGCGAGCCTCCCTGGCTCAAGGCCCGTGATGGTGCCGGCCGGGCCTGCCGCCAGGGCCTCGCCACCCGCAGCCATAGCCGGGACTGTCCCGTGCTCGGCTTTCACGGAACCTTCCGTTCCGATGTCCGGCGTCCCGGTGGTCGGACTATCAGGAGTCTCTACCGACTGTTTCGGCGGAGCGGTTGCAACGGCATCCGCATTCTCTGAGGACCCTGAGGACTCGTCAGTCGCCGCTGCCGCAGTGCTGGCCTCGGACGATGAGCCGGGACCATGATTCTCCACAATCTCGAGCCCAGCCGCGCCTGTCTCCGACACCTTAGCTGCGTCTGCGGAATATGTCAGGGGCCCCGCCGGCCCCTCGGCAACAAGGGAGGCAGCCTGGGTGCCAGGGCCGTCGTCCTGCTCCTCCCTCGCTCCATCAGCCGCAGGGGCAGGCGGGGAAGCAGTCACGCTCCCGTCAACACCGGAGGCAGACGATGCGGAGGGTGCTCCTCCGTCAGTTTCAGGGGGGGGCTGGTCCCCGAGCGTGTCACCACCCGCTGCATGGACAGGATCGGCGGCTGTCACGCCCCCATCGGCAGTGGAGGAAGGCGATGTAGCAGTCGCGCCGCCCTCTGTTACAGAGACAGGCTGGGCGACGGTCGCTGCCCCGTCGGCATCGGAGGCAGGCGGTTCAGCACTCGCTACACCATCCGAAACTGGCTCAGGACGGGCGACGGGCGCTCCCCCGTCCGCAACGGAGGCAGTCGGAGCTGCGGTCACGGCCCCATCGGCAACGGAAGCAGGCTCGGCGGCATCATTCCCGGCGTCGACCGAGGCGGCGTGCCGGGAGGCCTCCGCGCCCTCCCCTGCCCCAGCTGGCCTGGCACGGGAAGCGACGACCGTGGCAGGGGCGGCACCGGGGAAGTTGGGGTTTATCTCAATGTCGGCCTCGGCCCAGAGGTCGCCCACGAACGCCCGGAAGGCATCCTCTGCCACCCTGCCCTCGTAGCCGGTTCGGGCGGCGCGGACCATCTCCTCGGCGGTTGGGGGGTCAACCTCGCTAAGAACCTCCAGGACGGCATAGCTCTCCTCCAGCTCCAGGACCCCGGTCAGATGGCCAGGATCGGTCGAGGCGCTGGCCAGGTCCTGCTCCAGATCGACCGCCGGGAACCCAGCGGACGCCTTGGAGGGATCTATCATTATGGGATCCGAGACTATGCATCCCGCGCCGGCCGCCTTCAGATCCGCCTCCAGGCGGGCAAGGCCCCCGGAACGGGACCTCTGGGCCCTGAGGACGCGCAGGGCGGCCGGCACCTTCTCGGCCAGAAGCGCCCTCGCCTCGTACACCCTGGGAACCGTGTGGGCCCTGGACCATTCCGCGAGGTAGCGCTCCCAGTCCCGCGCCTCGCGGCGGGCCCTCCTGCCGACCGCGAAGTACGCGGCCTTCTCCAGGAGAATCCTGCGGCGTAGGGCGGACTTCAGCGACTCCAGCTCCTCCCCCCGGGGCACCCGGCACATGTACCCCCTTCTGCCCTCCCCGCCGCATCCCCAGACGCCGAGGTGGGCGTCCAGGAAGGCTTCCACCTCCTCGTCCGTGACCGCCAGCCCCTCCCGTTCGGCCGCCTGCATGACCAGCTCCTCCTCGATGAGCTTGTCGAGAATCTGGCGCATGGTTATGGTGCCGGGCTCGCCGCTCTCGGCAGCCACCGGCGGGTAGAGGCCAATCTTCAGGACCTCCTCCACCTGCTCGCGGAGGACGGGGCGTCCGTTCACCAGGGCGGCATGCCTTGGGTCCCACAGCTGTTTCTTGTAGAGCTCCTGGAAGACCCACACGCCCATGACCGGGAGCGAGGCTGCGCAGACAACGGCCAGGGCCGCGAGGACGGTCTTCTTGAGCCTTCTGGGCAAGGGCAATGGTGGTACCTGGGCCCCCGCCGATGGGGGCGTTCGGAGGCTGGCAAAACCGGGTCCGTGGACCTGAGGACCGGGAAGGGCAAGGCGGGCCGGACAGCCCAACAGAAATGGTAGGACAGCCCGGGAGACGGAGCCGGACAACCCAGGATTAAGAAAGGGAACAGAATTAGAAAAATAAATGAATGATTATGAAAAGGCAAATAGATTAAGGGAAATTCAGAAACAGTTTAAGTTTCCAAGCGAGGAAGCACATCTCCGAACTTCAACAGTCAGTATATGCGTAGGAATATGGAGTACGTTCCGAAGAAGTCAGAAAACTCCAGAGATGTGCCAATCCCTGGGAATCATAGCCCATATGGTGTGATTTGAAAAGCCGAACCGAACTTGGTAGCCGTTCACCCCTTGAAATCTGAAGAGAACGTGAGCTTTCCGAAAAGAGCGGGAACAATTCGAGGAAACTGGGAGAGAGCGGTGGCTATCCGGAGAGCAATGAAGATATCTGGAGAAAACGTGAAATCTTCTGAGAAATCTAGAGATATCTACGAAGAAAGAGAACTATCTGAAGAGATTCGGGAGATATTCAAAGAGTTCGGGAGATATCTGCAATATTTTGGAGATATCATGACAATTCTTGAACCTTTCGAAGAAAACTGGACATATTGGGAGAGATTATGAGAAAAATTGGGACTATTCGGGAGTAATCAGGATAAATAAGGATATTTCTAGACATTTCAGGAAATTTCAGGAGAAAACTTGACATATTGGGAGAAATTGAGAGGAAAATAGGGAGCCTTCGGGGGCAATCTAGAGAGTTAGGGAGCTATCCGGAGAAAACGGGACATATTGGGAGAAATAGAGCTAAATATCGGGAGCTATCGGGAGCAATCAGGATAATTCGGAAGCTTACCAGAGAGATCGGGGACTATCCAGAGTGAACGGAGTCAATTCGGTGCTGATGCTATCATGAGATAATGGGTTGACCATGATAAAGCATGAGATATCCTGAGAAAACTAGAGACATCTGGAGTTAATTGAAGATATCAGAAGATAAATGGATATATCTGAAGATAGATTGGGATATTCTAAGAGAACAGGAGATATCTGGAGAGAACTGGAGAGAACTGGAGAGAACTGGAAAGAACTTGAAAAAACTGGAGAGAAAGGGAGTTGTCAGGGAAAAAGTGGATATATCCGGAGAGAATGGATGATCTCCGGAGATATCCTGAAAAAAGAGAGTTATCCAAAGAGAACGGGAGATATCCGGGGAGAACGGAAGATATCCTGAGATATACTGAAAGAAGGGAGTTATCCGAAGAGAACGAAAGATATCCAAAAACATCTGGAGTTATCCTGAGAAATCGGGGGTTATCAGGAGATACCGGGGGCTAATAGATGAAAGATGGTGATAAATATGTGTATCCATTCACGGGTAGGTCGCCCTAACCACGGAGGTAGCCTGTCCTGGAACTGGAAGAAGGCCACTCTAGTCAGTAGGAAGTTCGCTCTGGACCCGGAGGAAGGCCCGTCCTGGCATCTGAGGAGGGCCGCCCTGCAACAGGAATTTAGGATGCTCTGGGGCCTGCTAGAGGTTCCCCTGTTTTCGTCTGTGAACAACCCATATTGATTGACCTCAGAAGGGTGAATCTGACACCGTCTTCATCCCTCACCCGCGAACAGATACAAATACAATGTCACCAACTTAAGGAAAATGACGCATTGAAATACAACACAATAAGCAATATGTCGAGATATGATACTTTATACAGATGCCAGCAATTTCTGTTTACGAGGGGGATTAGTCGCTTTCTCGGAGCCCCGACCCTCACGGGGGGGACTGCCTCCGGCCAGAGCACCACAT
>JAISFP010000075.1 GCA_031263525.1 Deltaproteobacteria bacterium | reverse complement strand
GAGCGAACCATGACGAGGAGATAGCAGGGCTGGGCTGTTTCCCAGTCTTTCCACCCATAGGCTGACAGCCAAAATTCCGACATTTAATTAAACGGGTAATATTTATCAGGAAGCGTAATATCCATCTAGAAATTACCCTTTCACGTAAACATGAACTAATTGGGCTGTGAGCTGGCGAAGCCGGCTGGCTTTGACAGCGGTCGTCTGCCAGGCCTTTATGCGCGCATGATGTGCCTTTGGAAGGATGATACACAATTTGTTGCGGCATGAGTTCAAGTTTTTTATTAAGGCCCTGCGCTCCTCATTCGTTCATATTCACGTGAAAGGGTAATAGTATTTCCCGTTTAATAAAATGTCGGAATCTTCTTCCTTAATTTAGTAGCGAATCATAACGAGCAGATACCAGGACTGGATGTTTGTCCGACATTTCCACCACTGGTCTGATAGCCAAATTCCGACATTTGATTAAACGGGTAATATCAGTCAAACAAGAAAATTTTAAACAACAACTAAACAACACTGTCGTTTCAGCAAAAGAATGTTCAGCGACAAGCCTTCAGACACGGGAATTTCCGACATGGCCATATGCCAAAAACCTTGCACGGCAAGCCCAGAATTCTCAAGACCGACAACTCCATGGCAAAATTTTCATGATCACTCCCGGCACTGCGATTTCCGCTTGATCTCCCAGCAGATACCGACTAATATCTGCGGGTGAAAGGAAGGTGCCCTTGACGAAGGAGATGACAGCCATAGGCCGCTACAGGGAGACGGAGCAGCGGCTCTGGCTCCCCCGCAGCGACGCCATAGACGGGTTCCTGGCGGAGCCATTCTTCGGCAGCTCTTTCGGCAACATCAACTACGATCTGATATACACGTTCACGAACTACTGGAGGGACACGCTGCTTCCCGTGACCCCCCACGTGAGGGTCGGACCAAATCTGGAGGAAACCATCTCCATTTCCATTGAGAGGGAACCCAGGATCCTGACAAGCAACCGCAACATCTTCGTCCCCCCTTCTGAACTGGAAAAGATCGTGAGGATGATCCGGATTAACAGGGTCCTCCTGCTGGACCACTGGTGCTGCAAGTATGACACGTTCGGGTTCCTGGACATGGTAAGGAAAATCGATTGACAAACATATTGTTATCAAAAATCATGCCTAAATATTTTAACTTTTTTCAGCGTCCCAATCTTGTCATGACCATTTCCGCTTTTCCGATCTTCAAGGATTCAGACCGTCCCGGATCCCGCCCGTCCTTCCGCTACCGCTCGAAATCCTGTCAGCCGGCGTTCCTGGCTGCCGTCTCCGCATGAAAGGAATGCTCCCGTGAACAGAGACAGGTCCCATCTCAGCCGTTACAGGGAGATGGAAGAGCGCCT
This sequence comes from Deltaproteobacteria bacterium, assembly GCA_031263525.1. Taxonomy (GTDB): domain Bacteria; phylum Desulfobacterota; class Desulfarculia; order Adiutricales; family Adiutricaceae; genus JAIRZX01. Next base: position 7,477 of record JAISFP010000075.1, on the reverse strand, counting down.
CTGGCTTCCCCGCAACCACGACATCGACGGGTTTCTTTGTGAATATTTCCACGGAAATGTCTTCGGCAACATCAGCTACGATCTGATATTCACCTTCAATACCGGCTCAAGAGACTTCGCGCTACCCGTAACGCCGCACGTGAGGGTCGGGCCGGATCTGTGCGAGACGTTGTCAATTTCAATAGAAAGGGAGCCCAGGATTATCTCAAGCAATCCCAACATCCACGTCAGCCCGACAGAGCTAGAAAAAATCATGAGGATGATCCGGATGAACAGGGTGCTCCTGTTGGACCACTGGTTCGGCAGGCACGACACCTCCGGGTTTATTGACATGCTAAGAAAAATCGATTGACATTATTAATTTTTATTTTAAATCATACTAAATTTTTATAAATATTGATTATTTCTTTCCATCAAGTAGGATAGAGATGAACAAATTTGTAGAATTAATCTATTTTATGCCGCTCTAGAATTTATCTAACGAAACGTGCTGTGCCTGATCAAAGTCCGAGAGCCTGGCGACCCGCAACTCGGCTTTCAACGTTCCATGCGCGGTGACGTCCGGGTACCTGGCCGAGCACCCGAGGGCCGGCGCAGGGGTGCGGATGCGCATCTGCCCACTCTCGTGCAGCAGCGGTGGGGACCGAACATTTTTCCGAGGGCCCGCAGGACCTCCTGGCAGGGTCAGCTGAAGCACGTCGTGGACCCTGACGTACGTCCGTCTGTCAAGGGAATCTGCAATTCCCAGCCATAACAGGCCTCCCTGACTGTGCCGGACCGACGTTCGAAGTTCCCGAATGAGGACCGGCATGTCCACGATACGGTCGCGCATCGCCAAGCCGTCTTCCGCGAGTGAACCGGAGGGGATAGCCTTCCAGCGCCTGCAGGCCCTCAGGACCCAGAACGCGAGAGGCACCGGCACCTCAAGTAGCTCTCGCGTCTCCCTTACGGGATCGAAAGCTAAGGCAGCCCAGTTCCAGAATACCCCACGAACTTTCACGATTGAACACTCTACCCCCGGCCCTCGCGGCACCCGCACTCGCTGCGGCCCTCTCAACGCTTCGCCCGCTCTCTCCTCTGCCCTTCCCACGCGGCATCAGCACTCGCCACTGCAAAGCAGTCAGGCGCCCGCTCTCCCCACTGCAAAGCAGTCAGGCATCCGCTCTCGCCACAGCAAAGCAGGCAGGCGCCCGTTCTCCCCGCTGCAAAGCCGGCAGGCGCCCGCTCTCCCCCCGGCAAAGCAGTCAGGCGCCCGCTCTCCCCACTGCAACGCCGGCAGGCGCCCGCTCTCGCCACCGCAAAGCCGGCAGGCCACCGCTCTCGCCACTGCAAAGCAGGCAGGCGCCCGCTCTCCCCACTGCAAAGCCGGCAGGCGCCCGCACTCGCCACAGCAAAGCCGGCAGGCGCCAGCTTCCCCCACTGCAAAGCAGTCAGGCGCCCGCTCTCCCCACCGCAAAACCGTCAGGCGCCCGCTCTCCCCACCGCAAAGCCGGCAGGCGCCCGCTCTCCCCACCGCAAAGCCGTCAGGCGCCCGCTCTCCCCACCGCAAAGCAGTCAGGCGCCCGCTCTCCCCACCGCAAAGCAGTCAGGCGCCCGCTCTCGCCACTGCCCTGCCCTCGCGGCTCACGCGCCCGCCATCTCCCCGGCCCCGAGTCCCTAGCCCCCGCCAGGCCCCCTTCCCTCGCGGCCAGGCCCGTGCCCGGACGCTTCCCCGGCGCCTCGGGCACCGTCGGAGGGGGTCTCCAGCCAGGAGCCCGCCGTTGGAGGAGACGGGCGGGGCCGGCCGCGGCGCTAGAAACGCAGTCCCAGCTTCCAGAGCGGCTCCCCGTCCACCTCGCCGTCGGGCTCCAGCACGCCCAGCGCCGCCAGGATCACGAGGGGATCCGCCATGTAGCGCGGCTCGATGCCGGCCGGGCCGGCGTTGCGGTAGAGGGTCCTGGGGACCAGGACGCGCCTTCTGTCCATAAGGCCTCTCAACGTCACGGCAAGCCCGCGCGGCACGGCGTTGTTGCCGTCCTCGGGAAGAAGGGGGTCCGGGTACGGGAGGCCCGCCAGGGCATAGGCGCCGCCTATGACCATGTCGTCCCAGCCGTCGGTTTCCTCGAGTGCCGTGTCCGCGTCGCCCGGGTCGAGCCCGCAGGCGGCAAACCAGATCCTGAGCGCCGGAAGCGACCAGCGGCCGGCCAGGACGGGGGCCGGCTCGCTGCGCTTGCGGTCGTAGTCGTCGTCATCTTCATCGTCTTCGTCGTCGTCTTGCCAGTAGTCGTAGACGTCGGTATTGGAGCGGATCCCGTCCTTGTCCACGTAGGTGACCTTCATGGCGCCGGACGGAATCCGCGGGTCCTCGTCATGCATGATCTCCTCGAGGGGGCAGAGGTAGGTGACGATGGAGATGGCATTCCTCTTCACGGTCCGGCTGGCCGAACAGGACTTGACTATCGTGTAGCCGTCGATGCCGCCCACGTCCCAGGCCGTGAGCCCGTCCACGACCAGGTGGACCGGGCCCCCGCCCCTGGCTTCGGGGGCCAGGCCGGCGGCGACGGAGAATGCCTTGGCCGGGGAGAAGTCACGCGCGCCGCTGGAAAGGAACCTGACGGCGAAGGGGCCGGCCCGGCCCGCCAGCTCCGCGAGCGACTCCAGGGCGTCGTCGGCCCTCGTCCCGCCCGAGGCGGGGGAGGCGGCGACCCTCCATGCGCTGTCCCTTCCGGGGGCGAACAGCAGGGCCTCCTGGCGGAGCGTGAAGGGGCTGGGCACGGGAAGCCTCACGGACCCGCCTCCCGACACCGCCGAGCGGGGGCCCAGGAGCGTCTCCGCCCAGTGTGCCAGCGGCCCGCCAGGCGCGAACGGTCCGGACGGCCGCTGGGCCGCCCGCCCGGTGCTCTCGGGATCCCCCATGCCGCCGCGTACTCCGGCGCGTCCGGAGCCGGTACCGTCGCCGCGCTTCCGGTACTTCCCCCCCGACATGGCCCCGCCGCCCGCGCCCCAGGACCCGCCGTCGTCCCGCCGCGAGCCCTCCTGCCAGGGCAGGAGCCTCCTTGCGGAAAGGAGAGCCGCCTCCGGCGGCGCTTCCCGGCCCCGGCACAGCTCGCCCAGGCCCGCTGAGTCCAGGGACCGGAGGGTGGCCCGCACGGCGGCGTTCCGCACCCGCAGCCCGCCCCGGTCCATTGCCAGGACCCCCGAGGCCACGAGCTCGCCCATGACGTGCCACGCCGTCCCGCCGCCCGGGTCCCCGAAGGCCTCGGGCCATGTCTCGGCCAGCGCCTGGCACAGCATCTCGGGCCTCGACCCGAGCAAGACGCCCAGCCCCTTCAGTTCCGGGAGGTCGGCCGCGGCCAGGGCCGCGGCCATGCGGAGGGGGTCGGCCACGGGCGCCAGGCTCCGGACCGCCAGCGCCCTCGCCAGGGCGGGACGCCTGGCGGCCCTGCGCAGGGCTCGGGACGTTATGGCGTAGGGAGGCCTCGAGACGGAGGGGAGGGCCGCCCGCGTCTCCGTGAACGAGGCATGCATGAGAATGCCCAGCGCCGCGGGATTCCAGAAGGAGACGGACATTGCCGCGAAGGCGGCGGACGGCCTGTCGAACGCCCAGCCCATGGCGGCCAGGGGGGCCCGGACCGACTCCGCGAGCCCGGACGGCTCGGGGCCCTGGAGCACGAAGGGCGGGGCAAGCCCGTACAGGGGCGAGCACGGGTGGCTCTCCAGGATCTCCGAGACCCTCCTCCCGGCAATCACCAGCCTGAAGGAACCCATCTTGTTTACGGACATGAGGAGCTCCAGGTCACCCGGCCGGGAGCATATGCCCTCCATGAGGCCGTCCGCGGAGTCCAGAAGGACGGTGGCCAGCTGCACGGCCGTCCTGCGCGTCCTTCCCCTGTCCAGGGCCCTGAGGTTCTCCCGCAGGCCGAGACTGCCGTTCCAGCCGGGAAGAAGCAGTTTCCCGGCCGCCTCGGCCACCGCCGTCTCGAGGGGGCCCGGCGCGGCGCCCGCTGCCCCCCTCCCAGAATCCGCCCTGCCTGCCCTGCCCCGGACCCCTTCCGTCCGGCCCTCCCAGCCGCCTGCCGGGGCCGGGGCACGCGTCCCGCCCGCGTCCGCCAGGACGGCGAACCGCCCGAAGGCAGGGGAATGCAGTTCCTCGGAGCGGGCCAGAATCCTCATGAGGGCGCTCTTCCCGACCCCCTCCGGCCCCTCCACGCGGACAACGCCCCGCGCCTCGGCGACTCGCTGCACGAGATCCTCCAGGCCGGTGCAGCCCGGGACGGGCGCGAAGCTCTCGAAAGGATCGAAGCGCCCGTAAATCCCCCCCGCCCCGAAGAGCCACTCCAGCCTGCGGGTCCTGGAGAGGGGCACGGACGCTCCCGCGGCCGCGGCGAGGAGGGGGTCGAGGACGACCAGATCGCGCCCGGCCCTTCTGGCCAGGCAGTTCATCGCGCCCCAGGCGCCGGGCGCGAGAGGCTCCAGCGACACCGCGAGCGGGACCCTGCCGGGTCCCGGCCTCCAGGCGTCCAGGGCCCCCGCGAGCCCGGGGGGGAGGTCCCCCTCGGGAGTCCCGGCGGCACCGGGGGGGAGGGCCACCTCGGCGGGACCCGCGCCCGTCCAGACGAGCACCGACACGGTCTCCGTCTCGCCCGGGCCCCAGGCGGGGACAGGGGAGGCCGCGCGGGCCCTGACGTCCATGACCGTCCAGCTCGCGCCGCCCTCGCCGCCGTCGGGACCGGCCTGGAAGTCGTCGCCGGTGCCGAAACCCAGCCAGTCCAGGAGTTTCCGGAGAGCCTCCCCGAGAACCGCACGGGCGGAAACGGCTCCGTCCCGTGCCCCGGCGGACCCTCCCCCCCCGGCGCCGGCGGCTCCGGAAGCCCCTCCGCCGTCACGGAACCTGGCCGCCGCACGCGCGAAATCTCCCCAGACGGTCTCGGCCCCGGGCGGGCCCGCCGCCGCGCGGGCGCCGCGGCGCCCGGCTTCCCCCGAGAGAGCCGCGTCCACGGCTTTCCTGGCCAGGACGAACGGGTCGGGGGCGGACGAGAGCCAGGGGAGCCAGGCGTGGAAGCTCTCGGCCGGGCAGGCCGGCGGCTCGCCGGGGAGCAGGGGCACGGGCTCTTCCGCGGCCACCCTGGCGCCCATGGCGGTCATGACGTCCTCTGCGGCTTCCAGCTCCCCGTCCTCGATGAGGGCCCGGACCGTCCCTGCCATGACGACATAGTCCTCGGGGACATCGCTCGCGCTCTCCAAAATGCCGAAGAGCTCCAGGACTTTCTGGCGGTACGCCTTCCTCTCCTGCGCCTTGAGAGCGGCGGTCCGGCCAGCCGCCCTGACACGCGCGGCGGCTCCCAGCGCCCTCGCCGCGAAGCGGGCGTCCGGCACCGGCCCCGCCGCCTCCAGGGCGTCCTTCGCCGCGGCCGCGACGCCGCCCAGCACCGCCCCCTGGCGGGCGTCCAGGACGCCCTGGGTGGCCAGGATCTCCATGAGGCCCCGCGCCTCCTCCGCGACACTGGCGGCGTCCTCCGCCCTCTCCCTGACCGCCCCTTCAAGAATCTCCTGGAACGTCCTGCCGCCTGCCCCCCCGTCAGAGCGGAGCGCCGCCCCCTCCACGGCGGTCAGGTACGCCTGCGCCACCACCGCCTCGCCCGCTTCCGCGAGCTCCACGAAGGCCCGCCCCTCGGAGGCGGGGTCCCAGTCGCCCCGGGAAATGGCGGCCACCACCTCCCTGAGCGGCGCGGTCGGCGTCCCGTACTCCGAGTCGCTCCCCGGGCACAGGACAAGCCAGCTCGCCAGATCCGCCTCGGGGTCACGGGCGAAGAAGCCAGCGGCACCGGACGCCGTGAGCCGCACGGAATGCCAGTCGTCTATGAAGGACCCGCTCGCGAGCGCGTCGAGCTGGGCACGGAGGATCCTTACGGCGTCCTCGCCTTCGGGCAACTCGCCGTCCGGCCCTCCGCCGGAGCCGCCGTCCCCGGCACCGGAAACGTGCGTTGCGGACCGGGCCCGACCGGCCGAGGCGCCGGCCCTTCCGGCCGCCGGAACCCGTCCGCCGCGTCGGCCCCCCGCCCCCGCCAGGGCGTCCTCGGGGCCCCCCAGGGCAGCGAGATCGCCCTCGGCCTCGCGGAAGACGTTCACGGAAGCTTCAGGAAGGCCGGCGCACCACTTCCCGCCGGACCCGTCGTCCCGGGCGCGGCTCCCGAGCCACTCGAGCGCCATGCCAGCAACCGACGCGCAGTGTCCGGCTATGGCTTTGAACGCGCCGGACGTCACCACGCCGGACCCGGAGCGGAGAGACTCCCGGTCCACCAGCTCCCGCACCCCGGTGGGCTCCATGAGGCTCTCGGCCAGGGCCCCGGCTCCTTCCGGGACGCCGTCTGCCTGGCATCCCTCGAGAAGCGTCCGGAGCTCGCCCCCGGGACCGGACAGGGACCGCCACACGCGGTCGCCCTGGTCGCTCCCCGTGACCCATCCGTTCATGCTGTCCAGAAGTTCCCTGGTCCTCTCCGCGAGGCGCCAGCTCCCCCGTCCGGACGGGGCCGCGTCGAGCGACGCGCGGACCGTTTCGGCATCGGACTCGCGCCAGAGGGTCTCCAGCGCCCCGGGAAGGCCGCCCCGCAGACGGGCGGGCAGGGAGCGGAAAATGCCGGCTGACAGCTCCGCCAGCCTAGGGCCCGGAAAGGAGGCCCCCGCCCTCAGGATCGCCGCGTATGCGAACGTGGCGGCCTCGGGATCGCGCACGTCACCCATGCAGGCGTCGTCCAGCGCCGACAGGAATGCCTCCGGCGCCGCGGGCGGCTCCGGGCGGAAATGGATACCCATGTGCAGGAGCCGCGCGAGCGACACGGGAAAAACCCCCGGAGGGCTCGAGGCGGCCAGCCAGTACAGGGGCCTAGTGTGCCCGGCCCCTGCAAGGGCGCGGCACAGGGCGGCCAGGTGCCGCCTGAAGTCGCGGTGACGGTCCGTGTCCGAGCCGTGAACGATGCGTGGCGTCCGCGACTCCGACAGGTCGGACACGCGAATGAATGTCTGCGGCTCTGGACCGCCCGTGATCCGGAAATCCTCGGACATGCTCCCGAACGGCTCGGACGCTCCGCTGGTGCCGCGCGCGGCTTTCGCGAACTGGTCCTCGAATCTCTCAAGGACCAAACTGGCAAGTTCGGACGGTGAGTACTCCCTAAACTCGCGGAACGGGAACATCGCACGGGGGTAGTCGCGATCGTCATAATCCAGCCATGCGGAAGGCGGGACGGTTCCGCCGACGGTTGCAGGTGAATCTACTTCGTCCTCGTCGTCCTCGTCCTCGTCCTCGTCGTCCTCGTCCTCGTCCTCGTCGTCCTCGTCCTCGTCGTCCTCGTCCTCGTCCTCGTCCTCGTCCTCGTCGTCCTCGTCGTCCTCGTCGTCATCGTCATCATCGTCATAATCGTCCTCGGCCTCGTCCTCGTCGCCGTCCTCGTCCTCGTCGTCGTCATCATCGACCTCATCCTCGACATCGACCTCGCCCACC
>JAISFP010000020.1 GCA_031263525.1 Deltaproteobacteria bacterium | reverse complement strand
GCCGTGACGGCAGGCCGCCCTGGCGAGCGACCGTTGGCAGGTGGGAGCAGTGACGGGACGCAGACCTGGCCCGAGACCGGAGGCCGGGGGGAGCCGTGACTGTAGGCAGACCTGGCCCGAGACCGGAGGCCGGGAGGGGCCAGGGGCGGGAAGCCGATGAAGGAAGGGGCGATATTCTTGGTGAGGGAGTAGGAGGGAGCGGAGGCCGATGCAGGGAATGACGGGAGGGGACAGGAACGGGATCGGAGGCTAGCCTGGGGGGTGGCCTGACAGCCGACGGGCGAAGGGGCGATATCCAGGGGACTGGAGACGGAGACGGGCAGGAGGCAGGGGGTATGAGGCAGGGATGGGGTGGGCAGGCGGTCCGACGGAGGGGCTGAATCGTTTGCGACCCACGGATGTCCTGAAACGTTTGCCATTCATGGACCCGCACCGAGCCATATTTGCCAGTGCCGTGGTCGCTAGGCGGACGGCACTGAGGAACAAGGCGCGGTTTTTGCTGGAGAGGGAGGTAAAGGCTGCCGGTCGGGAACGCCAAGACTGGAAGGCTGAAGCAGACCGCAACCGGGCCTGGCGCACTCATGCCGGACGGGCATCCTCGCTAACGGATTGCGCGAGTTGTCCGTTGGCTAGCACCCAGGAGCATGAAAGTTTCAAGTCCCCACAAGATACCGATGGAGAAATGAGGAACGGGTCGAAGATGAAGATGTCTTTGTTTATGAAGATGAGGAGGAGGAACAAGAAGCGGAAGGATATGGTGATGAAGGGGAGGAGGAACAAGAAGCGGAAGGAGGGGGTGAGCGGAGGATGGTGATGGAAAGGCGGGAGGTGGCAGGAAGCGGTCCGGGCCGGCTTGCAGGAGAGCGGGAAGTTGACCGGGGGGGCTGTAGTCGGCTTCGGAGGCCGGGATCGGTGACGGTCCCTGTCATTCTGGACACGGATGGCTTCCGGGACCTTCGCTGGGATGTGCCGCCGCGTTGGCAGTCGGCCTGTGTCTGACTGCGGTTCACTGCCTGCCAGGCACAGCCCGGCAACGGCTTGCCGTCTGCCTGGCACTGGCGGCCGTGGATTGCAGACGCCCTGGCATTCCCGGCCATGGCTTCAAGGGCGGCCTGGTTCCGGAGAGCGGGGCTTGCAGCGGCCCGGGAGGCTTTTCCTCAGTTTTCAGGGGAATGCCGGGGTTCCGGGCGGGCACGGAAGCGAGGCAGGGTGCGCCGGGTCTCCTGCCGTTCCAGGCCGGGGCCGCGGACGCCCGGCAGGGGGCCGGTGGCCCCCGCCGGATGCGGGCCGCTTGCGCCCTCCGGGGGGTACGGCGGCATGGCCGGGTGCCTTGCCGCGTGCCGTCGGGGCGGGGCCGTTCGCTGCCCCGCCCCTTCCTGCCGGGGGCCTAGTTGGGGTTGGAGGTCGTGATGCCGAGCTGGGGGACCTCGGCGGACTCGGACATCTCGAAGCCGGGCATGATGTGCCCCTCGGGGGCCATCTTCCGGGACAGCACCTGGCGGGCGCCGGCGATGCTGTACTTCTCCTCCTTTAGGAGGGTCTTGATCTCCTGGACCCGGCCCACGGCGTCCTCGTTGTAGCGGCGCTGGCGCCCGGAGGTGCGCAGCGGGCTGAAGTAGCCGTTGAACTCGGTCTCCCAGTAGCGGAGGGTGTGGATGGGAACGCCGGTGAGCTCGGAGACCTCGCCGATCGTCAGCCAGTCTTTCTTGATTATCATTGGCATAGCGCATTCCTCGCACAAGCTGTTTTCGGGGGGCCGACGGCCCCGGTGACCAGCTGTTTTGCAAGGCACGTGCCATTATTCTAGACCCCCCTGAAACCCTTAAGGGAAGCGGTTTCTTAGCTACGGCGGCCTTGGCGGGACAATTTTTCCGCAAGCCGGGAGGGAGGGACGCCGCCGCCCGGGCCGCCGTTTCGGCTGAGACGGCCCTTCATGATGCCCTGCCGTTCCCGGAAACCCGCAAGGCTTGGGCCCCGGGGCCGGGCCGGGGCAGCACGGATGCCCGGGCCTGCACCGAGGACGGGCCGGAAGGCCCTTGCGGATAGCTTCACGTTTATATCTTATAACTTAATATAGCGATATGAAGCTGGAAGATATACTGACAAAGTCATCAGATAGCCTAAGATGAACCTCACAGAAAGCTCAATGATGGAATATTTTGCCGCGCGGCTGCCCAGCCCGGAAGCTCCGGGCCTGCCGGAACCCCGGCACGGTTTGCCTGCCGGGGCGGGTGCCGGGAAAGGGTTGCCTCGGGCGGCTCCGGTCATGGGCCCGGCCCCCGTGAGGGAGCCTCTTGCGGGCCTGGAGCCGGCCTGGCCAGAGCCCGGCCCCCGTGAGGGAGCCTCTTGCGGGCCGGGAGCCGGCCTGGCCAGAGCCCGGACTCCGTGAGGGAGCCTCTTGCGGGCCGGGAGCCGGCCTGGCCGGGGGCCCGGCTCCCCGTGGCCGCTTCAAGAGGGCGGGGAGGCGGCCTGGCCGGGGCAGGCGAGATCGGGCGGGGCGCCGGGAAGCGGCAGGCTGGGGGGATTTCCGGCGGGGACGCGGCACTGGCCGTCGCGTAAGGAGAACGTGGCCTCCGGGCCGAGCCCGACCGAGTAAGGGAAGTCGGGCGAGGAGCCGGGAATAGGCAGACGGGGCGGGATTTCAGGCAGGATCGCGGGGCGGGCCGCAGGGGCAGGGGACCGGAGGCGCCGGGCCGGGCTGAAGAGGGTATGCCGGGCGAGGCTTAAGGAAGCGGCAGGCGGGGCGTGATTTCCGGCGGGGCGAGGGATTTGCCGCCGCAGGAGGGGCCCCGGTCCTCCGGGCAGTGCCGGGGAGGAGGGCGTCCGAGGTTCCGGGAAGCGGCTTCCGGGTCGGGATTTCCGGCAGGATCGCTGGATTGGCCGCCCCGGGAGGGGCCCCGAGGGCTACGGGCCGGGACAGGGAAGAGGGGAGCGGGGACGGGTGGCCAGGAGCATCCGTGCCGTGCCAGGTCTTGTGCATCGGTATCCGTTCGCGGATAGGTAGCCCTGGCCACGGAGGCAGCCTGTCCTGGAGCTGGAAGAAGGCCGCCCTGGCCCAGGCGGAAGGCCGTCCTGCACCGGTAATGAGGATGATCCGGGTCCTGCTGCAGGTGCCCCTGCTTTCGTCAGCGGACAGATACGTGCCTCGCAGGGCCGGCGAGTCCCGGAGCCGCCGGCTGGGGAGGAGGGAGATGCCGGACCGGAAGGCGGGGGGCTGCCGGAAGGGGGAGGCGGGGGGGTGACCCGCAGTGGCCGAAAGTCCGCCGTGTCGCATCGTGTCGAATCATATTATGACGTGGACTGCCGCAGTGGGCGGGGGTATGGCATGTCCCGGACCCCGGCGAACCGGGCCGGTGCGGGGGCTCATGCCCGGCAGGGAGGGCTAAGGGGCTGTCCGTGCCGCGCCGCAGCCTCGCGCCTGGACAGGGGCCCGGCATCAGGATGCTTCTTGCTCCTGAGCCACCGGAGCACTTGCCGAGCCGTCCCGCTGGGTCAGCGGCGGCGTGCAGGGCGCTGGAGCGGGGACTGTTCATGAGTCCGGGCCGGGGAGAGGTCCTGAGCCGGGGCATGAGTCGCTTTCGGAGTCATGAGGCGGGGCGGGGGAGAAAACTGGGCCGGGGCCGGCCTGGCCGAGGGCATGAGGGGACGGCCTTGACGAGGGCAAGAGAAGTGGCAGGGCAGGGGGCATGGGGCATGGGGCCGGTCAGGGTCGGAAGTCGGGGCGGGGCCAGGCCGGGGGGATGAGGAGGGAGCGGGAGCTGGGCATGAGAGAAGGGCAGGGGCATGGGGCCTGTCAGGGCCGGAAGTCGGGGCCTGGCCGATGGCATGAGGCGAGACGGGGCATGGGGCCGGTCAGGGCCGGAAGTCGGGGCGGGGCCAGGCCGGGGGCATGAGGAGGGAGCGGGAGCCGGGCATGAGAAGAGGGCAGGGGGCATGGGGCCTGTCAGGGCCGGAAGTCGGGGCCTGGCCGATGGCATGAGGCGAGACGGGGCGGGGGGCATGGGGCGGGTCCGGGCCGGAAGCTACGCATGTGACTGGGCCGCGGGCCGGTCCGGGCCTGGGGAAGGGCCGGTCAAGGCAATGTGGTAGATCGGACGGGGGGGATGTGCTAGACTTATTTGATCAGAATTTTGCCCTTCCTGGCCGCTCCTTCGGCGGGGGGGCCTGAACCGGGAGCCCCAGGGCCCGCACGAGGTGGTTTCAAGTATGCCAATGGACTGGGAAGAGTGGCAGAAGAGCCGTAAGAAGCGCTCCTCCCCCCCCCGCAACGGCGGGAACGGCGGAGGCGGCGGCGGGCCGCTCTTCTCCGGAAACCTCGGCGGCTGGCTCAAGCGCTTCGACAGGTTCGGGGGCAGGCTTTCCACGATCTGGTTCGTAGCGGTCTTCCTCGCCGTCTGGCTGGCTTCCGGCTTCTTCACGGTGGAGCCCTACGAGCGGGGCCTCGTGAAGCTCTTCGGCCGGTACAGCCGCCAGGTCGAGCAGGGGCTCCGCTACCACTGGCCCTGGCCCATCGAGAGCGTCATCAAGGTGAACTACACGCAGACCCGCCAGTTCGACCTGGGCGGGGCCGGGTCGCGGGGCCTGGAGGAGGCCACCATGCTCACCGGGGACGAGAACATCGTGAACATTCAGTTCATGGTGCTCTACAAGGTGGACGACCCGGTGGCCTACGCCTTCAACGTCTTCGACCCGGAGAAGGCCATCAGGGACGCGGCGGTTTCCGCCATGCGCGAGGTTATAGGCCGCAACTCGATTGACGGCGCCCTCACGGAGAACCGCGGGCACATCCAGGAGGACACCAAGGCCACCCTCCAGGCCATGATGGACAAGTACGCGACCGGGCTCACCGTGGACAACGTCGAGCTCCAGGACGTCCACGTGCCGGCCGACGTCATCCAGGCCTTCAAGGACGTGACCTCCGCCCGCGAGGACTCCGAGCGGAGCGTGAACGAGGCCACTGGCTACAGGAACAACGTGATCCCCGAGGCCGAGGCCAGGGCCTACGCCATGGTGGCCCAGGCCCAGGCCTACAAGGCCGAGCGCGTCAACCGCGCCCAGGGCGAGGCGGCCAGGTTCCTCCAGCTCCTGGCCGAGTACCGCAAGGCCCCGCAGGTGACCCGCGAGCGCCTGCAGCTGGAGGCCATGGACGCCGTCCTGGGCTCCGTCGACAAGTACGTGATGGGCGGCGACGCCGGGAGGGGGGTCCTCCCCATCCTGCCGCTTTCCGCGCCCCCGTCCCCCTCGGGGGACGCCCAGCCGCAGCAGGGGGGTGACCGGTGACACCTTCAGCCCCCCGCATGCCAGGCAGGAAGGCCGTGATCGCGGCCGTCCTGGCCGTCGTCCTCGTTATGGTCCTCTCCGGCGTGTTCTTCACCGTGGATCAGACCCAGCGGGCCCTGGTCCTCCAGTTCGGCCAGCCCGTGGGCGGCATCCGCGAGACCGGCCTGCACGCCAAGATCCCCGTGATCCAGAGGGTGGTCTACTTCGACAACCGCCTCATGGAGTACGACGTCGGCGCGGCCGAGATCTACACCAACGACAAGAAGAACATGGTGGTGGACGCCTACGTCCGCTGGCGGATAGAGAACCCCCTCCTCTTCTACCAGAGGTTCAAGAGCGAGAGCACCTTCTCCGTGGTCGAGGAGGCCAAGAGGCGCCTGGGCGCCATCATCGTGGGCGAGCTCCGCCGCGAGCTGGGCCTCCACGTGCTCCAGGACATCATCTCCCAGAACCGCGGCTCCATAATGGAGACGGTGACCGACTCCTCCAACAAGAAGCTCCTGGAGGACACCCAGGCTGGGCTGGTCGTCATAGACGTGCGCATCAAGCGGGCGGATCTCCCCCCCGAGAACCAGAGGGCCGTCTACGACAGGATGCGCACCGAGCGCGAGCAGCAGGCCACCAAGTACCGGTCAGAGGGCCGCCGGAACGGCCAGAAGATCAAGAGCGAGGCCGACCGCAAGGTCCGCGAGACCATAGCCGAGGCCGAGCGCCAGGCCCAGATAATCCGCGGCGAGGGCGACGGCGAGGCCGCGTCGGTCTACGCCCAGGCCTACGGCCAGGACGCCGAGTTCTACGCCTTCAAGAGATCCCTCGAGAGCTACCAGACTGTCCTCCGCGAGAGGGCCGTGGTGGTCCTCGATCCCCGCGCCACGGAGTACCTGCGCTACCTGGGCACCACGGCCTCGCCCGACGGGTCCCTGCCCGCGCCGCTCCCGGCCGGGTCGGACGCCGCCGGGGTGGTCAACCCCTTCGCCGCGGCCTCCTCCGAGATCCCATCCTGGGCCGTGCCCTACGAGCCCCCTTCCGGGCCTGGCGATCCCGACCTGGACGGCGACGCCGCCGCCCCGTCCGCGTCCGCGTCCTCGCCGGGGACGCAGGGTCCGGCCGCTTCCGGCCCCGCCCCTGGCGGGAGCCCCCCGGGACCCTCGGCCTCGGAGGCCGTGCCCGGCGCCGGGCCTGCCCCGGCCGGCGGGACCCCTGATGAGGAAGGGACCCCTGCCGCCACGGAGATAGCCGCGAGCGGCCCCGGAGTGGCGGATCCAGGCAGGGGCGGATGAGGGTCCGTCCCCGCGGGTGACCCATGGGCTACTTCTATCTCGGCCTGGCCCTCCTGGGGGCCGTGGCCCCCTACAGCTACCTGGGGCAGTTCCTCGCCGCCAGCGGCCCGGACTTCGCCCTCATGAAGGCCCAGGCCCTGCAGACCCCCGTGTCCGCCTACTTCGCCGTGAACATGATGGCGGCGGCGCTGGCGACCCTTGTCTTCATCGTCCGGGAGGGCAGGAGGCTCGGGATGAAGGGCCTCTGGCTCCCCGTCCTGGCCACCCTGGCCATAGGGGTCTCCTGCGGGCTCCCGCTCTTCCTTTTCCTGCGAAAGACCGCCTCCGACATGAAGGAGGCCGCAGAGCCGCCTCCGCCCCCGCCGCCCCCGGAAACCAAGGATCCCAGGAGGGCCGGGAGATAGCCCGTCAGGCACCTGCCCGCGCTGATCCCGGCATATCCGGGAGCCAGCCCGTCCGACGGCCCTCCCGCACGATCCCGGCTTGGCCGGGAGCCAGCCATTTTTTCGACCCGCCCGCGATGATTCCGGCAAGGCCGGGAGACTGCCCCGGCCGTCAAGCGTCCGCCCGCCCGCGATGATTCCTCCAAGGCCGGGAGACGCCCCGGGTCGTCGCGCGCCCGTCAGCCTGCCCCGCCCGCGAGTGCCTGGCAGGTCAGGGAGCAAGCCCCTTCGACGACCCGCACGCTCTGTTGCCGGCAGGCAGGGATCCTGCCCTTCTGCCGACCTGCCTTCACGAATCCCGGCCAGGCCGGGAGCCTGACCGTCCGACACCCGACCGCGAGGAGCCCGGCCAGGCCGGGAGCCAGACCTTTCGCCAGACAGCCCGCGAGAAACCCGGCAGGCCCGGGAGTCGGCCCCGCCCATGTCGCGGGACCGGAAGAGTGCCGGCACGCCGGCCAAGAGAGCCTTTCAACCCAAGAGCCGCCTCCCTTTGAGGCGGCGGAACAGGAGAGAAGACTTGGAAACCATTGACGACATCACCATCGCCTTCGAGGAAGAGGGCGAGGTCGTGGTGGAGGAGCTTGACAAGGTAATCATCCAGAAGGGTGTCTGGGCCGTCATTCTCTTCCGTTTCCAGGAGCGGAACCGCAAGACGGGGGAGTTCAACGCCCCCAAGGCGGCCCTGCGGCGCTACCAGAAGTTCAAGGGCGAGTACAAGAAGCGGGATTCCGTGAACATCTCCAAGGACTCCGCCCAGATCCTCCTGAAGGTGCTTGGGGAGTGGCTCGAGACCGGGCTCCTGGGCGACACCGACGGCGACTGACAGGGGCGGGGAGCCCTCGGGCTTCCCCCGGCCCCCGGCTCCTGTCCCTTCCCCCTGCCTCCTGTGCGGATTCCTGCCACCGGTCCCGGCCCTGCCCCCGGTCCTGGCTTTGCCTCTGGTCCTGGCTTTGCCTCCGGTCCGTCCCCCAGCCTTATGTCCCGTTCCTGCGGCCCTGCCATGAATGCCGGCGGGCCGCCCTGATGTTCCTGGCGGGCTTGAGGCCGTCACGGGCCGCCAGTTCCGCCAGCTTCCGCACCGCTCTTTCCTCACGAGGTCAGCCCTGGCCCGCCTCCTTCGCCCGCCCGCGCAAGAAGGGGGCCGCGTCCATCCCGCAAGAGGGGGGGCCGGAACGTCCAGCCGGGCGGCCCGGCCCAGCTGACGGGGCCCTGGCACAGGGCCCCGTGTCTGTCTCCGTCTCAGTCCTCAGGTGGCGGGCATCCGGGGGCTGCCGCCTTCAGCCTGCCTTCTCCGCAGACGGGCCTAAGCTCCGGTCTTCCGGGGACGGCCTTCCGCCCCGTTTCTCCGCAGCCGGCCTTCCGTCTGCCTTTTCCGTCGGCGGGCCTCCGCCCCGCTCTTCCGGGGACGGCCTTCCGCCCAGCCTCTCCGCCATGCGGCCTTCCGCCTGGCTTATCCGCTGGCAGGCCTCCGCCCCGGTTCTCCGGGGACGGGCCTCCGCCCCGGTTCTCCGGGGACGGGCCTCCGCCCCGGTTCTCCGGGGACGGGCCTCCGTCCCGGTTCTCCGGGGACGGGCCTCCGTCCCGGTTCTCCGGGGACGGGCTTCCGCCTCGGCACTTCAGGGGCTGCCTTCTGCTCCGCTCCTTCGGAGGCTGCCTCCGCCTTCCTTTTCCTGAAAAAGGCCCTGCGCCTTGTGACTTTTCGAACCAGCTGTCCTCCTTGGCCTTCCGCGACCGCGTCGCTCCGGCGCTTGCGCCGCGGCACTTTCGAGCGATCCTTCCAGAAAAATTCCCACGGCCTTTTAAGTCACCTGCGGGCTGTACCGCCCGGCCATTCCAGCGTCCGTCCAAGGCACCCTTCCGGTGCCGGACCGGCCTCACGGTCTTCGCGAGCATGTACGAACTAAAGATTACCAACCACTTCGCCGCCGCCCACAACCTCCGTGACTTTCACGGCAAATGCGAGAACCTCCACGGCCACAACTGGTTCGTGGAGGCTCACGTCCACGCCGACGACACCGACGACATCGGTCTCGTCATGGACTTCGCGGTCATAAAGAAGCTCATGGCGGACGTGCTGGAACTCATAGACCACAAGTACTTGAACGAGCTCCCGTGGTTCAAGGAGACCAACCCCACCTCCGAGAACATTGCCCGCTTCATCTTCGACAGGCTGGCGCCGGGCATCCGGGACGGTTCCGGGGGCAGGGCGTGGCTGCACTCGGTGTCCGCCTGGGAGAGCGACAACGCTGCCGCCATCTACATCGGGGCCCGCGCCAGCTGATGCCCTGCGGCGGAAGTCGCGGGAGGGTCCGGCTCCAAGGGTCCGGCCTGCGGTGAGTCCACCGCCTGGTCCCGCCCTCTGACTGGGGCGGCAGGCAACCTCCGGCCCTTGGCCCTGGCGGCAGGTGCCTCCGGCCCGTGACTCCCGTTGAAGGCGGCTCCTACCGGTGGCTCCACCGGCAGACGGCAGACGCCTCCGGCCCGTCACTGCCGCTGCAGACGCCTCCGTCTCGCTCTCCGGCTGCAGCCGGCTCCGGCTCGTGACCCGCTCGCCGGGGCCTCCGGACTGTGTTCGCGGCGAAGTGTACTTCCGGCTTCTGACCCGGCGTCAGGTGCCTCCGGCCCGTGCGTGACCGGCGTGGCAAACGCAAGTTCCGTGCAGAGGCCCCGAAGCAGCATGGTTGAATCTGCGCGATTATTCCTTGCTCTCTCTCTGAGGGTGAGGTGCCTGCTTGCCTTCCTTCCTGTTTTGCTGCCAGTCTTCCAGCTTGCACATGCAACGAAGTCATTGCTGGCAATGTCTAATATTACCCGTTTAATTAAATGTCGGAATCTTCTTCCATAATTTAGTAGCGAATCAAAGTGAGAAGATACCAGTAATGGAGGTTAGACCGACATTTCCACCCCTGGACTGATAGCCAAATTCCGACATTTGATTAAACGGGTAATAAATGATAGTTATTTATTAAATTAGATAAATAGTAAACCTTTGTTAATCCTAAGCATTTCAATATTGTTGTGTAATTTTGCAACATTTGATAATTGCCAATTCCGACTACAACGGAAATCTTCATCTGTATGCCGATAACTTTCAAGGCAATTCTTTATCTGTGAACTCAGATGATTTTTTAACGGTGAACACGCGATAACTCCTGGCAAGAAAGCATTCTGTAGTTATTTTTCTGTGAACGTGCATAAATACTTTATCTGTTAACATGCGGCAATCCATTGTCTGCAAGTTCGCCGAATTATTAATATGTATACATTCAAGCAATATTCTGGCACAGATGGGAAAAGCCTAAGTAGTTACTGCTGAAAAAAATAAGTATGCGAAATCAATAGTCATTTTTCAGGCGGCTGCTCCACGGCTTGGGGCAAGGGCGAACTAAAATGAATTTGTAACTGTTCAGGAGCCTCCGCAAGCGGAGTTCAACAGGAGGGCCTTTCCAACAAAAATGACCTCTACAGAAATATTTTTCCACCATATAAGGTATCCGTTGTTGACTCTTAAACTTTTAAGAGTTCCTCATCTGGGCTCTCTTCCTCCGAAAAGGGCCTGAATAGAGTGGCACCTGAACAGTTACATAACATTAATTCATATTGAACTTGCGTCCGCCCTGCCGTATCAATTCCGGACTTATGGACCGCCGCCACGGTCGTGAGCCGACTGCCCTGTGCTTTTCCAGGTGGCGGATTAAGTCCGGTCTGGGGAATCCTTGCGGAAGAGCCGTTGATTTTCTCAACAATAGGTAGGATAATTTTAAAAATCTGGGAAAGAACCCTACGGCCATGACGCCATCCTTCAGAATACTGGTTGACGCCGCACGGCCATTCAGGTATCATGTTTCTAAAGGAGGTTTGCATGGAAACCGCTGTTACTAACATTCCGGAAATCGGTGCCGAAATAGCCCAGTTTTCCCGTCTGAGATGCAAAGGGTACATCTATGTCGACAAGACTGATTTCGTCAATACAATTCTCACCACCCCCCGTCCTCGTCTCTTCCTTTCCCGCCCCAGACGTTTTGGCAAGACGCTACTGATCGATACCCTGGAGGAAGCGGCGGTCGGCAGGAAGGAGCTCTTTTCCGGACTCAAGATAGACAGATTGCGCGGGGACATCAAATGGCCTCGCTCTCACGTGCTGAGAATCAGCATGAATTCCTTCGGGGACGACCCGTCCCTGCTGGATAAACACCTTACCGCCTTCCTGCATTCCTTTGCCGCAGAAAGAGGGTTTTCTATCGTGGGCCAAAACTCGGCCTACAGTCTTTTTGAAGTTATCAGTGCTCTTCAAAGTAATTACGCCGATATCCCTATAGTCACTAAAAGCATCAAAGCAAAAGATCGGCTAATGGCTGATCAGAGCGAAATTATTGTTCTAATTGACGAGTATGATGCTCCTATAATTAACAATTTGACGGATTCAAACAAAATAAAACTAGCAAAAGAGACTCTCCACAGTTTCTATAACTCCTTAAAATCCTGCGAAAACATGATAGATCGGGTTTTCATAACAGGAATTACCAAATTCTCACAACTGTCAGTATTTTCTGCAATGAACAATCTCAGAGACATCACTTTCCAGTACGAATATGCGAATATATGCGGATTTACTTTTGAAGAAATAGAACAATGCTATAATCAGCATCTTGACAAAGTTTTGGCATTTTTTCAGAATGATAAAGAATTCGGCACCGCTTTTACCCGCGAAATGTTTATTAAACGTATCGAAGACTGGTATGACGGGTACAGCTGGAACGGAAAGGAATATCTAATTAATCCTGTGTCATTGCAAAACTTACTTATCGACAGAAAGTTCGATAATTTTTGGATAAAATCTGGAGGCACGAATTTCTTAAATGTAATGAATATCAAAGATAATATTTTTACACAAGTATTTAACGGAAGCGAAAAATTCAGCGGAAGCTTGGAGATCCAGGACGTCGGCAAAATTAATCCGCTAGCGCTGATGCTCCAGACAGGCTATGTTACCCTGCGCAAGCGACAGAAATCCGATGAAAGCTCGAAGCTCTACCTCACTGTGCCGAACAGGGAAGTCGGCATGACGATCATGAACAATTACGCTGATTCCTGTATAACGCCTTTGATGTCTTCCAGAAAGGATATTTTTAATTCAGTAAGAACCCGGGAATTCTGCAACGCTTTCTGCCAGGGACAACTGGACCGCGCCGAGGAACTTCTGCAGGGTTTTCTCAGCGTAATTCCGTACAGATTGCATGGAAAGATGGAATCATTCTACCATTCCATCCTGCTGTCCATTTTTAAGATATCGGATTGGGAAGTAGATTCTGAACATAATATTGCTGGAGGCATTATAGATCTGTTAGTCACTGCTCCGGACAACAGTATTTTTGTAACTGAAATCAAATACGCGAAATCAGACGATATGGTCGATGCATCAGCTTCTCCTGCGTCAGTCAAAATATCAGACAAGGACAAAAAGAAGCTTGATTCCTGCATCACTGAGGCTTTCAGGCAAATAATCAAGAATGGATATCTCATCCCTTACGTGGGAAACGAAAATCCTGTCAGTGCCGTAGCGGTAGCCGTGTGCGGCAGGTACTTTGTCAGAATCAGAAGCATTCCCGCAGAAGAGCTCCTCAAAAGGGCACATGAGTTTCTCAGTGTTGCGGAACTCGAAGAAATTGCTCACGTTTGAGCCGTTACCTGCAGAACTGTTCCCGAGATCGTTCCGCCGACGCAGGAATAGGCCGCGCAGGCTCTTCTGCCGTCCACGCCAGACAGCCTCGCCAGGCTTGGCCACAGACAGCATTACCTGGAGGAGCTCAAGTTCTGCAAAAGAGCCGGTGACAGCGGCTTAGGCATGTTTGCAGCCATCCGGCATGTTGTTCCGCAAGCTAGAGACATGGGCAAGAGATTCGTCATGACTGGCAGTTTCAACCCTCAGGGCAAGACCTGTTCACAACGCGGTGCCGCAGAGGACGCGCCGGGCCTGTCCAAGCGCGTTTGTGTCTGCGATTCATGCGGACAGACGCATGATCTGGCCCTGAACGCCGCCGTGAACATCCTGGCCGATGGTTTGCGCGCCCTAGGCATGAACGTTGCAGGGTCCCGGGGGACTCGCTCGGATAGCCCGGATTCAGATTCCGCCTGCTCGGGGTCCTGTTAAACGGGAAGCCCCCGCCTCATGTACGTAGTGCCAGGCGGAGGGAGCATGTCACAGCCCTGGAACCCTGCAGAAACCGACGGGCACTGCCCTGCGGCCCGGATCTCCGGCCATGGACCCCTTGACCTTTCGCAAGGAACGTCCAGGACTGACGGGCTCCTCCGCCGGCTGCCGGGAGCCCGGCGGCACCCCTTCTGGGAGACGAAGAGCGGCTCGTGCCGGCCGCAGTCCCCCCGCTCCCTCAGCCAGGCGGCCACGACCTTCCGGGCGGCGCGGTTCAGGTCCATCCGGATCCTCCCTGCCATTTCCCTGATGCCGACTTGTTAGATAGATATAAACGCCTGGACGGGAAAAGTCAAGACAAGGATCATGCAAAGCCTGTCTCCCGGCAATCCTCCCTGGCACGTCCCTCCGGAGCAGGGGCTTCCGATACTGAAGGCATGCCGGGCCTGGCGGGTTGTCAGAGTTTGGCATATTAACCGTATCTGCATATAGATGAAAATTATTAAATATATAAACTTATATTGTATTACCCTTTCACGTAAATATGAACGAATTGGGCGGTGAGCTAGCGAAACCGGCTGGCTTTGACAGCGGTCGTCTGCCAGCCCCTTATCCACGCACGGTGTGCCTTCGGAAGGATGATGAACAATTCGTTAAGGCTCGAGTTTGAGTTTCTTATTAGTACCCCTCCCGCCGCGGCCAGCGGGTTCACCAATGCTGAAACTTGTGTACGGGCTCGACAAGCCCGTGCGCCGGGCCCCCGGCCGCAGGACCGGCCGCTGGGAGCCCGGCACCGCCGGGCGGGCCACGGGGGCCCTCCCGGAGGCCCGGCATGTCGCGGCGTCAGCAAAGTACGCCGCAACATGCCGGAAGTTTCGTAGTAGTTGAACCCCTTAATATACTATATTTCTGAAAAATATATGGTTAAAATTTTTCGAAATGAAGGACCATTCTGGCTTTTTAACAATACTTATTTACCCTAGAAGGTTAGGATTATTGAAAATTGATTGTCAAACCGCTGGCAAACCATTGCGAAGTTAGGTTGAGAATCGAAAACTATTTGTAACTGTTCAGGTGCCCCTTCCAGGGGAGCTCAACAGGGGTGCTTTCCAACCCAATTACCCTCTACAGAAACTCTTCTCCTCCAGATGAAGTATCCATTGTTGACTCTTCAACTTAAAGGGTTCTTCATCCGGGCTCTTTTCCTTCGAAAAAACCATTCATAGAGGGGCACCTGAACAGTTACAACTATTTTTTGATCCTGACACCCATTTCGATCATACAACTGAGGCGCCCCCCAAAGCCTGGACACGAATTGCCCTAAATTGAGAAATGAGGCAACTACAACATATTGAAACATGGGGGAAGGTTAGAGGGGAAGGTTAGAGGGAAAGATGATGGTTT
>JAISFP010000442.1 GCA_031263525.1 Deltaproteobacteria bacterium | reverse complement strand
GCCTCCGGTCGCATGTCATGGCGGCCTCCAGTCACAGTTCCTCCCGGCCTTCGGTCTCGGGCCAGGGCTGCCTCCCTTCACGGTTCCTCCCGGCCTCCGGTCTCGGGCCAGGGCTGCCTCCCTTCACGGTTCCTCCCGGCCTCCGGTCTCGGGCCAGGGCTGACTCCAGTCACGGTTCCTCCCGGCCTACGGTCTCGGGCCAGGGCTGCCTCCCGTCACAGGTATCCGTTCACGGGCAGGTCGCCCTGGCCACGGAGGTCGCCTGTCCTGGAGCTGGAGGAAGACGGCTCTGGGCTAGAGGAAGACCGCTCTGGACCTGAAGGAAGGCCAGTCTGACTCTGGAGGAAAGCCGTCCGGGCCCCGGAGGAAGGCCGTCCGGGCCCCGACGGAAGGCCGTCCGGACCCCGGCGGAGGGCCGTCCGGGTCCCTGAGGAAGGCCTTCCGGGTCCCGGAGGAAAGCCGCCCAGGCCCGGAGGAAAGCTGTCCTGCGCCAGGAATGAGGAAGAGCTGGGTCCTGCTGTAGGTTCCCCCTCTTTCGTCCGTGAACAGATACCGTCACGGTTCCTCCCGGTCTACGGTCTCGGGCCAGGGCTGACTCCAGTCACGTCTCACCCCGGCCTCCGGTCGCGTGTCAGGGCGGCCTCCAGTCACGGCATCTCCCGGCCTTTAGACTCGGGGCAGGCCCGCCTCCCGCCTTGTGTCAAGGTCATCTCACGTCCTGACGCCCGCCTAAGCCAGGCACCTCCGGACCCAGCCCGGCTCCCCTCTTGAAGCCGCCTCCCCGGCTCATTGTCAGGGAACAGATAGCCAAAATCCCGGCTAGGGCAAGCAGGAACCCCAAAACACAATATGTTGAGAACGTTAAAGAATATAGCTAAAATATAATTTTTGGGGAGAGATTATGCTAGCTTAATGCTATAAAAAGTGATATTGTAGCTTTCGGTTCCCGTGTGCATCCCCATGACCATGACGGGAACCAGCGCCCGGCACATCGGAACCGCCGCACATGGACCCAGTCCCCGTGCCGACCGATGCTGGGGCCCCCATTCCCCGGGTCCGCCGATGCCAAGGCCCCTTTCCGCGAGTCCATCAATGCCAAGGCTCCTTTCCGCGAGTCCATCAATGCCATGGCCCCCTTTCCGCGAGTCCGTCAATGCCATGGCCCCCATTCCCCGGGTCCGCCTATGCCAAGGCCCCCATGCCCCGTGTCTGCCGAAGCGGAGGGCCCCAACCGTTCTCCAGGCCGCTGAAACTTAGGCCTGCAGGCCCCGTGACCACCGAATCCAGGGCCATACGGGCTCGCCAACTCCGTTGCTTGCCCCCCCCCAGACAGGGACGATGAACGTCGAAGAGGGGGCCGCCAGCACCAGCTGCTGCCGCTTCCCGGGCTCCTGACCGCCTGGCCGATGCCGCTTCGGCGCTCCGGGCCGTTCGGCGCGGCAGACGGGCCCGCGGCTCCCGGACGGCTTCCGCAGACGCTGGACCGGGGCCACGCAGACGCCACGCCGGACCCGGACAGTCGGTGCCGCAAGATCACGATTTGCCTAATTTGATTATCTGTTGCAAAGTTAGCATCTTTAACACCCCATTTAGCTGATTTCATTCCGAACAAGCCTAATGTTGCCTAATTCATCCTCATCAATCGCTAAATCGTTATCAAGTTGCCTCATTTTATCCTCTTAAGCAATTTAACGGCTTAATTTAATATTATCAATCAGCCTTTTATACACTTAAGATACCTCATATAAGCACATATAATTAAAAAAATACTGCCTATTTGCCATGTGAGAGCTATGTTCGCCATTAAGAGTTGACTATATTCAAAAAAATGTGGTATTAAGGTCTTGCGACTAATCCTTGCTTAAAAAGGTGGTAGCGGCACCCGAAAGACCTCAAACAACCTGCGCAGCTGTTCCAGGCCCAGCGGGCCCCGTCCACCTCCCCCGGCCGGACGGGCCCCCTGGCTGCGGTCGTACCACTTCCCCGTACGGGGGACCGGCCCCCGCCCGGGGGGCCGGGAGAAATGCCAGTCTGATATGACCCTCACGAAGGAAAAGCTCATAAAGAGGCTGGCGGAAGCCACAGACAAGCCCATCCCCCTGTGCGCCGACATCCTCGACAGGATGCTGATTGAGATGAAGCAGTGCCTGCAGGCCGGGGAGGACATCCTCATCAGCGGATTCGGGAAGTTCCTGATCATGGAGAAGCCGCCCCGCAAGGGGCAAAACCCCCAGACCAGGGCCCCCATCGACCTCGGTCCCAAGAAGAACGTGATCTTCAGGCCCTCCGACAAGCTGAGGGACTACCTGAACGACGAATAGGCCCTTCCCGGCGGCCCCCCGCCGCCCGGGCCCGAACAGCCCGCCCCGCCGGGCGCAACATCACCCCACGAAAGGCTGTATCTCCATGACGACTTTGAAACTCAGCAGACTGGCGGAGATCCGCGAGCAGCGCCTGATGAGCAGGGCGGAGCTGGCACGCAAGGCCGAGATCTCGCCGCTCACCATCCTGAAGATCGAGAACGGCCAGAGGTGCCGCCCCGAGACCGCCAGGAAGATAATCATGGGGCTGGGCTACAACCTGGAGGACAACGAGCGCCTCTACAAGGAGATCATCGGCCCCAACGCCTACGACCCCGACACGGAGGAGGAGATCGCGTTGCGGGAGGCCAGGCTCCAGAGCCTCAAGGACAAGAACGCCGAAAAGAAGAGCTGACGGCGTCCGGCCCCTGCCCGTGGCCTCAGCCGCGTCACGGGCGGGGTGCCAGCCGGCCCCTCCGGGCCGGCCGCGGTCGTCTGGAGCCTCGTCCTGACCGCGCCCCGGCGCGCCAGGGTCCGTCGCCTCACGGCCACCCGTCCCGCGCCCGGAACCTCACGACCGACCCTCGATGTTCCTGTGCCTCACGGCCTCGGTATCCGTTCACGGGTAGGCCGTCCCGGCCCCGGAGGCAGGCCGTCCCGGAGGTGGCCGCCCTGCAACAGGAATAAGGTTGATCTGGGGCATGTGTAGGTACCCCTGCTTTCGCCTGTGAACAGATACCGGCCTCGCGTCCCGCGGCAGGCACCTCACGGCCTCCCCCCCGTGACAGACACCGCATGGCTGGCACTCCAACGCCCGGACCACAGCATCTGTAGCCAGACCGATGCCCGTCCGGAGTTCTGGGCCCGCATCCCCTTCAGGAGCGGCCCGGCGCCTCCC
>JAISFP010000428.1 GCA_031263525.1 Deltaproteobacteria bacterium | reverse complement strand
TTTGGCTGTCAGCCTATGGGTGGAAAGACTGGGAAACAGCCCAGCCCTGCTATCTCCTCGTCATGGTTCGCTCAAAAACATGGAAGAAGATTCCGACATTTAATTAAACGGGTAATATTAATTTTCAAATTGATTTATTTAGCATTTTATATTCACTTTTTCATGCTGTATCAATAGCGAATATACAATGATAATATTTTAATAAGCAAATATTTATATCATGCTTACTCAACACGATATTAACAAATTTTTTTAAGATCGTGACAATATCCTGGCTTTCCCAAAGCATTGCCATACCGCTAAAGGAACAATAATGCCGCTGAAAATCAAAAGTTTTCGCAAGCGACAACAAAATATAGACACTCTGTCCTATGAAGATACTAGCGGAACACTCCCTGGCCACCCGGCAGATCGCGACAGCCCTCCAGGCCCCTGTCAGTCCTTTGTGCCTGCCTGACCCAGAGGCCGGCACACGCGGATGACCGAGAGAACGAGAGCACAGGGACCTGCAGCGCAAGGCCAAGTCATCGGTCCTGGCCGCCGTCGAAACCTGAAGCCCCTGGCCCGCTCGACTCCCCCTGCCCTACTCCCTGCGGGCGAAGCGCCTCCACTGGCAGTCGTCGTCCCTGCAGAGGTAGCAGTTGTGGAAGCCGGAAGGGGAGTTGAAGTAGATCCCCGACGACGAGACCAGGGGCTCCAGCCACAGCTTGGAATTGAGGATCATGCCCTTCCGCTCCGCCGCAGGGCCCATGAGATCGAGGAGGGGCCTCTGCTCGGACTGCGGCCACTCCTCCAGCGTCCCCGGGGCCACCGCCGAGATGTCGGCCACGCCCCATCGCTCGGCTATCAGGCGCTCCAGGGCCTCCTCGGCCTCCTTCAGGGCTATGAACCTCACGGCGAAGGCGGCCTTCCTCATGTCCTCGTCCACCGAGGCCGCCCAGGCGGCGAGCTCCCGGCCCTCAGAGGCGAGGAAGGGGAAGACCTCGGGGAGCCCCCCCAGCTCGCGGACCAGGAGGGGGCTGGTGAAGGTCCTTCCCCCCACGGTGAGCCTGTCCGCCCCCTGGATCTCGGGGCGGCACACGGAGAAGGCCCCCCAGGGCCTCGCGAACTCCCGCACCTCGGGGAGCATGTACGCGACCTTCTCCCTCAGGTAGGCCGAGTCGAACGGGAGAGGGCGGTCAAAGAACGCGAGGGTGTCCGGGACCCTCACGTCGTCCAGATAGACGAAGTCGTCTGTGCCGGCCGTGCCGGCTGTTTGCGCCTCCATGACGGGATCTCCTGGCTCAAGGCACGGCCCGGGAGGGCGTTCGGGTGGCCCCCACCGAACCGGGAAGGCTGAAGGCCGAGACCGACCGCCGTACGCGCCCCCGCTGGAGGGAGCGGCAGAGGGAAGTCTCGGCCCCCCGGCCGGCGGCTGCCATACGAACGGCCCGCGCCCCTGGCAGGGGCTGGCCACGGACGCCGGCTGGGACGGGCGTGGACATGAGGATGCGGACGGACACCGGGACCGGGGAGGCCGGAAGGCCGCCTGCGCCGCACGTGAGGCCCGAACCGAAACTCCTGCGCACCGGGAAGCGCGGAAGGCACGTTCGGTCGTGGCCTAAGGACAAGACAAAAGACAAGAACAGGATGGAACAGAAAAGAACAGAAAAGAACAGAAAAGAACAGAAAAGAACAGAAAAGAACAGAAAAGAACAGAAAAGGCAGAACATTGGACAAAGAATTCTGGCAGGGCAAGAAATAAGACAGGACAAGGACAAATCAGCTGGCCGAAAAACGCAGGCGGGACAAGAAACCAGAGAAACGCGGGCAGAACGGGAAACTTTACAGCGGACAGGAAGAAAACAGCTGACAGGAAAGCTCGGGCAGGACTGAGTTCAGGCTGGACAGGACAGTACGGCAGGCCGGTCCGGCCCGCGAGGGGGGAACGGGCCCTCCGGGCTCAGGCGCCCTCCCCTCCCATGCCGGAGACGATCTTGCGGGCGCTCGCGCAGTAGCGTCTGGTCTCCTCGCCGTCCCCGTAGCCCTCCATCTCGAGGGCCAGGGCCTGGGCTTCGGCCTTGCGGTCGGCATGCACCAGGAGGATCACGGCGTTCAGGGCCGCCAGCGCCAGCAGATCGGAGTTCTCGGGGGAGGCGCCCCGCGCCCTCATCGACCCGAAGAGCGACTCTGCCCTGCCCAGGTCCCTCGCGTCGGCCAGGGCGCTCAGGAGGTTCACGTAGGCCACCATGACCAGCCTCTCCAGCTCCCTGTCCGGGTGGGGCGAAGCCCCCATGGGGTCGCCGGGCATGCCCCTGAAGACCTCCATGGCCTCGCCGCTGTCGCCCTGGTCGATCCAGGCGTTCATGAGCGAGACACCCGCCCTGGCCTGATGGAGCTCCAGTCCCTCGCCCTCCAGGTCCAGGAGGATGTCCCTGGCACGGGCGGCGTCCTCCGCGCGTCCCAGGCGGGAGTACTCGCCAGCAAGATCTGCCAGGTGGCCTGCCAGGAGGAGCGTGTCGTCCCCCTCGCAGTCGGCGCTGAAGGCCAGGATCAGCTCCTCCGCCGCGCCGAAGCGGCCCTGATTCAGCAGCTCCTCTATGCCTGGAAAGGCCATTGGGGGGGAACCTCCTGGGTTCGGCGGCCTACACGTCCGCCGAGAGAAAGCGTTTGGCTAGACACGGTCAAATATACGCTGCGGAAAGGTAAAATTGAAGCCCAAACGAGCCGGGCTCGCATCATTACGCCCCCGGTTCACGACGTCACAGGAAAATCCACCATTAAAAGAGGATCTCCTGCCCGTCAAGTCCCGGAGTGTCCGGATGTCCGGAAAGGACGGAAGCTCCGGGATGACCGAAGGACCCGGAATGGTCTGAGAGCCGCAAGCTCCGGTGGGGGCCTTAGGGTCCAGAAAAAGCCGGATGGCACTGCGGGCTGAGGCCACAGGGCCCGCAAGGGCCGGTTCGACCCCGGCGGGCAACCGGAAAGCACTGCGCGGAGCCTGGGAGAGAAGTTGAAAGGGGAGGTTGATCGAGGACTGAAGCACTTATGGGGCAGGGAGGGGTGACGCTTGCGGAGGACGGCAATGGCGGGCGGAACACCGGACACTCTGGCCCGCCGCCGTTCCTGGAGGAAATCAAATGGTGAAATTGACCATATAGTTATCGCTATGGCTTGTCATATATCCATTCAAAGATTTAATTATAAATTGTATCATCATTGTCATGCTACATTAAAATTAACAACTTGACATATGCCATTTGAAAGGGAATATTTACAATATTAAATTAAAAAATGTTATCAAGCAAGGTATTTTGACACATATCAGCACTTTATCCTGATACTGTAATGAATATGCTTCACAGATATTGTCAGGTCATGTCCCATTCAGGGGCCAGGACCGAGGCAAGGCCGAGACCGAGGCAGGCTCAGTTCCGGGGCTAGGCCGGGACGGAGGTCGGCTCGGATCCGTGGCAAGGACGGGATAGGGGTCGGCTCGGATCCGGGTCAAAGCCGAGACGGAGGTCAGGCAAGAACGGGAGCCAGTTTAGGACCGGGGCAAGGCCCTGGACAAAGTCCATGCCCTAACCGGGGCAAGGCCCTGGACGAAGGCCCGCTCGGTTCCGGGGCAAGGTCCTGGACGAAGGCCAGCTCGGATCCGGGGCAAGGCCGGGACGGGGGCCAGCTCGGATCCGGGGCAAGGCCAGGATAGGGATCGGCTCGGAACCGGGGCAGGGCCGGGGCGGGGGCCAGCTCGGATCCGGGGCAGGGCCGGGACGGGGGCCAGCTCGGATCCGGGGCAAGGCCAGGATAGGGATCGGCTCGGAACCGGGGCAGGGCCGGGACGGAGGTCGGCTCGGAGAACCGGGGCATGGCCGGGACGGAGGTCGGCTCGGAACCGGGGCAAGGCTGGGATAGGGGTCGGCTCGGATCCGGGGCAAGGCCGGAACGCGGGCGAAGGCTCCGGCCCGTGGGGCGCGGGGTTAGAAAAGGTCGCCCGTCTTCTGGGACCTGAACAGCGTCCAGAGGAAGAAGGGCCCGCCCAGCATGGAGGTCACGATGCCTATGGGGATCTCGGCTGGGGCCAGGATGATGCGAGAGGCCAGATCGCAGAGCACCAGGAAGCAGCCCCCGGTGAAGAACACGGCAGGTATGAGGACCCTGTGGGACCAGCCCAGGGTGAGGCGGCAGGCGTGAGGGACCATGAGCCCCACGAAGCCTATGGGCCCGGCCAGCGACACCACCGAGCCCACCATGATGGAGGCGGCGAGGAAGATCTTGAGCTTGGTGAGCCCCACCCGCACCCCGCGGCTGGCGGCAATCTCCTCGCCGGCGGTCAGGAGATCTATCTCAGAGGCCATGAGGCGTATGACCACCAGCCCCGCCAGAATCACGAAGGCCAGATCCGCGAGCCTCGCGGTCTCCAGGCCCGCCAGCGACCCCATGAGCCAGTGCATGATCCTCAGGGAGTCGTGGGCGTCCGAGATGTACTGGACGAAGAGGACCAGGCTTGAGAAAAAGAAGTTTATCACCACCCCGGCCAGGAGCATGATGACGGTGGAGAACCCCCCCTTGACCCTGGTGATGCTCCACACGAGGACCATGGAGAGCCCCGCGCCCAGGAGGGAAGCGAACAGCGGCCCCACGCCGCCCAGGCGGACCAGGAGGGTCCCGCCCAGGAAGAAGTACACGGAGGCCCCGAAGGAGGCCCCGCTTGACACGCCCAGGGTGAAGGGGGTGGCGAGGGGGTTGCGGAAGAAGGCCTGGAAGACCATGCCGCTAAGCGCCAGCCCGGAGCCCGCGAAGAAGGCCGCCACGGCCCTGGGCGCCCTCAGCCTCCAGAAGACCTCGGCGTCGGGGTTGTCGGGTATGAAGATGTCAGAGGGGCTAATGACCGAGAGCCCGAAGAAGGGGCTCACGGCGGTTATGACTAGGCTTCCGGCTATGAGGGCGGCCAGTTTCATGCCCGGGCTCATGCTCATGCTCATGCTCACTCCGCCAGTATCACCGGCCGTCCGTCGACCGGGTGCGTGAGGTACGTAAACTCGTGGCTGAAGGCCTCCTCCAGCACCCCTGCGCCCATAAGGCCGGACACCGGACCGAAGTAGGAGGTCCTGCCGCCCTTGAGGATCAGCGCGTAGCCGCCGCTCTTGAACGGGTGGTTCAGGTCGTGGGTGACGGCGAGCATTGTGAGCCCCTCCTCGCGGTTGAGGCTTATGAGCATCTTCTCCAGCTCGGAGGTGTGGTGGGGGTCCAGGAACGACGCAGGCTCGTCCAGGAGCATGACGGGCGACCCCTGGGCGAGCGCCGCCGCCAGGAAGGCCTTCTGCCGCTCGCCTCCGGAAAGCGTCTTGAGCGGCCTGTCCTTCATGTGGGTGAGCGCCGTGATCTCCAGGGCCCTGTCCACCGCCTCCAGGTCCGTCCTGTTGAGGGTCGACACGCTGGTGGCGTAGGGGAACCTGGAAAGCTTGGCGAGCTCGATGATGGTGAAGGGCGGTATCCACCCCCCCGCCTGGGGCACGTAGCTCACGAGCTTCGCGAGCTCCTTCTGCGAGTAGGCGGAGATGGGCTTGCCGTCCACCTCCACGGCACCCTCGGAGACGCCCTTCTCGTGGAGCCTCAGGAGGCACTTTAGCAAGGTCGACTTGCCCGCCCCGTTGGGCCCCAGTATCGAGAGGTAGCCGCCACGGGGAATCGAGAACTCCACGTCCCGGAGGATGGTCTTGTCCCCTATGGAGAATGAGAAGTCCTTAACGGCCACCATGGACGGCCCCTCGGTCGGCGGCGACGGCGATCCCCCGGCGCCTGCGGCCGGCCCTGCCTTTTCCAGGACCGGGCCGGCATCGGTCCTGGACGAGCCGGCAGCCTCGCCGGGGGGCGGGGCCGCTCCGGCAGCCTCGCCGGGGGGCGGGGCCGCTCCGGAAGCCTCGCCGGGGGGCGGGGCCGCTCCGGAAGCCGCGCCGGGGGGCGGGGCC
>JAISFP010000420.1 GCA_031263525.1 Deltaproteobacteria bacterium | reverse complement strand
CCTGAGCCTTCCGATCGACCAGGATCTCCCGCTGGCTGCCCTCGAGCCTTCACTGCCGTCCTGGACCTCTCCTGGCTGCCCTCGAGCCTTCACTGCCGTCCTGGACCTCATCCTGGCTGCCCTCGAGCCTTCACTGCCGTCCTGGACCTCTCCTTGGCTGCCCTCGAGCCTTCCTGCCGTCCTGCCGTCCTGGACTTCCCGATGGCTGCCCTCGAGCCTTCACTGCCGTCCTGGACCTGCCGATGGCTGCCTCCGAGCCTTCTGGTAGTAGTCCTGGGACTCCTGGCTGCCCTCGAGCCTTCACTCCCGTCCTGGACCTCCCGATGGCTGCCTCTGAGCCTTCCTGCCGTCCTGGACCTCCCGATGGCTGCCTCTGAGCCTTCCTGCCGTCCTGGACCTCCCGATGGCTTCCTCCGAGCCTTCCTGCCGTCCTGGACTTCCCGATGGCTGCCCTCGAGCCTTTACTGCCGTCCTGGACCTCCCGATGGCTGACTCCGAGCTTTCAGGGTGTCCTGGGCCCGTTCCGGGGCTCCCCGGACCTCCCCGCCTCCCTCTCCCGGACCCCAGGCGGAAATTCCGGGGACACGGCAGGGGCGTCCTGCGCCAGCGGGTCTCGCCCTGGGCCCTTGCCCCACGGGGCCGCCGACGTCAAATGCCCAAACCGCGCGGAAGGCCGCGCTGTCGCTCTAGAGCTTCACTTTATGAGAGATTTATGCTATTTAACAGCGGGAACCGCCATAATCCCGCAGGTCCCGGTCCCTCCGGGCCCCGCCGGCGACGGGCGTGCTTCCCTTCCCCGACCGTCCCGCCTCCAGCCGGGTCCCCCGGCACCGTCTCCTTAAGCCAGATCCCCCCCTGCGGCCCCGCCTGACCGGGTCCGGGCCCACGCCCGGACGCCCCCCCGCCAGGTCCCGGGCCTTCCCCGGCTCTGCCCGTCCGGCCAGGCCGGACCGTCACGCCCGGACGCCCCCGCGGCCCCGGGCAGGTTCCCAGACCCGCCCGGCCCTTCCGCCACGCGCCCGGGCCCCCTCCGTAAGGAAAGGACAAGGCATCGCCATGTCGGTCATCGGCTACGACATCGGGACCTTCGCCGCCAAGGCGGTCCTTCTGAACATAAAAGGCAAGGGGAGCTCCCGCCAGGTCCACCTGCTGGGGCTGGGGCTCTCCCAGATGCCCCCCGGGGTCATGTCCCAGTGGGAGGAGCAGCCCGTGCCCGCGAGGACGGCCATGAGCGCCGCCATGAAGTCGCTCCTGAAGCACTGCAAGCTCAACGCCGGCAAGTTCGCGGCCCTCTCCCTCTCCGGGGACACGATGATCATCAAGAAGATAACGATGCCCATCACCTCCCAGAAGGAGCTCCGCAAGTCCCTGGCCCTGGAGGCCGAGCAGTACATCCCCTACCCCATAAACGAGGTCATCATAGACGGCCACATTCTCAGCACCGACGACCGCAACGGCCAGATGTCGGTCCTGCTCGTGGCCGCCCGCAAGGAGGTCGTCTACAGCTACATACAGGCGATCTCCGTCACCAAGGTCCTGAAGCCCGCTGTCATAGACGTGGACGCCCTCGCCTTTTACAACGCCTACGACTTCCACAACCCCGACTCCCGCGACAACGTGGTTCTCATGGACCTGGGCGCCTCGCTCATGCACACGACCGTCCTGTACGAGGGCTCCCCCCACACGATCAAGGAGGAGAGCATCGGCGGCCAGCGGATTACCGAGGATCTGGAGGACGCCTTCGAGATGTCCCCGGACGAGGCCGAGGCCGTGAAGCTCGGCGCGGCCCAGGCGCCCAACCCCGCGGAGGCCGCCGAGGTGGTGGACAGGATAGTGAGCAACTGGATAGCGGCCCTGGACAGGGCGCTGGACTCGGTCCGGGCCGAGATCCCGGAGTACAGGCCGGCGAGGATCCTCCTGGCCGGCGGGTCGGCCCTGCTCAACGGCCTGGCCGGCCAGTTCCAGAGCCATTTCGGGGTGCAGACCGAGATCTTCAACCCCTTCAGGGACGTGAAGTTCAACCCGAAGAAGTTCGACCCGGCCTACATCGACTACATAGGGCCCCAGATGGCGGTGAGCTTCGGCCTGGCCATCAGGAAGGTTGAAACCATATGATGATCAAGATTAATCTCCTGCCCATCGAGGCCTTCCGGCAGTCCGCCAGCGGGCAGCTGTCGGTCACCATCTTCTCCTTCGTGATGGTGGCCCTGGGCATCGGCCTGTTCCTCTTCAAGACCACCATGATGGACCCCAAGGTGACCGACCTCCAGACCCAGAAGGATTCCAAGAACGCCGAGCTCGCATCCATGAAGACGCAGTCCGAGGAGGCCCTGAAGCAGACCACCCAGTTCACCACCCAGCTCATCCAGGCCGACGCCATAGCCGAGCTGGAGGAGCGGAGGCGCGACCAGACCCGCCTGTTCAACGCCATCGCGGGCGAGGTCATAAACCAGGCGTCCTGGCTCACCTCCTTCACCCACGACAGGGGGGTGGTGACCATCCGGGGGATGGCGACCGACCACGAGGTGGTGGCGAGCTTCCTGGACAACCTGGAGCGAACGCCCCTCCTGCACGACATCGACCTCATCCGGGCTGCGAGGGACACCACCATCAACAACGTGTCGCTCGTCACCTTCGAGATCAGGGGCGGCACGGTGTTCCCCGAGGCCTCCCTCATGGAGAAGGGCCTTCCGGACGTCGATCTCCCCGGCAGGACCGAGATAACCCAGCTGGTGAGCACCGCGGCGCCGGGGCTGGGGGAGACTCTCACGAAGAGCCGCGCCGCGACGAAGGCCGCCCTGTAGCCTCCAACGCGCCGCGGGCCCTCGGCCCAGCGGCGCAACCCGGCGGACCCGACCGGGCCCCGCCGGGCCACACCAAAGTCCCACCCGGGGGTTTAAATGGCCAAAGCCCAGCCAAAGTCGACCCAGAAGGACGACAATTTTTTCGCGAAGATAGCCAAGCTCAAGCCAGGCGCCAGGAAGGGGATCCTCTTCGGCGGCGTCGCCGCGCTCGTCGCTGGGTTCTACCTCATGTACTACCAGCCCTACACGGACCAGATCACCGCGCTCACGGGCGAGGTGGAGCAGCTCTCGAGGGCGGTGCAGGCCGAGCAGACGAACATCAACAAGCACAAGCCCATCGCGAAGTTCGTGAAGCCGGTGAGCGACACCTTCGAGTACCTGTCGAGCTATCTCACCACGGAAAACGAGATCCCGAGGCTCATGCAGATCATCTCCGATCTGGGCGGGCAGTCGGGGGCGCGCGTGACCCTGTTCGCGCCCAAGCGCCCCAGTCTGAAGCCCAACTACGCGGAGATAGACTTCTCCATCAACCTCGAGGGGCCGTTCCTGAACATCCTGAAGTTCCTGTTCACGCTCAGCAAGATGGAGCGCATCATCAACATCAAGTCCGTCACGATGGACACTCCCGTCATGGGGGCGAACTTGACGATGTCGCTCACGGTGCGTTGCGAGGGCAGCACCTACCGCCTCCTAACCGACGAGGAGGCGAAGCAGGTTTCGGACCAGAAGTGACCGGGGCCGCCTGAGGGGCCGACAAACCTCCGGGCGGGGCGGCTCGGGCGAAAGCGCCCGCCGCCGCCTTATGCGCCCTCACAGTGAACTCCCATGCCTGTAACCGCACGCCGCAAGACGTTGCCGCCCGCCCTCGGGACGGTCGCCGCTCTCGCCCTGATTCTGACTGGCGTCCCGCTCGCTGCCCAGACCGGAGGGCAGCCGCCCGCGCAGGTCCAGTACCAGCCGCCGGCCCCCGGCCAGCCCCCCCAGGGCCAGGTCCAGTACCAGCCTACCCAGGGCCAGGTCCAGTACCAGCCCCCCCAGGGCCAGGTCCAGTACCAGCCCCCCCAGGGCCAGGTCCAGTACCAGCCCCCCGCGCCCGGCCAGCCCCAGTACCCGCAGCCTCCCGCGCCGGGCCAGGCCCAGTACCCGCAGCCTCCCGCGCCGGGCCAGGCCCAGTACCCGCAGCCGCCCGCGCCGGGCCAGGCCCAGTACCCGCAGCCGCACGCGCCGGGCCAGGCCCAGTACCCGCAGCCGCCTGCGCCGGGCCAGGCCCAGTACCCGCAGCCGCCCGCGCCCGGACAGCCGCAGTACCCGCAGCCGCCCGCGCCCGGACAGCCGCAGTACCCGCAGGATCCCTCGCTCGGCCAGGCCCCCGCCCAGTACCAGCAGGCCCCGGCGCAGCCGCAGTTTCCGCCTGAAGGCGCCGTGCCCGAGCCGCCCCAGGTCCAGCTGGCCCCGCCGCCCTCCCCGATGCCCACCATACCTGATCCGTCCACCGTGCCGGGCGACATCCAGATCCCGGAACTCACCTCGCCGCGGCCCCCCGACGACCCAGCCGCGCTCCCCGTCTACAACGAGCTGGAAAAGTTCCACCGCGAGGTGCTCGCGGCCTACCTGGTGAACGTCACCACCATGCCGGACCCCTTCATGCCCATAGAGACGGTTGCCCGTCCCCCCGAGGCCGAGCGCCAGCAGGTCGACACCCGCCGCCTCCCCATGATCCAGCGCCTGGCCCTGAACCAGTTCACGCTGACGGCCATCGTCGAGGCCCCCAACCCAGGCAACAACACCGCCCTCGTCGACTCGGGCGGCATAGGCTACCTGATCCACAGGGGATCGAAGATAGGACCCAACAACGGCTTCGTGCGCGAGATCACCTCCACCAAGGTGGTGATCGAGGAGCCCGAGATCAACTACCGTGGCGACCGCAGCACCCGGCTCATCGAGATGAGCCTGAACACCCTCGAGAGCTCCATCGAGATAGAGGGCGGCTCGGTCGAGGGGGGAGTGCCCGACGGCTCCCAGATGATGCAGCCGGCGCCCCCAGTCCAGTGACTCCGGCGGCCTCCTGAACTTGCCCGCCGAGACAGTAACGCCGGCTGGACCCCGACGACGCAGATGACGACTGCAGGCCGGCCGCGCAGATGACGACTTAAGGCCGGCCGGATGAGCCTCCGACGATTCCTTGCAGCCAGCGGTGCCTTTAGGCCGGCGGTGCCGATGGCGATGCCTCAAGGTAGGCGGTGCCTCGCTACCGGCGGTACCTCCGACGATGCCTTACGGACGGATGTGCCGGCGGCCACCTGATGATGTCCTCCGTCCAACGGTTCAGATTGTTTAGACGTCGCCCTTTGGCCTGAGGCACCGCAGGGCGGTCCGGAGCTCCGGCTGGACGCCGGCCCTGGAAGGTCCGGGAGGCAAGCCCATGCCGTCGTGCCGGATACTGTGTCAGGTCCGTCTCATCAAGCACTTTAGGTTTACTGCATAAAAAATTCTCTCAGAACCCTGAAAGACATGGCAAGAACACAAAATCGCACTTAACATTTAGATCCTATTATGTACTTTGGGCCTTGGCGGCCCTGCCTGACAAGCCCCTTGAGCAACGCCTCACGCGTTGCTCAAGCTACACGTCGAGTAACGCGACGCGCGAACCTCGACCCCTTCGGCGGCCTTTCCTTAAGGCCGGAGGGGGGACTGTAGCCTCGCTCCGGTCCTTCCCTCCCCCAAACTTCCAGCCGCAAGGCTCCCCGTCAGGCCGTACAGGCCGCTGGATTTTCCCCGAAAATCCGTTTCAGGCCACAAGGCTTCGGGATTCAAGGTTCAGAGCCGCAAGGCTTTGAGCGTAATTCAGTCCTGGCCGGAAGGCTTCGAGATTCAAGGTTCAGATCGATCCGCAAGGGTCTGAGCGTCACTGGCCTGGATGCCCACCTCAACACGCATCAACGGATGGACATGTCACGGCTTCCGGCATCTCCCGCCTTCCCTGCGCCCGGACCATGCCGGGCAGGCCTGGAAAACGGCCTCCTTCAAGGATTGTCCTCCCCCCGCGGCCAAGCAGCCCAGCCGCGGCACTACGAACACGCGGTACCTGATGGCGGCTCCCCCGCCCGAAAGTGCCGAGAACCAATCTTCCCCCCGCTTCGGGCGTCCGCCTGGAGCGCTGTCCGGCCAACCCCGCCAGGCGGGGCCGCGTCTGAGCGGCCAGCGCCGTCCGCCGCAAGGCGGCTCTGAATCCACATAGCCTGCGGGATGAGCCCGAGAGGGACCGGGATGCAGAAACCAATCACTAGACACGCTCTCGTACAGGCCTGCGCCGCCGCGGCGCTTCTGGCCATCGCGCCGTCCTACGCCCCCGCCCAGAACGGCGGCCAGACCCAGAACGGCAGCCAGGCCCAGCCTGCGCAGCCTGCCCCGCAGACACCCGAAGTCAGAACGCGTCCGCTCGCACTGCCGGGGCTGGGAACAGGGCAGCAGCCGGCCACGCAGGTCCGCCCGGAGCCCCTGCCCGGCGAGACTGACCCCACTGTCATCGAGAGGGTGGGGCTGGACGAGCTGAGCCTCTCGGCAATTGTCGTCGCAGTCAACCCCGACAACAACATAGCCATGCTGGAGCACGACGGCATCGGGTACCTCGTTCACAAGGGGTCCAAAATAGGTTCCAAGAACGGCGTGGTCCGGGAGATATCAGCCACCACCGTGGTGGTGGAGGAACCGGCTCCGGAGCCGGGAGGAGGACCCAACGTGGTGGAGCTCACGCTGCCGAGGTGATGCCGCCGGCTTTAGCATGCGGCCTTTGGCCTCTGGCCATTGCCCCTTACCCCATACCCCATACCCCTTACCATTTATCCGTTATCCTTCAGTCTCAGGCATTATGCCTCGGGCATCCGGATTTGTCTCTTCGGCTTCGGCCCGTGCCCTTTGGAGCGCCGGCCGTCAGCCCCTAGCCGCGCCTCAGGCAGCATGTCGCGCAACGCGTACCGGCCTGACGCCAGCGGCACCAGATCCCCTTCGCCATCATGCAGTCCCGGTCCGGCGGCGACAGACGCCGGACACAGGCACCTGCAAACGTTGGCCCGAAACGTGCTTAAGATCGTCCCCCCTTGACGATGCCGTTTGGCATCGCCGGACAGCCGAGCCGCCGGATGTAGCGGCGGCTCGGGGCCGCAGGACACAGCCGGGCAACTGTGTCAGCCTACGGCGCCATGCAGCGTGACCCGCACGATCGCGGCCAACGCTGCCCCTTCCCAGATGCCTGCAACTGCAGCAAGCTTAGTTCAATTTCGGCTAATTAACGGTAAAGATATTCCAACTTTGCCTAGTACGGCACAAATTATGTTAATGGACCCTAACTCCTCTGCCGAATAGATAAGCGGAGGCCGAAGGGACCTCGAGTGCCGTCCGGCCGGGCCATGGGCGTCGAACTACAAGTTGCCGAATGGCCCGACAGGCCTTCAAGGATATCCCGTCCTTCACAAGGAGAAGTGCCATGAGAAACAGCCCACACGAAACCGCGAGTCGCTTGCCGGTCCTGGCCGCGGCCGCCGCGGCCCTGATCATCCTCGCCGCGGGACCGCTCGCGGCACAGACGTTCGCGCCTCCTGCACAGCCAGCCGCCCCCCAGCCTGCCAGCCAGGGACCTCTGGTCTCCCAGGCTCCCGGGCAGCCGGGAGGGTCCGGGGTCCTCCTGACCGACCCCTTCTCGGGGCTCAGCACCAACAAGGTCTACACCGGGGAGAGAATCAGCCTGGATTTCCAGA
This sequence comes from Deltaproteobacteria bacterium, assembly GCA_031263525.1. GTDB lineage: Bacteria > Desulfobacterota > Desulfarculia > Adiutricales > Adiutricaceae > JAIRZX01. The sequence goes on along the minus strand of JAISFP010000420.1, from coordinate 3,646 downwards.
ACGCCGACATCCACAACATTCTGCGGCTCATCGGCGAGGTCTCCGGCAAGAACGTGGTCGTCTCCGACTCCGTCTCCGGCAAGGTCACCCTGAAGCTCCGCAACGTGCCCTGGGATCAGGCGCTGGACATCGTCCTGGCGTCAAAGAACCTCGGCATGGTGGAGAACGGCAACGTCATCCGCATCGACTCGCTCGACGCCATCCGCAGGGCCACCCCTGATCTGAGCGACCCCTCGGTCCGCGTGCCGCTTGCAAAGAAGATGTTCACGCCCAAGTACTCCTCTGTCGCCGCGCTTGCTGCGGAGATGGAGAAGGGCAAGAGCCAGCGCGGTTCGGTCAGGGTCATCGGAAACGACATCTACGTCGAGGACGACTACCAGACCATGGAGGCCATAACCGAGATCTTCATGCGCAACGACCGGGTGACCAAGCAGATCCTCATAGAGGCCCGGATAGTTGAGGTGAAGAACACGTTCACCCAGGATATAGGCGTTCGCTGGGCCAGCGGCTATAACCACGTTGAAGGCGGCGGCACCAACTGGGCCAACCAGGGCTCTTCGCTCGCGCGCCCGAACACGCTCGTCGGCGGCACCGCCGCCAATTCCTACCAGCCCGGCGAGTTCTTCGGGGCCGCCGACGTCTACAACGGAATGGGCCGCCTGGGCTTCGGGTTCATGAACCGTGCCGGCACGCTCATGTTGAACGCCGAGCTCAACGCCCAGGAGGTCCTTGGCGAGAACAAGACTGTTTCCGCGCCGCGCATCATGGCCTCCAACGACCAGGAGGTCTTCATCAGCTCGGGCACCAAGATCCCGTACTCCTCGGGCGGCACCACTGCCGGCACCAACGCGTCCATAGAGTTCGAGGAGGCCAAGATGGAGCTCACCGTCACCCCTCACATCGAGGAGAACGGCGAAATCGTGACGCTTGACATCAAGCTCACCAAGGACACCCCGAGCATGACCCAGGGCGACATGGACATCGACACGAAAGAGGCCAAGACCAAGCTAATGGTCCGCAACGGCGAGACCGTGGTCATCGGCGGCATCATCACCGACGACATGATGTCCGGCAGCAACCAGGTCCCCGGCATGAGCTCCATACCGCTCCTGGGATGGCTCTTCAAGAACAGGACCATCAACAACACCAAGACCGAGCTTCTCATCTTCATCACTGCCAACATCATACCCATCACGGTGTGACGGCTCTCTGATCCCTCCCCCCGGTCTTGCCGCCTGGGGGCGGGCGGGATACCTGTGCCCGCGGACCTGGGGAGGACCCCCCGGGGCCGCGGGCTTTTCCGTTCATAAGGTTGGCCAGATGCTGCTCGCGGATCTGCCTTTCCGTTCATGACAATGCCTTGTCTGGTCATTCAATAAGTCACTTTGTGTGGTTGTCCGTCCATTCCAGATGTTGCCTTTCCGCCATTCTGTTGTCTTTCTGCCTCAAGATTTTTTGGTGTTCATGGTGTTGAAATTTTTCACGTAGTGTTGCCTTTTCGCCAATGCTGTTGCATTTCTGCATATGGCCACTTTTTCTTACATTGCTGCATGAAGTATTTACTGAGCATTAATTGATCACATTGATTGTTTCCATTTTATGGTCATATTTTTTTTAAAATTATTATCTTGACTTAATATTTGAGTTTTCTTAAATTTGCCGGAATTAATATAGCATGACGTGGCCTGTTCACTAATTTCGGTTCAGATTGCTTCCCTCCACTACCATGTTTATGCCATGCTAGATTTCTGCTGTCCGGTAAATCTGGTGCCCGCATAATTTCCAGGTGCTTCTAGTCAGCGGCGTCTTCCCTCTCTGAGTTATTTTTTAAATCATGAGGCCTGGACTGTCTGCCCCGTGCAGCGGTCTAACTCCCTGACAGCTGCCAGTAGCGGCCGACAGGCACCTGTCAAGGAGGAGGCACCCCGTAACCCCGTTTCAGAAGTGCCGGCTGTCCGGTCCGGACTGTTGGCATAGCTTCGCTCGCTGCAGAGGAAAACTTGAAGGCGCTTCTGAAGTTCTCTTTCATATTCTGCCGATGTTCCATTCCTGAAATTTCAACGATACAGCTGGACGAACTACATAGGTTCGCTTAAAGTCGCTTATGAGTTTAACGCTAAGGTATTGCCGATGTTCCATTTCTGAAATTTCAACGATACACCTGGCGCACTGCATAAGTTCGCTTAAAGTCGCTTATGAGTTTAACTCTAAGATATTGTCGATGTTTCCTTTCTGAAATTTCAGCGGTACCGCTTGACGATAAGTTGAGATTAAGTTAAAGGCGCATATAAGTTTGGCTTTCTGACGCTATAGATGTTATCTTGCTATAATTTACTGAGCTAAGATGCACGAACAGCAGAGATTCACTTTTAGACACTTTTAAGGTTAATTTCCTCTAACTGTCGAGCTAGATTTCCATAAACTTCTGCTGTGACATTTTACGAAGTGGAATTGTTAACTTACATAAACGATTGAGGTTTATCTCAGGAAACTGCCGATGTTCTTTTCCAGATACTTATGCGTTTTCATCCCGGCATTTTTCATGAATCCTGATCTTAATGAAAGAACTCTCCGGACCCATTCCAGGTCTGACACATCCGATCACGTCCGAACTGTCCTCCTTTAGGCCGGTAGCATTCTTCCGGCTGTCAGTCCTTCCTCAGGCTTCGATCGGAGCATATTACGCTTCCGGATAAATATTAGAAAATGTTGAAATCTTTTCCCACATTATAGGAGCGAGTCATGGCAAAGAGATGCCAGATCTGGGTTCTTGCACTGATTTCTCACCCCTGGAACAATAGTCAAAATTATAACATTTAACCGAACTCGTAATATTATAAAATGTTAAAATTTTCTCCCACAATATGAGAGCGAATCATGGCAATGAGATACAGACCTGGGATTCGCACGGATTTTTCACCCCTGGACCGATTGGCAAAATTCTAACATTAAACTGAACTGGCAATATGACTCCAAAACGGCTTGAATACTCCTGAAAGTATTGACCGGCTCCCTTCCCCGAGTCCGGACTCCCTTCCCCAAGTCCGGACTCCCCTCCCCGAGTCCGGACTCCCCTCCCCGAGTCCGGACTCCCGTCCCCGAGTCCGGACTCCCCTCCCCGAGTCCGGTCTCCCCTCCCCGAGTCCGGACTCCCCTCCCCGAGTCCGGACTCCCCTCCCCGAGTCCGGACTCCCCTCCCCGAGTCCGGGCTTCCTTCCCCGATTTCAGGCTTCCCTTTCCGAATCCGGGCTCCTTTTCCCGAGTCCGGGCTTTTCTCCCCGAGTCCGGGCTCCCCTCCCCGAGTCCGGGCTTCATTCCCTGATTCCGGGCTCCATTCCTCGAGCCCGGGCTCCATTTCCTGAGCCCGGGCTTCCCTCCCCGATTCCGGGCTCCCCTCCCCGATTCCGGGCTCCCCTCCCCGATTCCGGGCTCCCCTCCCCGAGCCCGTGCTTCCCTCCCCGAGCCCGGGCTTCCCTCCCCGATTCCGGGCTTCCCTCCCCGATTCCGGGCTTCCCTCCCCGATACCGGGCTCCCCTCCCCGATACCGGGCTCCCATCCCCGATACCGGGCTTCCTGCCCAGATTCCGTGCTTCCGTTCCATAGTCCGTGCACCCGTTCCCTAGCCCGGGCACGCGTGCCCGAGCCC
>JAISFP010000362.1 GCA_031263525.1 Deltaproteobacteria bacterium | reverse complement strand
TATGTCGAGATATGATACTTTATACAGATGCCAGCAATTTCTGTTTACGAGGGGGATTAGTCGCTTTCTCGGAGCCCCGACCCTCACGGGGGGGACTGCCTCCGGCCAGAGCACCACATAAGGTGACCAGAGTATCCCCTCGCAAGGATAGGATGGCTTTCCAAGTTGGCCAAGTAGCATAAGCAAATGTTGCGAATGGCTTCCCCAAGCCTTCGCTGTGAACAGATGCCTTATTAGGCATATCCCATATCCCTTAAGTTGGTGACATTGCTTTGAAAAGGGAAAAGTTCAACAACAGACCTAGTTACGCCACCTTTTTTATGCCTCCTCCTCAACTGCTGACTGAAACTCTCCCGCATTAGCTCCATAAGCCCCAAGTCCCTGAAACTAGTAAACTTCTTGGCAGGGCTGGCGGGCAAATTCTGGCGCTTTCTGTCGAAAATCCATCTCCGAAAGGGTAATCCCGCCGTAATAGTTCCTGAAAGGCAGGAGTCACATTCAAGATGAGCAGAACAATGCCGCTTCTTAAACAATTCTGACCTTAACTTATTGCCTCGCCATACGCCATGCCAGCCCCTGGCAGTCCGCAGGAGCTTACGGAAAGGTTCTTTCCCCTACACTCTCCCGCTGATAAGGAGCATCTGATGAGCTACATTTTCCATACCATCCGCAACTTCGGAAAATCCGCCGGAAGGGCAAACCGGACAGAATTCTGGTCTTTTCTTCTGTTCTGTGTTGTTCTTAACTTTGTAGTGTACTGCATTGTAATATCCTTGGAAAGTCAGGGGTTCATTTCGGATCAACCTCCACAGGACACTTCGCTTCAAATTGCAGCGTTTGGCGGATTACTTAGCATCTGGTTCGTGATCAACTTTTGTTCCTCCCTGTCACTCATAGGGCGCCGTGCCCACGACACCGGGCACTCCATCTGGCTCGGGTACTTCCTGTTTTTTTGTATCCCGCTCGGCTTCATAGTTCTCGGCTTGCTAAAGAGCGACCCATACGAAAACAAATATGGCCTCCCATTCGAGCCAGATCACCTGAACCAGTAAGTCTAAACCAGACTTGACCGTTTCCACTGGAGAGACTGGGGGATCCCAGGCCGGCTAGGCCGACCTTTCTCTCGGGCCAGCCAGGCCGGCCTCAGTCCCTGGTCAGCCCGGCCTCAGTCCCAGGCCAACCCAGCCTCAGTCACTGGCCAGCCGACCTCCCCGACGGGGCGATCTCAACGGCTGGGCGCGGCAGAATGCGGCGGGCCGGCAGGCCGGGGATTGCCCCACCTACCTCAGGAGCCTCCTCAGCTCCGTGTCCAGCATGTCCATCCTGGACCTGGCCTCGGCCACTCCCGACTGCTTCCACCACTCCATGGACCAGACGCGGATAATCTTCCAGCCGAGCCCGGCAAGAACCTCGCCCCGGAGGATCTCCCGGTCGACCGCCGTGCGCGCGTCCCGGAAGGACTCCCCGTCGCACTCGATGCCCGCCAGGTAGCGGGAGGGGTCGGCGGGATCCGCCACGGCCATGTCCATCCGGAAGCCCGAGGCCCCGAGGCGGCAGTCCACCTTCCAGCCCCTGGAACGGAGCCCCTCCGCCACGTAGGCCGCGAACTCGGAGGAGGCGCGTGACCCGCCGGGCTGCGCGGAGGCGGCTCCGCCCCGGGCGGCGTAGCGCATGAAGTCGCGGAGATCGGCCACGCCCCTCGGGGTCCTGTCCCCCTCGGGGATGACGTCCGGGGCGAAAGAGGCGAAGATCTTCACCCCCAGCCGGGCCCTGGTGATGGCGACGTTCAGGCGCCTCTCGCCGCCGGGCCTGTTCAGGGGGCCGAAGTTCAGGGTCATCTTCCCCTGGGCGTCCGGGCCGTAGCCCACGGAGAAGAGCACGTGCCCGCGCTCGTCGCCCTGGATGTTCTCCAGGTTCTTCACTATCACGGGCTCCTCGAGGGCCTCGTCGAAGTAGCGCTCGAGGGTCGGGTCCGCCAGGCGCTCGCGCTCGAGGAGGTTCTCGACCAGCTCCTGCTGGGGGGCGTTGAAGGTCACCACGCCCACGGAGAAGCCCGGCATCCGCGACTCGGCCGACTTCAGGAGCCGCACGACCTCCGCGACCACCGCCTCGGCCTCGGGCAAGTTGGTCCTCGTGCCCCCCCTGCCCCTGTCGTAGACGCCGTCCACCTTGACCAGTTCCACGGCCATGTCCGCGGCGTCGGGGGACGGGAACGTCACCAGGCCCCCCCCGTAGTAGCGGCCGTTGGAAAAGGAGATGAGGCTCTCGGAGCGGGAGCGGTAGTGCCACCCGAGGCTCACCCTGGGGAACCCGGCGGCCAGGCAGTCGTCCAGGATGCTCTCCAGGGGCTCGTCGTCCCATTCCTCCGAGTCCTCGTCAGCCTCCACCTTCTTGGAGAAGAAGTCGGTTGGCGGGAGCTGCTTGGGGTCGCCGACCACCACCGCCCTCCTGCCCCTGGCGAGCGCCCCCACCGCGTCGGCGGAGGGGATCTGGGAGGCCTCGTCGAAGACCACCACGTCGAAGGGCTCGCAGTCCGCCGGCAGGTACTGGGCCACGGACTGCGGGCTCATCAGCAGGCACGGCGTGAGCGCTGGGACCAGCCGAGGGAGGGAGGCCAGGAGCCTTCTCACCGGCAGGTGCCTGCGCTTCTTGTTGAACTCCTTCTCCAGGAGCTGGACCTCCTTTGCGGGGAACGCGTCCGCGAAGCCCGGGGCCCGCTTCATGCCCTTAACGTGCCTCACCGCGCCGGAAAGCTTCGTCTCGTAATGCTTCCTGAACTGCCCCAGCTGGTGCTCGCGGTCCGCCGGGGTGGTGCCCAGGGCGGCGGGATCCCGGTTCATGGCCTGGAAGACGAAGCGGGCGCACAGGGAGCGCCTCAGGCACTCCTGCTCCTCGCCCTCGCGCACCGTGCCGTTCTCCAGGGCCTCCGCGAAATGGCCCAGGCCCATGCCCTCCGCCTTCCGGCGGAGCGCCAGGTACTGCACGCAGCCGTTCAGGGAGTCGCGGTAGTTCAGGGCGTCCCCGGCCACACGCTCGAGCGCGCTGAAGGACAGGGTCCCCGCGTCCCCCCGCCAGCCCATGAGCGTCATGAAGTTGACGGCCTCCGCCCTGAAGGCCTCCGCGTCAAGCCCGGCCTGGGCCACGCGGGCCGCCCAGGCCTCCCCCGGCGGCCCCAGTCCGGAGCCCGGGGGGACTGGCGCGCCCGCCGGGGCCCCCGGAGCCCCGGGCCCTCCAGGAACTCCCGGATTTCCCGGATTTCTCGCTTCTCCCGAAGCTCCCGAGGCGGCAGACGCCCCTGAAGACCCCGATGGCCCCCGGGCATCCCCGGCTGCCGTCGCCCCCCGGGACTCCCCGGACGGAGTTCCGCCCCGGGCTTCCCCTGACGCCGAGGCCACCCGGGCATCCCCGGCCGCCGAGACTCCATGAGAAGCCTGAGCTCCGGACGGCATGCCTGGCACCACCGAGCCCCGCTCGGCACCACCGTAAGGGGTGAGACCATCCATGAGGGCGTCCGCGGCCCTGCCGGCCCTGACTCCCCAAGGGCCCCACGACCCCCACGAGGTCCTGCCGGCGAGGGCCGCCGCGAGGGCGTCCGCAGTGTCCAGAAGGGCCCTTATCCTGCAAGCGGCGTCCCTCATGGCCGCCGCGGCGGCGAGGAAGGCCGGCCTAGCCGTCCTGAGCCTGACCAGAAAGTCGCGGAATCGGGAGAGGGCCTGGGGATCCGTCTCGCGGCCGCTGAACACCGCCGAGCCTCCGGGCCGGAGGCTCAGGGCCCCCAGGGCGGGGAGCGAGTCCAGGGCCGCGCGGGCGCGGACGCATTCCGAGAGCATGGAGATTTCGTTCCGGGGCGAGGCGGGCCTGACCGTCGCGGCCGGGGTCATGACCGAGGCGAGTGCGCCCTGCACCTTCCGGCGGCGCAGGAACGCGGTCGCGAAGAAGGCGCCGTCGGCAGAGTCCCACAGTGCCCCTAGCCCGTCCAGGTCCAGCGCCAGGGCCCTGTCCATGTCGTAGCTGCCCTCGAGCGCGGCAACCGCCGCCCGGCAGTCGCGGAGCAGATCCAGTGCCTGCGGCACCTCGGCCTCGCATGCGTCCGCTTCCCCTGACCCGGCCAGCTCCCATGCCGGGCGCATCAGCTCGGGCCGGGACAGGGCCTCCGCGGCCATGAAACTCACGGACAGGGCGTCAACGGCGCCGGGGTCGAAGCCTCCCCGGCCGATCATGACCTCCGCCAGGGGCCCCATGGAATCCATGAGGGCCATGAGCCGGCCCGTGCCTCCCCCGCCGTCCCCGGCATAGGCGCCCATCACTGCTGCGGCGTCGTCCAGGAGCCTCAATGCCTCCGCTATCCGCGCCCGCTCGGGCGACCCCGGGCCCCCGGCCACGAAGCTCAGCCTCCCCGCCTCCGCCGCCGGAAGGAAGCCGGCAAGCGTCAGCACCGTCCCCGCCATGGAGAGCGGGGTGTGGGAGAGCCCTGGATCGGAAAGCGGACCCAGGTCCCTGTCGAAGGCGGCCAGCCTGCCCGCGAGCTCGGAGATCTTCCGGGCCGACCGGCAGAGCCCCTCCTCCCATTCCGGGGTCCAGGCAAGCGTCCCCAGGTAGCGCGTGACGCTCCCCTTGCCCCGCGAGGCCCGGCACAGGGCCCCCAGGAGACTCGCGGTCTCCAGCATGGCCTCCGTAGCGTCCCCGGTCAGCGAGAGGATCCCGTTTCCCCCGGCGGGCGGCCCCAGCTCCACGTCCGGGCACTCCCAGCGGGCGAGGAGTCCTCCCAGCGCGGAGAACGGCGTCACGTTGGCGGGGGACGTCCGGTGAACTGCCCTGGCGTAAGCGTTGAGCGCCCCGCGTGCCCTCCCGACCCCGTCCGAGGAGGCCTGCCAGCCCGTCCAGGGAGGGCATGGCCTGGACGAGAGCTCCTCGTGCAGCCTGCGCACCACGGCCAGCTTGTCGGTACGGTTGGAGTGCAGCTCCAGGCAGAAGCCCCCGAGCCCCTGGGCCTGGAGCCTGCGCTGCACCACGTTCAGCGCCGCGGCCTTCTCGGCCACGAAGAGGACCGTCATGCCCTCGGCCACGCACTGGGCAATCATGTTCGCGATGGTCTGGCTCTTGCCAGTGCCCGGCGGGCCGATGAGCACGAAGGACCCGCCCCGTGCCGCCCGCATCACGGCAGCGAGCTGGGAGGAGTCGGCCCTGAGCGGCAGGAACTCGTCAGAGGCGGCCAGTCCGTCGTCCAGATCCCCCGGCTCCATGAAGGGCGTCCCGCCCCCGGGGAGCGGCTCGCGGTTTATAAGGAGGTTCAGCACCTCGCTAGTGCGGTCGCGGCCCTCGGTCTCGATGTCCGCCAGATCCCTCCACATGAGGTGCTTCGCGAAGCTGAAGAGCCCGAGCGTGACCCTCTGGGTAACCCGCCAGCCAGCCAGCCCGGAGACCGCCTGGACCGTCTGGTCGAGTATGAGCGCCACGTCCAGGCCCTTGTCGTCGCGGGGAAGTTCCGCCGCCAGGCTGTCGAGGCTCCCTATGCCGTGCTGGGTGCGCAGCTTCTCCACCAGGGTGAGGTTGAACCTGGGCTCGTCGTCCAGCGCCTCCAGCCTGAAGCGGCTTCCCGCGACGCCCCTGGACAGGGTCACCGGGACCAGGATGAGCGGCGCCTGGCGTTCCGCGGGCCCGTCCGTCCACGCGAGGAAGCCCACGGCCAGAAAGAGTATGTTGCTCCCCCCCTCCTGCATGGCCGTCCTCGCCTCGCGGAAGAGCGCCAGGAGCCGCCTGTTCAGGTCTGACTCCCCGGAGCAGGCCAGGAGAACGTTCTTCGAGCTGTTGGCCTGGGCTATCCGCATGAGCGCCTGGGACACCGCAGCGTCCCCCTGGGGCCTGACGCCCGGAAGCCTCTCGAGAAGCTCCAGCCCAGCCGCGAAGTCGAACTTCTTGCCCGTGGCCAGGCGGTCCTCCAGGCCCGGCAGATCCGCGCAGACGATGTCCACCATCCTCTGGCCGGTGCGGAAGTTCAGGAGGCTGTTCCTGTTCGAGAGATCCAGGAGCCGCCTCTTCCAGGTCTCGAACTTTGTCAGGTGCTCCGGCGGCTTCTGGTATTGCTGGCTCTGCAGAAGCACTCCGTCCGGACCGACGGAGGGCGCCAGGGGCGGCGGCAGGGGAGCCAGGAACGCCGGCGGCATCTGCGACATCTGCCCCGCAGGAGAGGACAGGGGCCCGCGAGACGCCTGCGGCACGGGATCCGGCCCCGACCACGGAGTCGAGGGAGCGACCCGCGGCACGGGAGGAACGGGAGCCGCCCCCGACGACGGGGTTGAGGGGGCGGCCCCCGACAAGGGGGGAACGGGATCCGCCCCCGATGACGTTGTTGCGGGAGCTGCCCCCGACGGGGAGGCAGCGGGACCGTCCCCCGGCGGAGAGGACAGTGGAGCCGGCTCCGGCGAGAGAGATGCGGGAGCAACTTGCAACTGGGGATGCTCAAGGGCCGCATGCGACGGTGGAGGCGCGGTAGCCGCCTGCGATGCGGAAGGCGAGGAAGCTCCGGCAGACTCTCCGGGCACGGAAGGCATGGGGGGGACGGGAGGCGGGGAAAGATCCTGCGGCCAGTTAGCCAAAAGGGAAGGGGAGTCATAGTGTGAAGCCGGCCCGGGAGAGGCTGCCGGCACGGGAAGGTCAGCCGGCCGCAGCGGAGGCAGCCTGTCCGGGTCCACCTTTATGATGTCGGGGATGTCCGGGAAGGGATTTTTGAACAGGTCCGGCGGGTCCGGCCTGGCAAAGGAGGCGGTCGAGTCCGAAACTGACCCCAGCTCGGAAGGTGAATCTGACATCGGTGATGAAACAGACCCCAAAGTCCCCGCCTGAGGTGAATCCGTTGCGGAGGGGGAAGCCGCCACCGGGCCCGAAGCCGGCGATGAAGGTGAACCAGAACCTTGCTTTGCCGCCTGGGGTGAAGTAGCGGCAGGGTCCGGTGCCGCCACCTGGCCCGAAGCCGGCGATGAAGGCGAACCAGAACCTTGCGTTGCAGCCTGGGGTGAAGTAGCTGCAGGGTCCTGTGCCGCCACCGGGCCCGAAGCCGGCGATGAAGGTGAACCAGAACCTTGGGTTGCCGCCTGGGGTGAAGTAGATGCAGGGTCCGGTGCCGCCACCTGGCCCGAAGCCGGCGATGAATGTGAACCAGAACCCTGCGCTTCCGGCTGGGGTGAAGTAGCTGCAGGGGCTGGCGCCGCCACCGAACCCGAAGCCGGCGATGAAGGTGAACCAGAATCCGGGGGTGAAGTCGGTGCAGAGGCTGAGGCCGGCACGGAACCCGAGACAGGCACGGAACCTGAGCCCTGAGGATAAGGAAACGGCAGGAACCGCTCGCCAAGCTGTCCCCGGGCCCCGCCAGGGAAGGAGGAAGCAAGCGCGGAGCGGAAGTCCAGGACGCCGGCTATCTCTCCCTGCTGGATGGCCGCGCTGGATCGGGAAAACTCCTGCCCGAACTCGTCTGCGGCGGAGGCGGAGAAGGCCCCGGCAGGATCGAAGCACACGGTGTAGCCCATGCCGGCTGAGGTGGTGACCTTCCCCCTGCCGGGCATCCAGGGCACGGGGTGAGGGACGGGCCTGGGGCTCAGGCAGACGTAGAGCCTGCGACCCGCGAAGGCGAGCGACGGCTCAAGTCCAAGGGCGAGGAAGACGCTAGCGAAGAGGACTGCCATGTCCAGGGCGGTGCCCTCCCCCCGGCCTGTCAGGGTCTCCGGGGACAGGACCATCCTTCTCTCACCAGGACGCGGGGCCTCGGCGGCGCCCGCCCTTTCGGAGAGTCTCAGGCCCAGCGAGCACACTGACTTCCATGCCCGGGCCGCAACCGTCCTGGGGTCGGAGGGGGCGCTGCCGTCCGAGGACGGGAGAAGGCCCTCCAGCGCCGTCGCCCTCCCCGACCACGCGAAGTAGGCAAGGGACGGTTCCAGACCGCTCCCCAGGCCGGGCCAGGTCCAGGGAGGGAGAAGCAGGGTCTGGGCCGACGTCACGGAAAGCCTTCCGGCTGGCGCGACGAGACCGGCGCTGATCTCCAGGGGGGTCTGGGCCTTCACCGAGGCGAGAAGTGACCTGTCCAAAGCCGGCCTTAGACTCTCCAGGGGGACCTCGTAGGCATCCAGGGGGCCAAGCCTCTTGACGGGGAGCGTGTAGGCGCCGAAGACGGGAGGGGAGGACGAGAGCTCGACAGCGTCTGCGGCAAGTGTCTCCCCCTGGCGGTTCTCCACCCTGAGAAGCCTCAGGAGAGGCATGAGCTCGCAGACGGAAAGCGAGGCGGCCGGGGAGACGGAAAGCCGGATCTCGGCCTGGGTCCCCCCCTGGGGGTTGGCAGGGTCGGAAGGCATCTGGGCGGGAGGCTCCTCCAGGCAGGCGGCAGCGGCCTGCGGGTCGGGGGTGTCGAGGGGGTTGGTCCGGAGACGGGGCCCGTAGAAGTCGTTCTTCGGTCCGGCCAGGGGCCGGGACCGGAAACGGGCGGGGCAGAGGCAGCGGCCAGGGAGCCGGGCAGGCGGCAGCGGCCCGGGAGCCGGGCAGGCGGCAGCGGCCAGGGAGCGGGACAGGAGGCAGCGGCCAGGGAGACGGGCAGGAGGCAGCGGCCCGGGAGACGGGCAGGAGGCAGGGATCGGGGAGCCGAGCAAAAGTCATCGTTTGGGGAAACGAATGAAGCAACTGTTCAGGTGCCCCCCTATTGAAGGCCTTTTCGGAGGAAGAGAGCAAAGGTGAGAAACCTTTGAAGTTGAAGAGTCGACAATGGATACTTCATATGGAGGGAAAAAGTTTCTGCAGAGGGCATTTTGGTTGCAAAGGCCTCCAGTTGAGCTCTCTTTGGGAGGGGGGCACATGAACAGTTGCGAAATGGATTCGCCTCGGCTCTGGGCCAGACACCTGGAGATGACATGCCCAAGGAAAATCTTGTGGCGAGACGTGAATTTGTTGCAACAACCTGGACCGGCATCCGTCACGGAGCCGGGGAAAAACCTGCCTGAACGCCCCTGTCAGGACGGCGGAAGGTGCCGGCCCGGAAGGGAGTGGACTTCGGCTGGATCCTGGAACTCGGGTTGGCGGAAATCTTAACATCCTCATCATCAACTGGCAAGATCGCGCCGTTAAAGACTGAAGTGGCCGGCTCCTCGGCCATTCACGCCACTGAGGATGCCACGCGGGAGGTTCCGTCAGGTCGGTACCGCCGGAATCAAAGGGGCATGCGGCGAAAGGTCCCTAAACCTCCTTGCCGGCTTTTCGGAACCCAACCGACGAAACAGGCGGGAAGTTTCGAGGCACAGAACTCAAACTTCCATGCCGATTTTCCTGTGCCCAGACCGGCAATATTCGAAGAATCTTTCGCCATAAAGTTCCGAGATGTACGTGCTGGCTTTTCTGAACACCGGTTGGAAAAATTGATTAAATTAATGCCGCAAATGTTTGCAACTCATGGACAAATGATGTAGCTCGAAATACTTTTGCCGGAGTTTCTATCAGAACAACAAAGAACTTATGGATTGTTCATAAAATATACAAATTTAATAAAAATATAAATTATAATATTTATTGCCTGCTATTGGATGAAAATCATTTATGAATCATAATTAGAATTATAATGACTTGTAATAAATAATATATTCTAAATTTTTGCGTTATGGCTGATAATTCATTAATATTTGAATGATTAATATTGTCTAAATATAATAAGATATAATTTTTTAATTTTTAAATAATCATATATTGCTAGTCCAAGATAACATGACATCTGTCGTAATATCAAAATTAAATAATTTTAGATAATATTATTGAAACAATATGTACGCATTCAGGTCCCATTCTATCGAGGGCCTTTTTAGGGAGAAGAGAGCCATGATACGGAACCCTTGAAGCTGAAGAGTCAACTATTGATGCTTCATGCGGGCAAATAGTTTTCATAGAGGGCATTTTGGCTGGAAAGCTCCCTCTGTTGAGTCTCCCTTGAGGGAGGTGCCTGAATGTTTGCAGAAATATAAAAAATCGTTCTGGAATTCACCCCCAAACATTGATACTTCACAGAAATTAAAAGCTTGAGATGGGAAAATGATGGATTAGGAGATAAATGTTTTCTCTGAAAAGACAAGAAAGAGAACATGTTGTCTCTGACAAGAAGGAGAATAATGAGACGAGAGAAGGAAAACTGAAACGAGCGTGACCAGATTCCAGGCACACGGGAGGGAGCCATGGACTGAATGGGGGTTGCGAACCTGCTCAGGGCTTTCCGGAGGCGCCTCCGGAAAGACTGATCGTACAAATGAAGGATGAGCACTCGCACCCCGTACCCCACTCTCGTCGCTAAGTCCCTGAATAATCCGAGGAAATCAGATTTATCCTTTGCCACCCCCCTTCCGCACTCTCCTGCCCAGAACCGAAGCTCCGCTGAAGGTCCTTGTCCCAGTCCCGCCTTTCCGGCTCATCCGGCATCTCCGCGAGAACGTCAGAAAATAACTACGGCAAAAAACGAACTGCTGATCACAAAACCGGTTCAGAACTCCAGAAAAATCGAACCGGCATCGCCGGCGGCGTCCGGATTCCCTGAACCGATTTCCGCTGGCCCCGTCCCGGTTCGGAAAAGAGCCGCAGACCGGCCCCCGCAGACCGGCTGCTTGACCCTGGCGGACGCTGCACCTGGGCATTATATTCATTCAGGCAAGAAAAAAAATACACTTTCCCGCAAAAAAGTTGAAAAAGATCACTTTCATAGCAGGACATGCGGCTCAGCTTGCAAAAAGGAATCAAATCCGTATAATTCTGACCAGGACCCGCCCCGAGTCCGACGCGCCCCCGAGGAAGGCGCCAGAGGGGCGGGCATCCGAAAGGGCCGAGTTTCATCGCCCCTCCCCTAGCAGGGCGGGGCCGCTTCAGAGTAGGGGGCTACCCGCCCCCGGCCTCAAGTCTCCCAGGTTTATGACGACCAAAAAATCCATCCAGTCTTTCCTTCCCGCCGCCCCAGTACCCTCCCCAACCCTCCAGGCAAACGACATCCTGAACAGCCTGCCCCTGGGCATCCTTGTCCTGGACAGAGACGGCATCGTTGTCAACAGCAACAAGGAGGCCGCCAACCTTCTTGGCCCGGCACCCCAGAAGCTTGCCGGACTCGAGCTGGCCAGCCTCTGGCCCAAGACCGCCGCCGACATAGCTTCCGCCATGGACGGGGGTCGCCAGGCGATTGGGCTGGTTCCGCCGGAGCTGGACAACTGCTACATCCAGGTGAAGCCCCTCCCCGGGGGGACGGGCGCGGCAGTGACCATCTTCGACCAGAGGCTCTGGCAGCCCTACCTGCAAACGAGCCAGCCCCTGGACCCGCTCACCCCCTTCTACAAGGATATCTTCGAGAGCTCCGCGGACGGCATAGCCGTGGTGGACGTGAAGGGCAGGCTCATCCTGGTGAACGAGGCCGCCGCCAAGCAGATAGGCCTCTCCCGCGACGAGATCCAGGGCAGGCCGGTCACGTTCCTGACCGACAACCGGCTCGCTTCGGACGTCATATCCCCTGACGTGCTCGCGTCCGGGAGGCCCGTCACCCGCATGGTTCAGCACCTGAAGACCGGCAGGCACGTGCTCCTGACCGGGAACCCCATCTTCAGCCCGGACGGGGAGGTGCGACTGGTGGTCATCAACAAGAGGGATCTGACCGAGCACCTGGAGCTCCAGACCGCAATCCAGAAGCACAAGCAGGCAATATCCCACTACAAGGGCCAGCTGGCCGACATCCAGCTGTCCGAGCTCGCCGCCCGCGATGTTGTCGCCACGAGCCCTGCCATGGAGCTCTGCATGGAGACGGCCTCCAAGATAGCCCGCTACGACCCGCCACAGATCCTCATCACGGGCGAGCGCGGCACGGGAAAGAGCCTGATCGCCAAGTACATCCACTCCAAGTCCCGCCGCTCCCAGGAGCCCCTCTTACAGATAAACTGCTCCGCCTTCACGGCCCAGCTCCTGGAGGCCGAGCTCTTCGGCTACGAGCGCGGGGCCTTCCGCGGCGCCTGCCCCGACGGCCGCGCGGGCCTTTTCGAGGCGGCGGGCCGGGGCACGGTGTTCCTGGACGAGATAAGCGAGATGCCGTCCGCAGTCCAGACCAAGCTCCTCACCTTCCTGGACACCCGTTCCTTCAGGCGGGTGGCGGGAACCCGCATAGTCAAGAGCGACTGCGCAATAGTCGCCGCCACCTCGAAGGATCTGAGACCCCTCGTGGACGCGAGGCACTTCAAGAGCGAGCTGTTCATCCGCCTGGGCGTCTTCTCGCTCGCCATCCCCCCTCTCCGGGAGCGCCGGAAGGACATAATGGAGCTCGCCCTCCAGGAGCTCGCGAGACTCAACGAGCGCTACGGGGTCTCGAAGGAGCTGGGCCCCGAAGCCCTGGACGTGCTTCTCACCCACGAATTCCCCGGCAACGTGCGCGAGCTCCTGGACAGCCTCCACCAGGCGGTGCTCATAAGCAACAGCGCGCAAATCGGGACGTTCCTAGCCCGCATCCTGGAGTCCTCCCGCAAGCCCCCCCCCAGCCAGGATCCTGACAGCGGCACGCCGGAGGCCAATCTCGCGGAAAAACTCCACGAGAGCGAGAGGATGTCCCTCCTGAAGGCCATAGCCACCTGCCGGAACACCCGTGAGATGGCCCAGAGCCTGGGCATCAGCCAGGCAGGCGTCTCGAGGAAGCTCAAGAAGCACGGGCTCCCCCTGCCCAAGAACCGCGAGGTCCTGCTCAAGAGCCAGCAGGAGGAGCCCACCGCGACCGATCCGGACGAGGACGACGTAATGGTCGTGGACCTCTTCCCCTCCGAGCAGGCCCCGCCTTCCGGGGGCGACGGTATGGACGGGGCATCCGCCGGCATGTTCCCCGGCGCCCTGGAGGACGCTCCCCCTGTCCTGCCCGAGGCCGCAGCCCGGAACGAGACGTCACCTTCCGCCGCCGAGGACGCTCACACGGCACAGCCCGAAGCCGCCACCCTGGACGAGGCGTCTCCTTCCGCAGCCGAGGAAGCTCTCACTACCCCGTCCGAGGCCGCCGCCCAGGACGAGTCGTCTCCTTCCGGAGCCGAGGACGCTATCACGACCCCGTCCGAGGCCGCCGCCCAGGACGAGTCGTCTCCTTCCGCAGCCGCTGAAGCTCCACCGTCCCCGCCCGAGGCCGCCACCTCAGACGAGGCTTCTCCTCCCGCCGCCGAGTACGCTCCCCCTGCCCCGCCCGAGGCCGCCGCCCAGGACGAGGCGTAGCCTTCCGCCGCCGCGGACGCTTCCGTGGCCCCGTCCGAGGCCGCCGGCCAGGACGAGGCGCAGCCTTCCGCCGCCGAGACTGCCCTCCCCCCGGACAAGGCGTCGCCTTCGGCTACGGAGAGTCCATGCAGACATTTTGTCACGTATTAAAAAAATGGTAGCAAATAATATTTTCAGTTCGCTCTGATTGACATTGCATCATGTCAATATTGCCTCTTCACTTAAGAATAAGGAATGCCTTCAGCCTTAAGTGAAGAGGCAATGTCAGATCTTCAATTGCACCCGCATGACGGCGACAAAATACCATCGCAACATTTTGCGCGGGATTTGGAGCATCCGCAGACCCCGCCGTGGTGGGAGCAGCATCCCCTGCGGGCGACATCCCCGGTGGGAGACGCCCCGCAGCTGACGATCCGCCCGGCGCACCCGGCACCGTTTTCTTCAAGGCACATTCCGACCTGCTCCTGCAACGGCGAATACGGCGTATTGTTGAAACGACCGAGCCTGTCTGCTTCGACGGCAACGGAAACTGAAAAGGAAAAAATTAGGACGGCTATCACGGCCTTCATGGGTCACCTAAGATTGCTGGAATGCCGCATTGCCGAATATAGGCATTGCGGCGGAACTGAACACGATGCCGGCCTTGTCGTGAAACATGGCAGGAGACGGGGATGGCTTCCTCCGGCGGGAACGCCATATGGAGGATGGAACCACGTTAGGCGGGGGGACGCCAACGGAGGCTTCCGAAGCGGCAACTGGAACTTTACCGGGATAACCAGCCATTTAAACACAGCGAATCATGGCGAGTCAACACCGAATTTCCGCAAGCCAGGCAAGCCTTCCTGGAAGTCCTGGAAAGCTCCGGACCGAATGGCTTGGCATCGCAATTTGGAAGGCGGATTCACGGCGGGATGTCGAACTGGCTGAAGAAGACAGGACAGAGCCAAAAATGGTATCCGTTCACGGGCAGGTCGCCCCGGCCACGGAAAGAGCCTGTCCTGGACCCGGAAGAAGGCGGCTCTGGCCCCGCAGGAAGGCTCTCCGGACACGCCGGAAGGCTCTCCGGACCCGGGGGAATGCCGTTCTGGACTGGGAGGATGGTCGCTCAAGACCCGGAGGAAGGCCGTTCTGGACCCGGAGGAAGGCCGCCCTGCACCAGGCGTGAGGATGAACTGGGTCGCGCTGAGTTTCCCGCGCTTTCTTTCGTGAACAGACACCAACATATTTAGCGTAATTAACATCAAAATATTTATTTGTCCATTATTCAACATTTTATAGAATCTTTATATATACTCTAATAGATATAATAAATCTTATAAAGTATATTATTTCTGAAATTAAGCTGACACGCTCTCTTTCTGCCGCTGACTTCTGACCTCCGGAACACCTTCTTTCCGGCCCGATTCCGGCCCGCCCCGCATCCTCCCCGGGGGCTCCGGAAGTTGCGACGGCGGCCCCGGGACAGGGCTTCGGACCGCCCGGAAGAACGGGCTTCATTTGACAGAATCCCATTATTGTGCAAATATTAAAAGGCTTCCCCCCCCGGGCGCGGACGGTCCGCCCCGGTGCCTGCCGGACCCGGCAAGCTGCCGCCGGGCGACCGCCCCCGGTCGGCTACCCTAACGCCCTCAACTACGCTAAGGTAAGACGATGGCCGAGCTTGTAGCCTTCCGGGAGGACCGGCTGGGATTCCGCTTCGCCCTCCATGACAAGGCGGTCCTGGGGCGCTCCTCGGACTGCGACCTCATCCTATTTGACAGGAGCGCCTCCCGGCGCCACGCCGAGATATCCAAGATAGGCGAGAGCTACTTCATATCCGATCTGGAGAGCACCAACGGGACCCTTCTAAACGATCTCCCAGTGACCCTCCAGACCAAGCTCAAGCCTTTCGACTGCGTGAAGATAGGCCAGGAGATCTTCATCTTCGACCCGCTCCTGGACGTGGTGACCGGCCCGGCCCCCGCGGCGCTGGTGCTGAACTCGGTCACGGAGTCCCAGCAGAACACCATATCCCGGCCCGGCTCCGACTGCGCCGCGAACATAAACGCCGATCAGGCCGCCCTCATCTCGGCCCTGAACCACGTCCTCTGCACCGTGCCCGAGCAGGACGTGGTGCCCACCTTCGTGAACTTCCTCTCCGAGCAGCTGGGGGCCACCTCCGTTTCCATCCTCTGGCCGGGATCGTCCACCGGCCTGAGGCAGATCTCCTACGTGTCCCACCCAGAGGGCAAGAGGCTCCTCATAAGCCAGGTCCCTTACCGCAGGGTGACCGAGCTGGGCGAGGCCCTCCTCTGGCCCAGGATAGTGACCGGCCTGGACTTCAACGCCGGGACCCGCCACGTCCTCCAGGTGGACCAGCCCTGCGTCATGGCACCGCTCTACTGCCGCTCCTCCTCCCAGATGGGGCTCATGTACATGGAGAACCAGACGCGGGACGTGGACGAGCAGGACCTGAGCTTCCTGGCCGCGCTGGCCCAGCTCATGAGCCCCTTCCTCGAGAACATCATAGCTGGGGCCGACCGCGAGAACGCCCGCCAGATCCAGGACAGCTCCACGGACCCGGCCGCCGACATCGCGAGCAGGGACCTGAAGGTCAGGATAGTCTACTCCACTGCCTCCCACGTGGCCCAGAACCACGAGCCCATCTTCATCACCGGCGAGCCCGGCACCGACAAGACGAGCCTCGCCCGCCACATCCACCTCCAGAGCGCCCAGCGGAACGGGCGCTTCATAAAGGTGACCCTCTCCGATCTCCAGCCCGCCCAGATGGACCGCATCCTCTTCGGCCAGGAGTCCGGGGCGGACGACAACCAGGCCGGGCTCATGAGCCTGGCAGACAACGGCTCCATCTTCCTGCGCCACATAGAGTACCTCTCCATGACCGCCCAGAGGAGCGTCCTCATGGCCCTGGAGGAGGGGCTCATCTACCCGATAGGGTCGCGCCACGCCAGGAACGTCGCGGTGCGCTTCATAAGCTCGTCCTCGGCGAACCTCCTGGAGCGCGTGGAGAACGGCCTCTTCCGCGAGGACCTCTACGCCAGGCTCACGAAGATAAACCTGGCCCTCCCCCCCCTCCGCGAGATGCGCTACGACATAGAGTACCTCGCGAACGAGTACGTGGCCAAGGCCGCCCGCCAGCTCGGCATGAGCTTCAAGGGCATTGACCCCTCAGCCATGGAGTGCCTCCGCGCCTACCCCTGGCCCGGCAACCTCTCGGAGCTGAAGGCCGAGGCCGCGATACTCGCCCGCTTCTCGCAGAGCGGGCACGTGGTGATGGACGTCCTGCCTCTCCACCTGCGCCTCGCCCCCGAGGTCTTCAAGCACGGCGAGGTCACGGAGGACTCCCTCCTCTCCGAGGCCGAGAGCGTGTACTTGTCCAAGGCCCTCTCCTGCCACCAGGGGGACGTGGAGACTGCGAGCGCCGTGCTCGAGCTCTCCCCCGAGGAGTTCATCATCAAGTGCCGCGCCTACGGGGTGGACCCCATGGACTACCAGGGCGAGCCCTTCGCCGCCGGCCAGCGCGGCCCCGGCCAGACCAACCTCCCCTCCGAGGACGACCTCTAGCGCCCCCGCCGGTCCCCTAAGCCCCTGAAACCCGCGAGTCACGGTACCTCCCGAAGAGCCGGGGCAGTCACGCCCACCTTCCATGAGGACCTCGCCGGAACCTGTCAGCCGGCACTCGCCCCGGTCCCGAACGGCTGGCCTCAAGTTCCCAGGCCGCTGGCACCCTTCCTGGTTCCCTGACGCCTTGCCGCTGGTCCCAGGCCGCTGGCACCCTTCCTGGTTCCCGGACGCCTTGCCGCTGGTCCCAGGCCGCTGGCGCTCCCCA
>JAISFP010000282.1 GCA_031263525.1 Deltaproteobacteria bacterium | reverse complement strand
CTTTGGTTGCTGCCAACTGGTCAACCTTCCTTTCTGCCTCCACCTACCTATTTACTCATCGATATTGAAAAAAACTCTCGGCTGGGACTTAAAGGGGGTAGGGGTCCTGAATGGTTACGGCAAAATAATCCATCGCTTGTGTCCGTCTGAAACAAACTGACTTTCCAGAGTGCTCACGCCCCGGCACGGGCATCCTGCAAGACGGCCGGGGCAGGCCGACAGGATCATCAGCCGGAGGCCGAGTCCGCAGAGAGACGGAAGATTCTGGAGACGAAGGCCGGGCCGGCCTGAACGGCAGGAAGGATCGGCTGACGGAGGCCGGGCCGGGGAAGGTGCCGGCGAATGGCGGGAGAGGAACAGACACGGGCATGCCTGCCGTTCCCCGGCCCGCGCGACCCGCTTACGGCTCATGAAAAGAAAAGCCCGCAGAAAGGCCCGGGTAGCGTCCCGAGCCTCTCTGCGGGCTTCTCGTTTGGACTTTCAAACTTAGTAAGACGATCCGGACGCCTGGACCGGGGCCCGTCCGTTCGGTCGCCGCGCGGGGGGCCGGGCCAGCCCGGCAGACTGCGTCCCGGAGGCTGCCGCCCGTAAGGTCAGGGCAGAATGCCGGAAACAGAAACCGAATGCGCTGGGCAGAAGGCGGAAAGGCTGAAGGGGAAAAGGCAGAAAGGCTGAGGCACTGAAGGGCTGAAATGAAGAAAGGATGAAGGCAGACTGGTCAGGAGGGATGGCAGAAAGCAGAAGACGGATGCAAGTCCGAAGGCGGAAGCCTGAAGGCTGAACCCTGCCGCGGCGGCCCTCCCGCCCGCGACCCCGCGAGAGGCGAGGCCAGGAGGGGAGAACGGCGGGGGATCAGTCGTCGTCCCGGTCGTTGTAGTAGCCGTCCTCGTCCTCCTCCTCGTCCTCCTCGTCCTCCTCCTCCTCCTCCTCCTCGTCGTCGTCGTAGCCGTCCGCGTCGTCCTCGTCGCTCAGGAAGTCCTCATACTCGTCGCGGGTGAGGAGGTCGTCCAGCTCCTCGGGCTGGTGCAGGAGGAGCCTTATCAGCCAGCCCTCCTCGTAGTTGTCCTCCAGGAGCACGTCGGGGGCGTCCTCTATGTCGTCGTTCACGTTCAGGATCTCGCCGGAGAGCGGGCAGACCAGGTGGAACAGGGTCTTCTTGTCCTGCATGACGCTGCCGAAGTTGTCGTCCTTGGACAGCTCCACTCCCTCGTCCAAGAACCTTATGCGGTTGAAGTCCTGGATGAGCTTCAGCGGCTCCTCCGTCAAGCCGATTACGGCGCAGTTGTCCTCCTCGAGCCTGACCCAGACGTGGTCCGAGGAGAATCTCAGAGTTTGATCTTCCACACTAACCTCCCGGGGGTTGTTCGGCCTCTCGCCGCCGCTCCCCGGCGGGGAGGGCGCGGGCCGGCGCGGGACGCGACGGCTTTTCCGGCCCGGCCTCCTGGGGGGGGAGGCCGCGGCTGCGCGGCTGGCGCCCGCCGGAAGGCCGCCCAGCGGCGGCCGGCACCCCGGCATGGCAACGAAAATTCTTACTATATCGCCCCGGCGAATTCAAGGCTAATTTGTTGCCCGCCCGCAAGGGGGAGGTTGCCCCGCCGGCCCGCCCGGATCCGCTCAAGTCCGCTCCCCGCGCGGCGTTGACGGGGATCCGCCCCTCCCGGGCGTGCCGGGCTCTCCCCTCCGTCGCCGTGTCCCCCTAAGGTCCCGGCACCTCTCCGGGCCGCTTTCCGCCTTGCCTTCAGCCAAAATGTGCCTTCCAGCCCGCAAAACGCGAAATGACGCCCGGAATTCCCATTTCGGCTTCCCCCAAGCCCTCCGGGACCCCGTTTCCGCGCGGCCGGAACCCCGGAGGCGCGCCCGGCCCGCCCGTCCACGTCACGGCAGCAGCAGAGCCCGGCACGTTTCCGGAACTTCCGGCCCGTTTCCGGCATCTTCCCGTCACCCTTCTGACATTTTCGGCTTCTTCACGGCATCCTTCAGTCATTTTCAGCTTCTTTCCGGCCTCTTTCCGGCCTCTTTCCGGCCTTTTTCCGGCCTTTTTCCGACCTCTCCGTCATCTTGCGGATCCTGACAGTCAACGGACCCTCCCCGCGCGGTCCGCGACACCGGTCCCGTGCCCCGCAGGAACAGCCAGTAGCCCGGGCGCTTCCTTAACAATCGTGTCGGTTTTCCGGAACTAAAAGAAGCAACAACCGGAGCAGAGGGCCAGGGCAATCTGAGCGAGAGATCATGACGGCCGGAGAGAAGGGACATGACAGCGGGGGGGCGCTCATGGATGACCCGTGACGCGGCCGGGGCCCGGGCCCCTTCCGGAACCGCCGGCCCTGTCAAAAGCGCCCCGAACATGGTATATTCTTTGGCTTCAGGGCTGCCGGGAGGGCCTTCCGCACGGGCGGGCCAAGTTTTCCCCGGCGCCCCCGAGCCACACAGCCGCTTGCCGGAAGGGCCGGGCCCGCATGAAAACCTTACGCCTCTTCGTGAACGTCCTGGCCTTCCTGACCATCCTGCCCCTGGACAAGGACGAGCGCTTCACCGCCGACGACTTCGGACGCTTCCCGGCCATGTTCCCCCTTGTGGGTCTGGTCCTTGGGCTCGCCCTGTTCATAGTCCGCTTCGCCCTGGCCGCACCCGGGGTTCCCGACCCCGTGGCGGCCATGATACTGGTCACCCTCCACGTCATATTCACCCGCGGCTTCCACCTGGACGGGCTGGCCGACACGATGGACGCGCTCCTGTCCCACAGGAGCCGGGAGGACAAGCTCAGGATCATGAAGGACCCCCACCAGGGGACCTTCGGGGTCCTGGCCATCCTCCTCGACATAATGCTCAAGACAGCGCTCCTGACGGCCCTGTTCCGGACCGGGATAGTCCCCCTGGCGCTGATCCTGTTCCCCGTGCTCGCCCGCTGGGCGGTCTCCATAGTGGCCACCATGTGCCGGTACGCCCGCCGGGAGGGGGGGCTGGGCCAGCCGCTGGTGGACAACGCCGGCAGGCGGGAGTTCGTGGCGGCGGCCATCCTCACCGTGATACTGGCCGCGCCCTTCGGGCTCACCGCCCTCGCCGCGGCGGCGTTCGCGACCGTCTGCGGCCTGGCGCTGGTGTTCGTCTGGAACCGGACCCTGGGCGGCATAACCGGGGATCTCATGGGCGCCACCGTGGAGCTCACCGAGGTCGCCGTCCTCTTTTTCCTGGTCATGGCCGCCGGCTGACCGGCAGCCAGGGCTCCGGCGCCCGCCGCTGCCGGGCGGACCTCGCCCCGGGAGCCGGGAACCCGCCCCGAGGCAGGCAATCCGGCAAGCCACGTGGCCTGCCGGGCCCCGGACCCTGGACGCCGGCCCGGAAAGCCTCCTGCCCTGCCGGTCCCCGGACCCGGGACGCCGGCCCGGAAAGCCCCCGGCCTGCCGGCCCCCGGACCCGGGACGCCGACCCGGATAGCCCCCCGGCCTGCCGGCCCCCGAAATCCCGCGGGCAGGGCCGGGCCCGGAACCCGCAGGCAGCCCGTCCGGCCCCCGGAAACTGAGGGCGCGGACACCCAAACACTCCAGCCCGCCGGGCGAGGGAGGCCGCCACGGCCTCCGGCGCGCCGGCACGGAACGCACATGCCCCAGACAATCACCTTCAGGGAGGGCCGGCTGGAAGTGCCGGACAATCCCGCGATCCCCTGCATAGAGGGGGACGGAGTAGGCCCCGAGCTCTGGCGGGCGGCCTCCCCCGTCCTCCTGGAGGCGGCCAGGAAGACGGGCCGCGAGATATCCTTCGTCCCCGTCCAGGCGGGGGCCGCCGCCTTCGAGAGGACGGGGGGGCACCTCCCCCCTGAGACCCTGGATGCCATGAGGCTCCACCGGGTCAGCATCAAGGGCCCCCTGGCCACCCCCGTGGGCGGCGGGATCAGGAGCCTGAACGTCGCCATCCGCCAGGCCCTGGACCTCTACGCCTGCGTGCGCCCGGTCTCCCACGTTCCGGGGGTCCCCTCCCCCGTGAAGGAGCCCGGCAAGGTGGACATGACCGTCTTCAGGGAGAACACCGAGGACGTCTACGCGGGAATAGAGTGGCCCGCGGGAAGCCCGGAGGCGGAGGGCCTGGCGGCCTACCTGGCCGGCCTGGGCGCCAAGGTGGGCCCCGGCGCGGCCCTGGGCGTGAAGCCCATGACCGAGCGTGCCTCCAAGAGACTCGTGCGCATGGCCCTGGAATGGGCCGTCAGGGAGAGGAGGGGGAGCGTCACCCTGGTCCACAAGGGCAACATCATGAAATACACGGAGGGGGCCTTCCGGAGCTGGGGCTACGAGGTAGCCCGCGACGAGTTCGGCGAGCTCACCGTCCCGGAGAGCGAGGCCGCCCCCCCCGGCGAGGAGACCCGGATAGTCGTGAAGGACCGCATAGCGGACAACATGTTCATGCAGATCCTCCTGCGCCCCGACGAGTATTCGGTCCTGGCCATGCCCAACCTCAACGGCGACTACCTCTCGGACGCCCTGGCCGCCCAGACCGGCGGCCTCGGCATGGCACCCGGCGCCAACATCGGGGACGGCGCGGCCGTCTTCGAGGCCACCCACGGCACCGCCCCGAAGTACGCCGGCAAGGACATAGCCAATCCCTCCTCGCTAATCCTCTCGGGGGCCCTGATGCTGGACTACCTGGGCTGGAAGTCGGCAGGCGACCTGGTCCGCGCGGCCCTGAGGCTCGCCATCGCCGATGGCTTCATGACGAACGACCTCGCCCGCCAGATCCCGGGGGCCAGGCCAGTCGGCACGGCCAGGTTCGCCGAGGAGGTCCTGAAGAGGGTCTAGGGACAGGACTGAGCCCGGCTGCCCGTGACAGGACCTGCCGGGACGGCCCCCAGACGGCCCCCGGGCCGCCCGGTTCCCGGAAAGAGCCCTGCCCGGCAGGCCAAGGAAAGGCCGGGAGCCTCAGCCGCCGGGCCAGCCAGGAGCTGCCAGAGACGGCACGGGCCGGAGAAAAATGCCGGGACCGGCTGGGACCGCCAGATACGGCCGGGCCCCTGGACATGCCGCGGCCGGCAGGCACGGCCTGAGACAGCCGGGGACCGGGACAGGCCGGTGCCGACAGAGACGCCCAGAGACAGCCGGGGACCGGGACAGGCCGGGGCCTGCAAAGACAGCCGGGACCGGAAGGCGCTGCCGGAGACGGCCGCGGACCGGGTCAGGCCGGGACCGGCAGAAAGCCAGAGACATCCGGGACCGCCGCAAACAGCCAGAGACAGCCGGGGCCGCCAGGGCCCGGGACAGCCAGGAAAGACCATGCCCGACACCTTGACAGAGAAGATCATTAGGGAGCACCTCGTCTCAGGCGAGATGAAGCCAGGCGCGGAGATAGGCATCAGGATCGACCAGACCCTGGTCCACGACGCCACGGGCCAGATGGCCGCGCTGCAGTTCGAGGCCCTGGGCAGGCCCAGGGTCAGGACCAGGAGGTCGGTCGTCTACTCCGACCACAACATCCTCCAGGTGACCTCCCACAACGCCGACGACCACGCCTTCCTGAGGACCGCGGCGTCGAAGTTCGGGATGGTGTACTCCAAGGTGGGCAACGGCATCTGCCACCAGCTCAACCTGGAGCGCTTCAGCGTCCCCGGCGAGACCCTGCTCGGCGCCGACAGCCACACGACCACGGGCGGAGCCGTGGGCGCGCTGGCCGTGGGCGCGGGCGGCCTGGACGTGGCGGTGGCCATGGGCGGCGGCCCGTTCTTCCTGAACATGCCGAAGGTGATGGGGATAACCCTCGTCGGGTCGCTCAGGCCCTGGAGCACGGCCAAGGACGTTGCCCTCGAGATTCTCAGGAGGCTCACCGTGTCCGGCGGGAGAGGCCACGTCCTGGAGTTCCGGGGCGAGGCCCTCATGAACCTCACCCTGACCGAGCGGGCCGTCATAGCCAACATGAGCATCGAGACAGGCGCCTTCACCGCCGTCTTCCCGTCGGACGCGAGGACCCGGGCCTTCTTCACACGCCAGGGCCGGGAGGGCGACTGGAGGGAGCTCTCGGCGGACCCCGGGGCCGAGTACTCCTCCGGGATAGAGATAGACCTTTCCGGGATAGTGCCCATGGCCGCGGCCCCTCACTCGCCGGACAACGTGAAGCCCGTCTCTGAGCTCGCCGGCGCGCGGCTGGACCAGGTGGCCATAGGCTCCTGCACCAACTCCTCGTACCGCGACCTCATGACCGCGGCGGCCATCCTGAAGGGCAGGACCGTGCCCCCGCACGTCTCGCTCATCGTGGCCCCGGGCTCGCGGCAGGTCTACTGGGAGCTGGCACGCGGGGGGGCGCTCGCGGACCTGATAGGCGCAGGCGCGCGCATCATGGAGGCGGCCTGCGGCTTCTGCAACGGCGTGGGTCAGGCCCCGCGGTCCGAGGGCGTGTCGCTCAGGACGTCCAACCGCAACTTCCCCGGCCGGTCGGGCACCCCGTCCGCGGGGCTCTACCTCGTGAGCCCCGAGACGGCCGCCGCGAGCGCCGTCGCGGGCGTGATAACCGACCCGAGGACCCTGGGCGTGCCGCCGCAGGTGGAGCTGCCCGTCTCGTTCAGGGTGGACGACTCCATGTTCGTCTACCCGGCCCCGGAGGCCGAGGCCGCCTCCGCCGAGATACTCCGCGGGCCCTCCATCGCCCCGCTCCCGCTCTTCGGGCCGCTCCCGGACTCAGTGGAGGCCCCGGTGATGCTCGCCCTGGGCGACAACGTCACCACAGACGACATCATGCCGGCGGGCGCCCACATCCTGGCGCTCCGCGCCAACATCCCGGCCATCTCACGCTACATATTCTCGAACATCGAGCCGGACTTCCACCTCCGCCAGAAGGAGGCGGGCGCGGGGTTCATCACGGGCGGCGCCAACTACGGCCAGGGCTCCAGCCGGGAGCACGCGGCCATGTGCCCGCGCTACCTGGGTCTCACAGGCGTCATAGCCGAGAGCTTCGCCCGCATCCACCAGGCCAACCTCTGCAACTTCGGGCTCCTGCCCCTGGTCTTCGCCGACCCCAGGGACCGCCGCTGGATCCTCCAGGGCCACACGCTCAAGATCGACGGCCTCCGCTCGAAGCTGAAGGCCGGGGCCCACTTCCCCGTCCTCAACGCGACCGTGACGAGGGAGTTCGAGGTGAAGGTGGACGCCTCCGAAAGGCAGGTGGAGATGCTCCTCGCGGGCGGCCTCCTCGCCCTGGCCGGAAAGGCCTAGGCCCCGCCGCGCCTTCAGGGAAGGCCCGGCCCGGAAGCCGCGGGCCCTGACGGGGCAGGTCCCGCCGCGCCTGCCTGGAAGGCCCGGCCCGGAAGCTGCGGGCCCGGACGGGGCAGGCCCCGCCGCGCCCGCCGGAAAGGCCAGGCCCGGACGGGACAGGCCCCGCCGCGCCTTCAGGGAAAGCCCGGCCCGGAAGCCGCGGGCCCTGACGGGGCAGCCCCCGCCGCGCCTGCCGGGAAGGCCCGGCCCGGAAGCCGCAGGCCCGGACGGGACAGGCCCCGCCGCGCCTGCCGGGAAGGCCCGGCCCGAAAGTCACGGGCCTCGTCGCCCCGTCCGGGAAAGTCTGTCCGGGAATGAGACGGGCGGAAAGGACCTTCCGGGAAGGACCTGACCGGAATCCGGAGACCGGAGACCGCCGGATCCGCCGTCCCTGCGCGCCGGGACTCGACAAAATTTCCCTTGAAATCCTCTGAAGCCTGACGCGGAAGATCCCGCCAGACACGACACAATAGATCTCCTGCGGCCCGTCACGCAGACGCTGAAAAATTCCGTTGAAATCCTGAACGGATTGACGGACAAAATTTCGGTAAACAAGAAGCAGGAGATTCTGTAACTGTTCAGGTGCCTCCCCAAGAGGAGCTCAACAGGGGGGGCCTTTCCAGCCAAATGCCCTCTACTAAAACTTTTCCCCTCTAAATGAAGTATCCATTGTTGACTCTTAAACTTAAAGGGGGCCTCATCTGGGCTCTCTTTCTTCTTAAATCCCCTCATAGAGGGTCACCTGAACAGTTACGAGATTCTCAGGTCAATTTCTGAATACACTTCGGCAAAGCTCAGGATAATTTTCGGAAAAGATCCCATGTGACTTGAAGAGAATGATCCTCCGCAGTAATACTCAGAATCGCTATAAAATTTTAAAGTTTAAAATCTCTGGCCGACCATAAGATGCAGTCATATGAATATATATTTAAAACATTTAAAAATTCATTTATAAAATATTCATGCCATTCCCAATATTTATGTCCATATTATGGATATTGTTCCATCAAACTCCTGCAACTCCGTACGCAAGCCATTGCGAGACATCTGTGATTATACTGCCGCTCTCTCCGGAAGGCACTCGGCAAACCTGTCCGCGACGGTCAGCATCCGACAATGTGTATCGTATTCCCGTCAAGCACGATCGTCTCCCAGCTGCTCCTTTCCCAGGGGAGGCAGTCCACGCCCGGATAAAAGGACAGGATCCATCCTTCCCGGACAAGGCACCGTCTCATGTGCTCCGTGATCTGGCTGACGGCCCGCGAATTGTCCTCGCCTCTCCTCACCGTGACTTCCATCGGGTAGACCCTCTTCCCCAGCCCTACCGTTATGTCGAGGGACCTGCCGTCCCGGCACAGCTTGGGCAGCGCGATTTCGGCCATCTCGCCAGTCTCGCTCCGGAGGTATTCGCTGAGCTCCTTCAGACAGCCGAACACCGTAAGAACCCTCGGAGACATCCCCTTCAGCCTTTCCGCGATGCCGGCAGCTCCGGGCTTCCCGTCATCGCCGTCACCGTCATCGTCGTCGCCGTCGTTGTCGCCGGCCAGGTCCATCGACTCGATGAGGCTCGCGACCTCGTTGAAATGCCGGGGGTACAGGGACCCGTCTCCCAGCCTCTCGAGCCAGCATCTCTGATAGTAGGACTGGAACCTCCTGAGAATGACGCTCATGTCACGATCTTCCGTGCCGGGAATGCCGGAAGTTCCAGGACCGTCAGGCCCGCCCTTGCCGCCGGAACCATCCGTCCCGTCTGGACCGGCAGTCCCGCCCGGGATTTCGTGTCCGTCCGGGCGCGCCGCGAGCCTGATCCCGGCAGGTTTGAGGCCTGCCAGAGCCACACGCGCCAGTTCCCTGCAGAAAGGGCTGGCCATCCGGCAGGCCGGCCTCCCGTCCGCGTGTTCCCCTATGAGGCCGTACTGGGCGCACCGGGCTATGGAAGTGGGGGGAACCTCAGGCGGGAACTCTTCCCCCTCCGGCATGACGTAATGCACAACCTGGGACATGGCGAAATTCACAGCCATGAAGATCCCGGGCCTCACGACGAAATCGAGAAGCATTTTCGAACGCTCGCTCCCTCCAGTCACGAGCCTTTTCGCGGCAAGATCGATGTCTTTCCCGCCGACACGCCCGCCGGCTCCGAATGTCTGACGTCGACCGATCGCGTACGCCGCGAGCTCGCTCACTATCCAGGGACGTCCTCCCGACCAGTGCCAGGCCCTCTCCGCGGCGCCGTCCGAGAAGTGCTGGCCGGTCGCGTCCGTGTGCCGCAAATACAGCTGGCGTATCTGTTCCTGAGTGAAATCGGGAAGCTCCCGAGTCGGCGAGAAAACGCCGGAACCCATCCTCGTCCCGCGGGCGCCGCGGTCCCAGTCACCCTGGACGCCGCTTCCCGGCACGCGGCTCCTTCCCGCCAGGACCACCGACACGGGAAAGCCCGACGCCCGGCCCTTTCCGGCAAGCCTGAGATTTTCCAGCTGCCCCAGAAATGACGTCATTGCCGAGTCGCTCAGGGAGTCGACATCGTCGAAAAACAGCACGAGATCCCTGTCCAGACTTTCGCAGGCCAGGCGCGCAAGAGCGCCTATGCCCGTTCCGGAGCCGCTTCCGCGAAATCCCTTCGTCCGGTCGCCGACGCGAGGGATCTCCGGGACGCCGGACTGCCTGAGCGAGTCCGAAAACGATCGCGCGGCGACGTCCAGGGCCTCGTCCCTGGAAAAGACCCCGTCCGCCTGTTTCAGGCTGCAGAGGACGGCAAGCGACGCTCCCTCCCCGTTTATCCTGCCTGCAAGTTCCGTCAGGAGGGTGGTCTTGCCGGTCATCGCCGGGGCATGAATCGCGAAGTACCTGCCCTCGGTTACGAGCCGCATGACATCCGGCATGCGTTCGGCAGCCGGGATCATGTAGTGGCGTTCCGGCTCGCAGTGCCCGCTCGTGCTGAACTGCTTCCGCATGGCGCTTGACAAGCGTGGTCCCTCCGCAGGGTTCGCGGCGCGTCCCGGCGGCCCGGACGGCGGAGCCGCGGAAGGCGGGAAACCGTCCCGGCGCCTCGTCAGCCCGGCCCAGACACGCTACCGCATTTAATCTGAGATTATCATGATTTTCCCGTTCTGTAAACGGATCTCCGACACGTGCCGAGTGCCGTTCCTGGATTCATATTTTAACTACAAATCCCGTACGGTGCCTGCGAAATGTCCCAGGTCATGGCCTGTCTATGAGATTCCTCACTTGCCAGAATTCGACTTCCTTCCCAGACTCTCCCCAAGCCAGGCCGCTTCTCCGGCTCTTGGGGCTCCTCCGGTATCGCGGTCCGACCCGACCGCTTTCCTTCCGGCCTGACCGACCGCTCCTGCGGATTCTGCCGTTCGGCATCGCTCTCATGAACTCTGTCCTTCCCCCCGGAAGGAAAGGCTCTTCCGTCATCTTATTACCCGTTTAATTAAATGTCGGAATTTTGGCTGTCAGCCTATGGGTGGAAAGACTGGGAAACAGCCCCGCCCTGCTATCTCCTCGTCATGGTTCGCTCTAAAACATGGAAGAAGAT
>JAISFP010000231.1 GCA_031263525.1 Deltaproteobacteria bacterium | reverse complement strand
TTATCTATAGTTAAATAGCCGCTATTAAACAGGACCGGGACTGGCTTAAGCGTACGGAGTTCTGCTTTCCTGGTTTCAATTGCCGGGTAGGCGTCTAACTTCGGCAGGATGAAGGCAAGCGGATTTTGTCTGACAAGTGCGGAAAGATGTGATGGCTGTCCGGACAATGGCCAGTACATGTCGAATTCATTTAAAGTGAAAAATCGGAGAAGAGAGTAAGGATTGAGAACATTTTCTTCCCCGAGCCAGTTGTAGCCGTCGTAGTAATCCTCAATCATCAATTTCAAATCGTCGATACTGGCATTCAGCGGTATTTTACCTTTGCCTTTCAAGGCAGTCAGAGTATCGGCGAATCTGTCATTGAAAAGTGTTCTCATCTCACTTTTAGTGAAGCCGCAGATTCCACCAAATTCCGGCACGAGTGAAATGTCATAAAAATTGTTAGGTCCAGAGTCAAGTTCGGTCATAGCGAATCTGGTGATACCCGTTACGAAGGCTAAGCGTATGTAGTCAGTATTTGTTTTCAAGGACGTATAAAAATTATGCAGGACTTCTCTGATATCCTCGGCAATATCCTGCTTCAATATATTTCTGGTCAAGGGGGCATCGTACTCGTCAATCAAGACGACAACTTTGGTTCCATACTTGATGCTGAGGCCCTCAAGAAGCTCACCCAACATCTCGCCGTAGGCATCTTCAATAAAATCAATTCCCTCTTTCCTTGCCATCTTTAGCAAGCTGTTACTGATTCTGGATATGAGTTCGTCCTTGGAAGACATTTTTGAGTAGGCCATATTAAATTTCACAACAGGGTGCCTTTCGAACTTGTAGCCCTTCTTGTCTATCAATAGGCCTCTGAAAAGCTCACGGTCGCCCTGGAACAGCTCCGCAAGAGTGTTCAGCAAGAGTGTCTTGCCGAACCGCCTTGGGCGGGACAGAAAACAAAAGCTGGTAGGTTGAGAATTAAGAATATCGTAGATATACCCGGTCTTGTCGGCGTAGATAAAATTTCCCTGTATGATTTCCCGAAAAGGCAGATCGGTATTAAATAAATTTTTCATTTCCATGATCCCTCTGCGTCGCATTCGTGGTCAAAATAAAATTTGCCTCACGTTCGCGATGACATCTCGCTCCGCAGGCTGACGCCTCATGCAACCAGACCCAACGTAACTAAAGTATTTTAGACTGTATCCTTTAGCAATGCAAGCGCTAGAACTTCAAGTCATCTCTCTTTTTGAGACTCCTTAAGAAAACCCCGGTAACATGGCGTTTAAAGGCATGATAACGGCAACAAGCCTGGGGTGCGGGCCCATTCGTATCAAGAGAATAATAACTTTAAGCAAATTTCATGCCAATCCAACGTGCCACTGCAGTTGACCCTCTGGAAGAACACCAGGGGCCAGGAGGAAAAATGCCAGGGTTAGGGAGGGTGGTTGCCATAGGTCAGGAGGAAGGCATCTATTGGCCTGGAGGAAAGCCGCCAGGAGCCAGTATCAAGGTGGTCAGACTGGGAGGGTGGGTGCCTGCCTCAGTAAGAAGGCTACCCTGGACCTGGATGAAGGCTAGCCGGACACCGATGGAGGTTCCCTGACTTTCGTTCGAGAACAGATACGGGCGTATGCGTGCCAGAGGACGTCTTCCTCACCGAACCCCTTCTGGAGGGAAAGGGTCGCGGTCGCCGCCGAGAAGGTGAAGAAGGGCACGGCGGACGCGGCCGACCGCTGCCTGCACGACATCGACCGCGAGCTCCTGGCACGCGGCCACAGGGCGGAGACGCCGGGAGAGATGCTGTGGGTCGTCCTCCCTTGGCCCATGGGAGGGGTGGACACGTTCGCCTCGTACGTGGCCGGCTCCCCCCCTCCCCAGGCTCAAGGGAGGGGGGGGACACGTTCGTCTCGTACGAGGCCGGCTCCCCCGTCAACGTCCTGCACGCCGACACCACGCCGCCGCAAACATTGTTATCAGGGCCCTGACCATGGCCGGCTGGGCCGGCGGCGAGACCGTCCGGAAGGCGTCCGACGTGAGCGGGGGCGGGCCCGGCCCGTTCGATTGGGTCGGAGACGGGTCTGCCGGGTCCGGGGTCGTCGGGAGCGGCGGCGGGAAGGACATCGGAAAGGGCGCGGCGCGGCCCCCGGGGATGCCCGGGAGCACCGCATGCCCCATCCGGAAGACGGCGGCGCTCACGAATGGGTGCCCGGATCCTGGCTTTAGTCCAGGGCTGGGGACCAGGCCTTCGAGGTCAGGCGGCAGATGAACCGGTCCGACGGCGTGCGGGGGAGCCCGCTTCTCCGCCATGAGCCTGCCCGGCCCGGCCCGACGGGCCTGGGACCTGACCGAGACGTCGACTGCACCCTTCCCGGGCCGAACCCTCCCGGAGCACGCGTCCGCTCGAGGGGTGAGCGGAACCCACGGTGCCCGGGGAACATCAATCCCCGCAGCCCGCCCCCTCACGGGGGCGGGCCGCAACCGGCCGACACGCCTTCCGGTCCCCATGCCGCGGCTGACCGGCAAGGACACAAACCGCCAGGGCCTGCGGGAGGATGCCCCCACCCGGCACCCGCGATCCCGAAGGGGGGCCCCCGCCACAGGCGGGAATCCCAGTGACAACGTGGCCGGCCTCGAGGACGCCTCAAGAAAAATGAGATGCAGGCCGTACGTCAAGCTTAAATGCGGGCCGATCTCTCGTTCACCGCTACTAATGCCGGTGAACGGATACTCTCTTTGAGACAAACTCCCGGACTCGTCGCAGAAAGCGGAGGGCCGGGGGCTTGGGTAAGAGGCGAGCCGGCCTAAGTCCGGCCCTGGGTCCTGCCCGTGTCCGGCCCTGGGTCCTGCCCGAGTCCGGCCCTTGGTCCTACCCGAGTTCGTGGTTTGGTCCTGGCCGCGTCCGGCCACAGGGTCTGCCGGTGTCCGGCCACGGGGTCTGCCGGTGTCCGGGCTCGGGTCCTGGCCGAGTCCGGTGCTGGGTCCTGCGATGTTCGGTCGGCTCTGAGGTCTGCGGCAGGCTGTCTGACGTTATCATGAAAGAGTTTTCCGGGGCCTCGGCACCGTGAACACTGCGACATGCAGCTGTGTTACATGACGTGGCTTTCATGGACCGGGGTGCCGCCGTGTCGGATGAAGGTGTAGGGGAGGGGGGAAAGGGTTACCCCTGGCCGTTCAGCGGCGGTTTACCAGGTGATGGCCGTGGAGTCGAGGATCTCCTCCAGGGTGCCTGCGGTGTCGAGGGTGGGGCCGCCGTCCGCCTCGCCCTTCCTGGAGGCGGCCTGGCTGTAGCGGCCGGACTTCACGCGGCTCATGATTCTCCGGGCCACGGAGTTGTGGGGTTTGATGTCCATGGCCTTGCCCGCGGACTCTCGAAAGCGCCCTTCTCCTCGTCCAGGTTGAAGTAGACTGAGGAGAGCCTCGCCCAGGCCCCGGCGTGGTCGGGCTTCAGCTCCGTGAAGGTCTGGAGGGGTGCCCGCATCTCCTCCCACATCCCCAGGCCCGCGCCCGTGAAGTGGAAGGGCTCGACGTTCTACGGGTCGCCTGGGGCGCACTCGAAGGCCCGCTTCAGGCAGTCGGAGGCCAGCGGCAGGTTCTTGTGGGAGCGGCAGATGACGGCCAGGTTCCTGAGTGTCTCCGGGTCTGTCTGGCAGGCGGTACCGGGGAGCCGGGGCATGGCTTCCTCGGCTCGGGCGGTTTCGCCGGCCTCCAGGTAGGTGCGGGCGAAGCCCGGGAAGGGCTTGCAGGAGTCGGACATGATCTTGGAGGCGATGTGGCAGTGGCGGGCGGCCAGGCCGAAGTTCCGGGGCAACAGGTAGCTCTCCCCCATCTACATGAAGAGCTTGAAGGCCGCCATCTCCATGCCGATCTTCAGGGGGAAGCAGCATCAGCCGAGGCCCCAGTAGTCCAGGTCCAGGCACTTGACGGCCTTCAGCCCCGCCTGGACGGCCTCTGCTCAGCGGCTCTGGAAGTGCCGCAGGCGGCACAGGCGCATGTAGTTGTCCGGCAGCTATCCCCGCTCGACGAGGCCGTGGAGGGCGGACTCCAGCTCCGCGAACTCCCCGGTGGCGTAGGAGGTCTCCTTCACGATCCAGATGTGGCGCAGGAGGTCTCCTCCACGAGCCAGATGTGGCGCAGGAGGTCTTCTCCACGTCCCTGATGAGGTGCTGGATGTGAGGGAAGCCCTTGGACTCGGAGAGCATGAGCCTCAGCAGGTGGGTGGCCTTGTCCAGGTTCTTCTCCTTCATCTGCTTCCGGCACTCGGAGTACATGGCGTCGAAGCGGAAGCACTTTGGGATGGCCATGGTGACCGAGTTCACCATCACTCTGTGGTTCTTGCCGGGCTACGTGTGGAAGAGGAAGTAGTCACGGTAGATGAGGCACTCGAAGAGCGGCTTCAGTTTTCATGTAAAGATTTACATGACAGGGAAAATTTGCCGGCACCTTCCGGGATTCTCCCGTTTCGCCCTTTCCGACTCCTGCAGATGCGGCAGGCCGTTCTGATCTGTCCTGCGGGCGTCGCGATGCCGGACACGGGCGAACCCGTCGGTTTCGCCTGGATGCACGATACTCCTGCCGATGTCGGTAGCTCCGGCGCGGGGCATCGGCTCCTGGCGCGTCTTTGCGGCCTGGGCCCGCGCATCCCCGTTTTCTCTTTTCCCCCGCCTGACATGTCCGGGCGCCTGACCTTCTGAACTTGTAGAGCCGCCGGGCCGGGTGCCTTTCCCTACACCCTCATGTAGCCAGGCGGCACCCCGGCCCATGAAAGCCGCGTCATGCAACACGCCTGGATGTCGGGGCGTACCCGGTGCCGGGGCCAAGGAAACTTTTTCATGATAAGGCATGAAACGCGGGGGCGTGCCCCGGAAGGTCAGCTCAGCCGCGCTTCCGAACACCCCTCCGGACTTTCCGGGGAGCACCCGCCAGGATTCCCGAAGGCCAACCCTTACAGGTGTCGCGGATATCCCCTTGCGTTCTGACGGAAGCGGCGTATCGGCTTGCCTGGCCTGCGAACGGAAATGAACAACTTTTATGCGATTAAATATTATTATTTTATGATATCGAATATTATTATCATGAAAGCGATCGCGAATAAATTAAATTGTACATTTGAGCGCAAAACATAAGGCAGGATCTCAGGGTTCAAAGAAGCGAACCGCTACCTCGTTTCGAAAGCGAACTGCAACGGCAACTCCTGAAGTCTTCTTTCCGGTCGCTCTGAAAGGTGCTGAATAATCTTTCGACCTAATCTGCTCGACAGCTGCATCAAGAGCTTTTTCGAGATCCTTATCGGACTTGTCTTTGTCATCAGCTTCTTTCTTGTATGCTTTGCAGTATTTAACTTCCATCACAAAACGAATGTTATTAAGAAATATGCTCATGTCAGACGTCCCGTCTGAACTTGACGGCGTCTGGCCAAGGACTTCAAGCCCGGAGGCGATAAA
>JAISFP010000227.1 GCA_031263525.1 Deltaproteobacteria bacterium | reverse complement strand
CGGAGGGAGCCTGTCCTGGAGCCGGAGGAGGGTTGCCTTGGAACTCTGCGAGATCGATCTGAAAACGTAGGTATCCGTTCACTGGCAGGTCGCCCTGG
The DNA here is from genome assembly GCA_031263525.1 of Deltaproteobacteria bacterium. Taxonomy (GTDB): domain Bacteria; phylum Desulfobacterota; class Desulfarculia; order Adiutricales; family Adiutricaceae; genus JAIRZX01. The sequence continues at coordinate 5,465 of JAISFP010000227.1, read as the reverse complement.
CCACGGAGGTAGCCTGTCCTGGAGCTGGAGGAAGACAGCCCTAGCCTGGAGGAAGACCGCTCTGGACCTGAAGGAAGGCCGGTCTGACTCTGGAGGGAAGCAGTCCGGGCTCCGGAGGAAGGCCGTCCGGGCTCCGGAGGAAGGCCGTCCGGGCCCCGGAGGAAGGCCGTCCGGGCTCCGGAGGAAGGCCGTCCGGGCCCCGGAGGAAAGCCGCCCAGGCCCGGAGGAAAGCCATCCTTCACCAGGAATGAGGAAGAGCTGGGGCCTGCTGTAGGTTCCCCCGCTTCCGTGTTCTCGCAAGGCCCCCCGCTACCCCGCCTGGCAGGCCGTGTTTAGAATCGAGCTTAGAAAAATACCCGGGATTATACCCGGTTCGGCATCTTGCTTCCGATTCATATTATGGTTTTTTGGCATAGTTTTTGATTTGAACAGGTTCGGTTGCCTCCGGCCAGGACCGCTTTAGCTGGACGGTGGGGGGGGCAGATCAAGTTCCATAGTCACCCTTAATTGCAACACGGCCACCAGTGGCGCTTTCTCACCCCCTTCCGGCGGGGAAGCTGCCAGGTGCGGCCCGGCTGCCCTCGGGGGCCCCTGAGACGAAGACCGCCTCGGCCACCTGGCGGCGACATCCGTAGCGATGATGTAACTCCACGGGAGGCCGTCGGCATCCTCTCCTCGGCCACGCCCTCGAGGGCCGGCCCCGGAGCCACCCGCCCGAAGACGAAGGCCATGCTCTTTGCTCGGCCACTCACTCCAGTACTGCCGTTGGCGTCATTAGTAATGACTCCACTATCTATTCTGCTTTTCTCGTCGTCATCCAAGTAGCTGAGCGCCTGACGGCTGTTGACAGTCTCCAACGGCCGGCACACGTTCGCCCCGCAGAACAGGGCCAACTCCAGCTAGCTCCAGGGGGGGCGGTAATGTCGACATCCTTTCGACTTCGTCCAGGCCTTTTGATGGGCCCGCGCACGGCCAGGTTAGGCCGCAGGTCGAAGGCGGTTGCCTTAGCTCTGCCGATAGCGTCATTAGTAATGACGCTATCCTTCTCGTCCTCGGCCAGGCATTCGGGCCCCTGGCGGGGGCACCCCCTCTCCGGCGTCCTGCGGGTCGGCCTCGGCGTTCGCCAGCGCCTTCGCCATGTCGGCGGTGATCATGCACCCGATTGAGGGGCGTCCCCTGGCTGGAGTTTTTGCCAAATTGGCAAAAACTGTCCCGGCCTCCAGCGTTCGCCAGCTGGCCGCCGGGTGGAGGGCATCACCCGAAAGTAGTCTAGCGCATTTATTGCAACCCTCTCTCCATCTCTCTCCCGAGGCGGACAGAGGCCACGGGGCAGCTGGCGCAGTTAATTACAATCATAGGTGCCCTGTTCCCGTGCCTTGCCAGCAGCCAGGACAAAAAGTCAGCTAGCGTACTTAATTGCAATCATCGCTTTCCCTCTCCCGAGGCGGTCCCGAGTCCGGGGCCAGCCGGGGAGCCTCCCCGCCTCCCGCTCCGCCCGGAAACGGATGCGTCCGGCAAGGCCGCTAAAAGCCCGTTTTCGGGCATATTCACGCCCTGTCCGGGCATCAGCCCGATGCGATGATGTCGGAGCAGGGTACGGCGTATAAGCGTTCCGGCAGTCGCCATGAGGCCGTCCGCGCCCGTGTCGACCGGGCAGCCGAGCCCGGCTAGATCATGTCCGCCGGCAGAGATCATCTCCCTGTCGAAGCATCCGCGCGAGTGCCGGATAACCTCTCCGCCGGCAGCCATGATCTCCCCGTCGAGGCATCCCAGCGAACGGCACAGAACCTCTCCGCCGGCTACCATCATCTCCGGGTCGGCGGCACAGGACTCTGGGCTGTCGGAAGGGATCGAAGCAAAACTTTGACCCCCTGTGGCGCTCCGCCGCCATGGCAAGCCTTGCGGGCTACGGACTTCTCGCCAGGCTCGCCAGGATGCCGGTGACGACACGATCTTGCCGGACACGGATTGCGACATGCCCCTTTCAAAACTCGCGTGGCTCCTGCGGCCTGCGGGCGGATGTCCTCCGCCTCATCCCTCCTCCGGGCTCCAGGCGGCGAGGGTCCAGGGCCCCTTCCTGGGGCGGCCCGGACCCGGCCTCCGGACCGCCTGGAGTCGGCCCCCGATCCTGACGGCGGGCAGGTCGGGCCGCCTTCCCCCGGCTGCGGGGTCAAGCGCCTTACTGGCCTCCTCCCTGGCGGCCTGGCGGATCCCGAGCTCCTTCAGCCAGTCGCAGGTCTCCGCGAGCTTCTTCAGCTCGTCCCTCGAGAGGTCCTTCAGCGGGACGTGGGTCTTCGGCACCGGCTCCGGGGCGGGGGACGGCCCGCCGTAATCGGGATGCATGTGCTCCAGGATCCATATGAGGGCGCTGGCCGGGAGCTTGCGGGTCCATGCCGGGTCGGCCTTCCGCCCCCTGGCGGTCGGGGTGTCCGGGCGGGACATCCTGGCGACGCGGCCCATGAGCTCCGCCTCGGCGGCGTACGGCACGATCCTCATGGCCTCGGCCAGCGCCGCCTCGAACTCGGGGCTCGCCCTGCGGCAGGCGGCCAGGTCGTCCCTGTCCAGGCCAGCCTCGGCCATGGCGCCCTCGAGGTCGCCAGTGTCCCGCAGCAGCTGAATGAAGAACACGAACCTGGGCCTGACGCAGTATCCGCCGTCCTCGAGGTCGCCAGGAGGTCCGGTCTCCCAGGGGAGCGGTCCGGGCGGTGGGTCCCGCCATGCCATGATGCCTCCTCTGAAGGGCTGAAGCCGCCCGTCAGTCCATCTTGCCATATCCGATTCAAGTGTAACAATATGCCGCGTCCTGGCAAGGCGGAGGCCAGGGCCGCGCCGCTCGGCTTCACCTGGCTGCCTGCCCTCTCGTGCGGGCGAGAGCCACCTGCGGGAGCCGCAGGATGCGGGGGCGTCCACGGTATGGACGCCCATCCTGGGGGGGGGCGACCAAGCCGAACCTTCGCGCGGGCGGGGCCTCGTCTCCTGCAAGTCAGTCAGGACCGTGCCTTCTCCTTTTCCGCAAGCATGAGGTGGCGGTCGTTGATCCTGTCACCCTTGTCCAAATGGTACCACGGGGCGGTTTCGGCGTCCTTTCCCCGATCCTTGTCCCATGCAACGTTCGGCCTGTGTCTCAGAATGCTGACGCCTTTCTTGCCGTCCTCACCGCTGTCATGCTCCGTCATGAAGGGGCGGATGTTGAGGCGCACCCCGTCGTTGATGTCTGGGTGCCACCCGATCGGCTGTTCCTCGAGGGGCTTCCAGCGTACGAAGATGTCGTAAGGTGGCTCGCCCCCGAGAATGGCCTTGAGTCGGTGACGAAGGTTCTCGGCGGCAATCATCCGTCTTTCCGCGCCCTCAACATTGTTCTTCAGGTCGTATCTCTGGCGCGCGATCCAGTCGCGGAGATAGTTGAAAGTCAGAGAATACAGAAGGTTATAATTCAGCTTGTGATAATTCACCAGCGCGGAAAATCCGTCCCTGAGGCCGTCCCAGATCTGCCATATGAAAGGTCTGTCTTTGAACAGCTTGCAGTGCTGCGCGAAGAACTTGTCCCTGAGCCAGGACTCCAAGGTTCCGTTCGGATGATCTGAGGCAGCGAGAAGTCGGGTCAGAACCCCGTTGGACCAGTCGTCCCCGTATGAGGCGATCAGCATGTCGAGAAGTCGATCAGCAGCATTGGATTCGCCCGTAACTGCCGGAATGACGACAATGCCGTCCCTGTCGACCAGTCTCGCCAGGTCTTCGCAACGCTTGACCCATCCGCGCTGCTCGTCCGCGAGCTCCATGTCCGGGTAAAGCTCTGCGGGCCAGCGGTAGCCGAGAAGGCGGGCCACGGCCACCTGGAGCACCGTGGCGTCCGTTCGTATCGGCCCGTGCGCTACGCGCTTGGCACTATCGTCCCAGATCACGGAGCCGCAGGGGTGGCCGTGGAATATCCATTGTGAAGGGTCATCGGAGTAAGGTTTCGGGAGGCCATGCGGATAATCCGCCTGGGCTGCTACGGTCCAGCGCTCGAGGTCGAAGGGGACCTTTACAAGGGTGGCGTTTGTGACTTTCAGAGCTTGGTCTATCGCCCTGACAGCCTCGTTGTATTCCGGAGAGGAGCAGTAGCACCAGAGAGCGGGCAGAATATCCTGATTGTCGGGGACGATCACGGCGGTATTGTGCTCGAAAGGCTGTCCCCAGTAAAGCGAGACGGGCAGCTCGCGCATCTGGCTGACAATCACCCCGTGTTTGTTCCAGGCTTTAATGCCTCTCTTAAAGGCCCCCGGTATCTCTTCTATCGCGCCGCGTCCACCGTCCCAGCGCAACACGTATGACATTCCCCCAAAATGCATCGGGCCGTTCACAGTTCCCCAGAACGGCAACCAGCAAGCATCGGGATTGGCGAATTCCCAGAAATGAAGCCGCATCCTGGGGTTGTCGCCGGTCTGAAGCCCGTCGAGGCAGCTTGCCATTGTTTTCAGAAGCTCCCCGGACCCCAGCTCTTCCGCCGACACCCTTTTGTCAGGGTTTTGGAGCTGCCTCGCCTGGGCGACGCTCGCGACTTCGGAGTCGGCCAGCAATAAAGACTTGTTTGCAGGGCCTTTCAGCGCCGAGGCGTTGACAAAGCGTATGAGGACTCCCTCAGCATCAGTTCCGTCCACTAATGATTCAGGTGCTCCTTTGCTCATGATAATCAGTTGGATGTTGAAGGTCCACATCGGAGTGATGAAAGCATCGGAGCCCAGAAGGGCGTCCAGATGCCAGCGGCAGTCTTTCAGCAGTCTCTCCCTGAACTTCGTATAACTCGTAAGCGAGAGCCAGTTCTGCGGCGTGACTGCGGCAACGGTTCCGCCGTCAGGGCAGAGCTTCAGGCAGCGGTCGAGGAAGACGGTCGCGAGATCGGCCTTGGCTTCGCGATAGTTGTCCTGGCAAAACTTCTTAAGGGTTGGATGGTGCTTCCCGGCGGACAGGTAGGGCACGTTGGTGGCGATCAGGGTGTACTGCCTCGACAGCAGAGAAGCGGCCTCGGCGATTCCTTTTGCGGCCACGGCGGATTCCGTCAGCTCCGTGTAGGATTCGGCGGAGAGCGCCCTGTCCAGGAGCGGCCTGACGCTTTCCCATTCGGTGTTGAGGAGCCCGATACCTTTTGGCCCTGACGGGGGGTCCAACAGGCTCCCTAGCGTCGGAGCTTGCAGGAACGTGTCGTACAGCCCGGCGAGAGCCTCTTCCTGCGCGGAGTCTCCGCAAGCCAGGGCGGTCCAGTTCTCCTTTTTCGCCCCGACGGCAATGCCGGAACACGCGACATTGAGCGGGGGGAGTTCGCGGTATCCGCCCGCGTCCGGATATGTCCAGGCGGCCAGCGCCAGTGAGAAGGCGGCGATCTCGGCGCAGCGGCGGTCGAGCTCGAGGCCGTGGATGTTCTCGGAGAGTACGGCGTTGACCGCCTCGCGGGGCGACAGTCCTTCGTCCGCCATCCTCATCGGGAC
>JAISFP010000226.1 GCA_031263525.1 Deltaproteobacteria bacterium | reverse complement strand
AAGCTTGCTCACGGAACAGAGACAGTCTAGAATCATGTCCTGCCGCTCGAGGAACATGTGGTTCGCCCCCCCCCCCCCCCCGGGCCGCCCACCCGCCCCGCGCCGACGGCGGGGGCCCCCGCGGCGGTGTTGCGGGGCCCCGGCGAAGGCGCGGGGCGGGTTGGCGGCACGGTCGGGGGGGGGGGTGGGAACCACATGTTCCTCGAGCGGCAGGACATGATTCTAGACTGTCTCTGTTCCGTGAGCAAGCTTGTGTCCGCTCGCGGGAGGGGAAACATGGGCTCCACATGAAAACGCGGCAGGACTCCTTGAGCCGGAAGGCGTCAGCCTCATTCCCAGTCCCGCATGGAAGGAGCGAATCCTGAGATTTCCGGTCACCGGGATTCCGGCCGAAACGGCACCGGCCGGGGAGGGAAGATCCGGGTCCCGCGAGGGACGGTCGCACCTGAAGTTCCGGGTCATGCCCTGAAAATACCCTGCCGTCGGCCTTGACATGACGGCAGGCTCCTTATAAAGCTCCGGTTCTGACACCTGTATCCTCGGAGAAGGCCGTGCCTGGGCCGCTCGGAGGGCGCGGCTTTCCCTCCGCATGCGTCGGGGCCGATCTTCCGTCCGGACGCCGGGGCGTTGCCGTGGCCTGGGAATGAAGGCCGGACTTCTTCCGGCCGAGTGCTTTCGCCCCGGCCACGGAAGCTCTTCTGAGGTATTCCTTCGCTCTTGAGGGCGGACATGACTATGCAGGCTCAGCCCCCCCCCGTAAACAGATACTCGGGAATTGTACTGGCAAATCCCGCGAAAGTTACAGGAAAAGCCGGCTGGCTGCCCGTGCTCAGCCGGGAACCGGCACGTGCGAGAGTGCGGTGGAGCACGTCCGGCATGATTTTTGCAAAATTCTCGGCTTCTCCGTCACGGGGCCGGCGGCGTCCCGCGGGTGCGCTCCTCCGTGACCGTCACGGGTTCCGCGGCGCCCTCCTCCGTCTCGCCTCTGGGTCGGCGAAGCCGTCAGCGGGGACGCCGCAGGGCCGGCCACGTGCCCGGGGTGCCCGGCCAAGGTGCTGGAGTGGCGTCTCCATGCAGGGGGGCCCGCCGGGACAGTCTGCGGGAGCCGCAGAGCCCTCCATGGGCTAGCCGCAGGGTCCAGACGTCCTCATGGAGCCCGCCGTCGGGTCCTGGGACGAGCGGCGAATCCCGCATGGCGCTTCGCCGGAACCGTCACGGGGGCCCGCAGCGCCGTCCCGTGTCTCGCCAGAGGGTCCTCCAGGAGGTTCGGGGCGCCCGCGCCGGGCCGGCTAAATGGCCGGACACTGGGCGCGTGCCTTCCTCCGGGGGCCCGTCACGGTGTCCTCTCGGTGGATCTCAACGTCCTAAATGGGGCCCGACTCGGGGTCCTCCCGGGGTATCGCGACGTCCTGCTCGGGGCCCGACTCGGGGCCGGAGTCGTCCACGGGGCTCGTCTCGGGGGCCTCGGTCCCGGGGACCCCGGTCCCGGAGGGCGTCTCCGCGGCGGGGCCCTTCAGCAGGCTGATCTCCCAGCCCTTCAGTGCCCTGCGCACCAGGTCGGTGGAGATCCCCAGCTCCTTGGCGATGGTGGTCGCGAACCAGCGGGCCCGGGCGTAGGGCTGCCGGCCGGAGCTCAGGAGCTCGGCGAGCCGCCTGGCGGCGTCCAGCTGCTCGGGGCTGCCCCACGCCGACCTGCAGATCTCGAGGCCCTCTGGGCCGTTCTCCGCGAAGTTCCTCACCCAGTTCGCGACGCTCCTGGCGGAGGCCTTCATGGCGGCCGCCGCCGCCTTGGCCGAGAGTCCGCCCAGGACGGCGAGGACCGCGCGCGCGCGCGTCGCGGTCGTGGAGTCGGGGGCGCTGGTGTCGGCCCAGCGGGCGAGCGTCTCCAGCTCCTCCCGGGGCCGGGCGGCAGCGGCCGCCGTCGCGCGGCGGAGGTGCTGGCGCTTCGGGTTCATGCCCTTCCTGGAGAGGATGCCCGCCACCCTGCCCTTGGGGATCTTCAGCGCCTGGGATATGGCGCTCACGGTCCAGCCGCGGGAGCCCTTGCCCCTGGGCGGGGGGGCATCCAGGAGCTCCGAGACCCTGTCGCGCTCGTTTCTGTCCCGGATCTCGAGGCCGTCCGGACTGCCGGACCTGGAGACGAGCCCGTTCGGCCCCTCGGCGGCGAAGCGGTTTCTCCACTTGTAGGTCGTGACCACGGAGGTCCCGAGCTTGCGCATCGTCTCGGCGGCCGAGGCCCCCTCGGCGGCCATGAGAGCGATCTTCGCCCTGACGGACAGCGCGGGGTCGGGCGCGCCGGGGGCGGACCACTTGCGGAGGGTCTCGAGAGCCGGTTCTGCGCGCGCGTCTGGGGATTTGGGTTTTGCCATGGGAGCTGGCTCCTTCTCCTTTGCCGGAATTGTACCCCCGCGTCCGGAGGCTGTCCAGCGCAGGCGCTGTACAGTCATTAGCGTCCTGATTCTGTGCCTGCGCGCGTGGCGCCGGCGTCCCGTTCATCTGTCTTGACTTCCGGGGGGCGAGAGAGCCGGAAGCGACGTGCCAGAACGGGTCCGCCCCGTGTCCGGGGGGGGGGGCAGGCTGACAGGGGCCCCAGCGTCCGGAGGGTCCAGAGATTTGGGCGGCCCCGCGTCCGGGGGGCAGTCTGGCGCGGACCTCCCGGTGTCCCGCAGTGCCTGCGGCGGGGTGACCGGCCTCCAGTCGCGCCCCGGGGCCTGCCTGGCGGGGAGCTTCCGCGAAGGACCGATGCAGGCCTCGTGTCCCCCCGTGAGTTTCCGGCCGGGGCAGGAGGCGGCCGTCACGGCGTTCCGGTCACCTCCGAACTTCCGGAGCGGCAAGCTCTTCCCGATTTCGGGGGGAGGGTGCCTTCTAGAGCTTCGGGGGCTTCTGCCCGTCCTTCACGGGGGAGGGGGCGGAAGCCAGGGTGATCCCCATCTCACCGGCCAGGGCGATCACCTTGGCCGAGTAGAGCCCGAGAGCCCGGGCGGCGGTGCCGGGGCGCCAGGCCGACTTGCCCCGGGGCGGGGGGGTCGCGAGGAGGCTGGCGAGCGCTTCCGCCTCCATCGTGTGCCTCGCCTCGTGCCGGGCCTCGCTCCTGGCCCTCTTCTCCTCCGTCCTCGTCATCGGCCTCAGGCCGGAGCGCATGGCCACCGTGACGACCTTTCTGGTGGAGACCCCGAGAGCCCGCGCCGCAGACCCGTAGGTCCAGTCGAAACGGCCCTTTGGCGGCGGGGTGGCGAGGAGGATGGCGAGCGAGTCCTCCTCGTCGAGCCTGGCCTCCAGCTCCGGCGGGTGCGCCTCGAGCGGCTGGCCGCAGAGGGAGGAGATCTCGATCGCCTCGTGCCGAGAGATGCCGAGAGCCCGGGCGGCGGACGCGGCTCGCCAGCAGGTGCGCCCCGCTGGCGGGCTGGTCGCGAGGAGCCTGGCGAGGGCGTCCTTCCTCTCCGCGAGAACGGCCATGCTCTTCTCCCTCGCTCTCCCGGCTCGGGCGAGGAGCTCGGCGGCGTCCACGGGGGGGAGCCCGGGCAGGCGGGGTCTCCTCAGCCCCGCGGCTCCGGCCGCCGCGAACCGGTCGATCCAGCGGCAGACCGTGTTCCATTCCCTCCCGCACTTCCTGGCCGCCTCGGCGATCCGGCGCCCGTCCACGACCATGAGGACGGCCGCGGCGCGGCTGGCGGAGCTGCCGTCCGGCGCGCCGCCACCGGCCCACAGCTCGAGCTCAGCCAGATCCGCCTCGGGGCGGGAGCGGGCGGCCTCTGTCCTCCCGAGGATCTTCTGCTCACGCCTCTTCAGGAGCTTCTCGCCGTCCATGATCTCGCGGACCGCGGCCTTGGGGAATCCCAGCGCGCGGCTGACTGCGGGGACGGACCAGCCGTGCTGTCCCGCGGGCGCGGGCCCGCCGAGGCACGCGAGCGTCATCTCCCTGATGACGTCACGGCGCAGCTCCGGGCACTCCGGGAGGCCGTCCGGGCGGCGGAGGCCCCGGAGCCCTTTTGCGGCGAAGCGCCTCCGCCATTTCAAGGCCACGGACGCCGACGTGCGCCATGCCCGGGCTATCGCGGGTGCCGAGTGCCCCTCCTGAGACATGAGGACTATACCGGCCCGGAGGGCCAGCTCCCTGTCCTGCGCGCCGGGCGCGGACCATGCTCTGAGGATCTCCATGATGGCGGCGGAGCAGGGATTCATCTTGGGCTTCACGGGGACGGCCTCCTTGCGCCGTGCCTGAATGCTAGCTCTCTCTGGAGGGAATGTAAATAGTTTGGGTACCGAAACTTTTCGAAGGAACAACGTACATTTGGATCGTACCGCGAAAAATCGCTTTCGTTATTTTCGGACAGTGTGGAAATTATCGAAAGTCAAACTCCGAAGACCGAAAGCGGCTTCCGATCGTAAACGTTATGTTCTCGTAAATTCGGTCATATTTTTACGCTGCAGTACATTCTGAATGTCCAAAAATTTCTGCAAGTCGGATAAGCGAAGGCATGTGCTGTGGCATTTTGTGATGCTGGCAAAGGCCGCGATAAATTTTGGCAAAAGGACATTGGCGCCGTGTTCCCGTAACGTGCTGTAACGGAGCGGGCCCGGACAGAGCTTTCGCGCCGTGCGCTACGCGGCAGGGCCTCGCTTTCGCATTTTGTGCCTGGACAGTGTTTTCGCGTTTTGCGCCTGGATAGTGTTTTCGGGTTTTGCGCCTGGCCCTCGGTTATAAGCAGTGTTCCAGGACTGCATTTTTGCGCGTCGTGTTCCAGGACAGCGATGCTGGTGTCTCAGACTAAAATTTTGTACTTGACTGGCTCAAGCTTCTGCGCGACGACGTCTGTCCAGGCTTTCGTGTGATCTCCCGGCCAAAGTTTAACACTTGACGAGACCATATTGGGTGTCTTGCTCTTAAGATCACCACCAACCAGCTTATGCTGTAGTTAAGATGTCTATTTTCTATAGGATGGTCAGAGCTCTCCGAGGACGTTCTTCAGGTTCGGCAGGTCTGCACCCGTTAAGGGGGGGTGACTGGGAGGCTGGAGGCACTTTGGGGCAGGACAACTGATACACTGGAGACCTGATGGGACTGAAAGGCTCGGAGGACAGAAGGCCCAGGAGGGCTGAGGTGCTTGTGGAATAGAGCGTTTGTTGTCTGTGCAGAGGGTAGGACCGGCTTAACAACCCTGACCTCTGTGAACGGATACGCTGTCACTGGTGAAGATTGGACAGGCTAAACGTCAGCTTGCCCATGTCGCAGGTGCAGGCTTGCCCAGGCCATGGCGGCCAGGCTGGCCAGGTTTCTCGACGAGATGAACAACCCCCGGTGATCCGTTAACAATGGACAATGTCTCTGATATAACGGACGAATGCGTATCTAAGTCGTCGCATACGTCCACCTGGTCGCTCCCGGAATCACGGAAGACGTCTCCGGCTCCTCAATTGTGGGCGATCTCTATCCTGGACCAGGTCAGGAGGAGATAACAATCCCCTTCCTCAGAGAGAGCTTCTCCCTGCCCAAGGAGCTTTGTACACACTTCATCCACACGGTTAAGGAGGGGAAATCCTGCTCCAGGCTGTTCCCGACGATGGACGCCAGCAAAGCCGCCATGATCGACGCGATCGCAATGGACGTGAGGATGCAGATCGGAACAGATAGGGTCCACGGCTTCGCGCCGAGCGAGCCAGGGCGGCCCCTGAATATGTTCCCGATGATAATGATGTCGGGGACGGCGCTGAAGATGCTGACGAGGATTCTGCGGAGGACGGCACCGGAAATGCTGGGGAGGATTCTGCTGAGGATGAAGCCGGAGATTCAACTGATGTCGGTGCCGAGGGTGAAACCAAGGATGGCGGCGAAGAGGACACCGCAGGTGGCAGCGATAACGGTGCTGAAGATGCCGCCGAGCCCGGCAGACACGCCGCTCAGGGCGGGAGACATCCACATCCTCGCCGGGAAGTCGTTCGGTCCGGAGAAGCTGATTCTGGACGCTTCAAGAGAAATTGGCTTGGAAGTCATGATGGTCAAGGCCGGAGCCAATCCATGGTATGCGAAGATGAACATTGGTGCAATCGTAGTGAGGATTGCGGGCTGACACGCTACAGCGCGAGCCGCAGGTGACTCATATCCGACAGCTGCCTGGGCCTGCTCATGGGCATAGACTTCAAGGATATCAGCGAGATGTCGCTCCGCAGGGCGTCCGACGCCCTAATCGCCTCCAATGAGTCGCTCGACGAGCAGCTCAGGGCAGACTTTTCGCCCTCCGTCCGGGAGGCGGGCGGCGAACAGAAGGGGACGGGGAGAATATTCAGGATCGACTGCACCAACGTGCATTACGAGGGTCAGGCCAATCGCAACTCGGTGGCCGCCAGGGGCCACAGCAAGGCCAAGAGGTTCGACTGCAAGCTCCTGAGCATCGCTATCGCCATCAACGAGGACGGCTTCATCGAGATCGTGCATTTCCTGCCGGGCAACGTCTCGGAGCTCTCCATCCTTTCGGACACAATGTCACAAACTCAAGGAATAAATCGCATTTAAATCCGATATATATGGCAGAATTGGGTTATGATATGCTTTGAATAGTTGTTAGACATCTCTGTTCAAAAGGGCGATTCGTCTCTTTCGTAGAGCCCCTTCCCTCACGGTTGGACTGCCTCCGACCAGCGTATCACAAGGGTGATCAGAGTATCCCTTCACAAGGATGGCTTCCAAGTCAGCCCAGTGGCCTAGGTAAATTTTACTAATGGTTTCCCAAGCATTCTCTGTTAATGGTTGCCTCATAAGACGATTCCTTAAGTTGGTGACATTGCTTTCGGACATGCTCGATGCCATCGGCGTCAGGGCTGGAGACACCGTCATGATGGACACCGGGATCTTCACCGAGGCGAAACGGAAGCTCCTTGAGTCGAGGGGCATCCTGTACGTGGCCACCCACAGCGGATTGCGGGAGAATTTCAACTTCCGGATGGCCGACCGGGTCGAGATGCCTGACGGGAACGTCGTCAGGGCCTACCGTGTCGCGGACCCTTCCGGAACCTTCATGGAGATCATTGGCCACCGCCGCTCGCGGGGCATTTCTGGCAGGTGCAGAGGTCGAACTCGGAAATGAACCTGAGGCCCTTCGGGGTCTGCTCGGACGTCGTCGTGGCCTGGGCGCCGAGGAGGCAGGCCGTGACCGCCCCGCTGGAATCCCTCTCGAACGGGTCCAGGGGGAGCTTGCAGGTCCTGCCCTCCTTGACCTCGTCGGTGGGGGTGTTGGCGTTCACCGGCGAGTACAGCTCGAGACCGACGCTCTTGGCGAGCTCGTAGTTCTCCTGGCTCCCGAAGGCCGCGTCGAGCAGAAGGCCGGCTATGTCGAGGCCCCAGGCCAGGGACGTCTCCAACATCCACTCGAAGAACACGGAGTCGTGGAAGTTCGCCGGCAGGGCCATCCCCCCAGGATGATCCTGGGCTGCGGGACCCCGCACTCCCCGAGGGTCAGCGCCACGGCCTCGACGAGGGCCCCGGTGAAGCCGGCGGCCTTCTTGCGCCCCTACCAGGCCGCGTCCGGGTCCGAGGGGCTCTGCAGGGCGGTGGGGAGCACCTCCTTGTCGTCCTTCAGCCGGGCCTTGGGGATCTTCACGTAGTGGACCTGCTCCACGCTCTTCGTGTCGACGTCGCACTGGTCGTTCAGGACGCGGGCCATCGTCATCCTGGCCGGCAAGCTGCCCGCTGAAGGCGTTGCCCTTGGTTATGGCGAGCAGGTAGAGCATGTCCTGGATCATCTTGAGGATGAAGCCGGCCCTCTTCCGCTTCGTGGCCATGGAGAAGCAGCACTTTCCCTCCTTCTCCATGCCGTACCTCCTGAGGATATCGGGGTTCTCGTTGACGAGCGCCTGGTAGACGGGGTACTTGCCCTTCTTCAGCGCAACAGGAACCGCCTGATGACCGTGAACATGAGCTCGAAGCGCATCATGTCCTTCATCAAGGAGTGCAGGAACGTGCCGTCGCCCTGAGCGCGACCTTTCCGTGGATGTACTTTTTTATGTACGCCGCCGTGACCGAGCTGTAGATCTTGTCGACGAGGTTGAATTCTTTTACCCTGTTAATGAAATTGTGCAGGGTCTTCTTGCACGGGGAGTTGTTGTCGCCGTAGGGGGCGATGCCGAGAAGCCTCTTGATGAAGTCGTTGACCGCTATCATCATGAGAATCCCGCTGCAGGTAGTCCGAGCGATGACCGTCAGGACCAAGATCGTGGCCATCATGGCCTGGTCAAGGGGCGGGCGGCCAAACTTCCCCTTGTCCTTGTAGGTATCGAGAACCTCGTCCGTGGAAACGGGGTCATAGACCTCAGAGCGCAGGTCGGCCAGCTCCGATTTCTCCAGCAGAGCCGCGTCCTTCCGCTTCTGGCTCTCCGTACGTGCCTTGCGGCGCTCGGCAGGTGCGATTTTACCCGACTTACTCGTGAAAGCCACCTCCTGGGGTGTTTTTGAGCCTCTATGAGTAAAGATAGACATAAACGGCAGAAATGTCAACCCGAGTTGGACATGGCACGTCTTTCCCCGTCCGTCAGCGTAAGGGGCGTCGCCGGTCGATACGGGCCCCCTCTCCCCTGGCCATGCCGGCACCCTCGGGCACCCGGCATGCTCTGTCAATGACAGGAACTTCCCGTGAATCTCTTTGCGGGCTTGGGTTGAACCGCCTTTCCCCGGTACCTGGCTCTCCGGGCTGTTGAGAGGGCCCCGTGCGCTCGCCACCTTCGGCCCTGCCCATCCCCATGGCAAGCTCCGCCAAATAATCTTCACCTATTCGAACTGAACTCCGCCATATTCTAGAAGATGCAAAAGAGCAGAGGTGAACTTGAAAGTAGACTATGATCAAAGGCACGAGACATCTAGATGTCCTCGGCGACCGAGAAGATAGGAACTGTGGTAAAAATCCTACTGCCCCTTTATTACACCTGCAGTCATAAATGGAGGGGTGATCGATTCGGCAACTGACGAAAGTGGGTGGCATTGAAGCCGGGGATGGGATGCTGGAACGGCAGGGGAGGCATGACGTCATGGTCTAAGTGGGTGTGAGGGAGGTGGAGAGCCGGATGCTGGGGGAGGTGGACAGCCGGATGCTGGGGGAGAGGGAGAGCCGGATGCTGGGGGAGGGGGTGGCGGAGGCATTTAAGGCGATGGCTACCGCGTACGTGAAATCAGACTGATTCGTAAGCCATAAGGGCAACATTCAGATATCGGGGAAAAACATCGCAGGTGCCTTTTCACAGGAAAGCTGATCGAGATGTGCGAAGAACACCCTTAAAAGTACCGCCCGGATCGCGAACGAGGAGTTATCCGTTGCCGTCCCGGGCTCCCCTGTGACTGTCCACGTCCAAGGCAGTAGGCCTACCCGACTCCGACTCAGCCTGACGTTATTATTACGAGTCCGGTTAAATGTAATAATTTCGGCTATCGTTCCATGGGCAAGAAATCAGTGCAAGACCCCAGACCTGGCATCTCTTTGCCATGACTCTCTCCCATAATGTGGGAAAAGATTTTAACATTTTCTAATATTTATCCGGAAGCGTAATATTACCCGTTGAATTAAATGTCGGAATGTTCTTACATATGGTAGTTTGAATCATTGTGAGAAGATACCAGGACTGGATGTTAGACCGACATTTCCACCCCTGGACAGATAGCCAAATTCCGACATTTGATTAAACGGGTAATACCCGGACGGATAAATGTCAGCGAAGTATTGCACTGGGAACTAAAAGTGAGCATGGCTAAGTGTTGCAGTAATATAAATTTGCCTGAATAGAAATAACAAATACGGCATTGATTTGTATTAATATTAACTATATATCAGTGCTGAAAATAGGTTAAGCTCTTAGCCTTCAGCTTTTGGTAGGAAATGAGCAAATTCGCATTTTAGCTGACATTTATCCGTCTGGGTAATAATCCGTCATAATCGCTCTTTAAAAGGAATACGGTTTTGCTGTATAATGAAAGTAACGTATCTTGTCAGGTCTACGAGAGTCCGCCACCGCGATGCTCCTATGAGGATGTCGGACATGATTCTCCTGTGAGGATGCCGGACATGTCCGAACTGACTCGCCAGCGGGAACCTGCAACCTGATTTCTCAGGTGACAAACTTAAGGTCAAGGAGCTAAGCATATAAATCAGTTCGTCAACTGTTATTATCGATCAATTGCTCTGCTCGCAGTTTTCAGGCGGTTAAACATGCCATATCTTCTTCGCCTTTTCGGCATATGCTACCTTCTTTTCTTGTTGTTTCCCTCGGGGAACGCTCAAGGCGCCAGTTTGCCTGAGAGCGTTTACATTCCCAATCGTGACGGCAGCGCAGTATTCCGGTTGGATTTTTTCGGTCGGGGACTCCCCTACGCATTCGCGGACGACGGAGATGGCAACATAGTTCTTTTTGTCTCAGCCAATGATTTTTCTCCCCCGGTTCGTGAAGACATTGTCAGGGGCGCGGCCTACTGGGTCGACATTCTCAAGCCCCGAGGGGCTCCGGCCAACGTCGCAGTGTTGCGGGTAGGAGTTCATCCCGAAACGTCCTTCAATGCTGAGGCGTTTTATTTCTCAAACCCCGACGATTCCTCCGTAGGAACCCTATTGAGTTCCATCTCCGGCAAAGGCAGCCCCCTGACCCCGTCTGGCCTGCCCCACGATCCTTTGACTGGATATCACAGCGTTATGTACATAACCGACTATTCCTGGGACACCCAGGCCAATTCCAACTTGCCTGAAACCCCGTCAACACTTTCCCCCACTATGATTCACGAGATTGGTCATTCCCTTGGCTTTGCTATAAATGATACGGAGTTCAAAAATTTACTGAAAGGCGAACCGGGCGATTTGAATTTTATCGGAGCCACAACAGAGCAGGTTTTCGGCGGACCCGTGCCTATGGCCCATTCAAGCAGGGAGGAAGACAGCCATTTCGGAGTGAGAAACGGACTGATGACACATGGACAAATCACCAATTACTCAATGTTCATGGAGGTGGAGATGGCGGCTCTGGTGGACATAGGGTATGCCATAGATCTTCGAAATTTTTTCGGCACATCATTGTATGACGACACGGCAACGCTAAAAATCGTAAACAATACACGGGGTTTTTTTACAAGCATGGGGTCCGATCCCTCCGGCTACTGGCTGGGATACGCCGAAGGAACTCCCAACAACAGCCTTTTCGGCGTGGGCCTGCATGTCTATGGCAGCAACTACACCATCACCCAGAGCTCGGATCTGCTGGCCGACGGTGCAGGCGGGGCGGGCATTCGCGTGGACGGATTCGGCAACAGGGTGATCATTCCCGAGAATGCGCTGGTTACCGCCAACGGAGCCCGGGGTACCGGGCTGCTGGTGTCTTTCGGTTCGGAGCACAAGATCGTCAGCCGGGGCGTTGTCGAAGCGGCTGGCCCTCTCGGCATCGGAGCGAGGTTTGATTTCGGAGCTCCCTTCATTGATGAAGCTCTTCATTCATACGGAATATATTATGGCAACCCGAAGGCCGAAGTCATTTACGACCCAGAAGGAAAAGAGGTAGGCAGGAACTCTCCGGAACCGGTAAAGACTGACATCGGCGGACCTCTGGTTGAAAGTTTCGATCTGAGCGGGGCTCTGTTAGGCGGGCCTTCCGCCACAGACGGCCGGTATCTTTCCGGCGAATTCGTCGATTACGGGGGCAGGCCCATCGCCCTGTACATAGGTCCGGGCGCACATGTTAAATCAGTCAACATCATGAACGGCGCGTTCATTTACGGCGACATCATCTCCCGTTGGGACCCAAAAAACTTCAGCCTCCCCGGCGATCCGCTGGATTACATGACGGATCTGACCTTCGGAATGCTGACGGACAGCGACGGGACAGCCATTGCCTCTTCCAGCGACTCCGCGTTCGTTCTGCGTTATCGGGGCGATATTCTAAGTCCTTCGAGCCTGAACGTTTCCCTTGCGGGAGGCATCCTCGATTATGCCGGAAGCATGCGTGTCCGCTCATTTTCCATGGCGACCGGCACCCAGATGCTTACAGAATTCTTGGGCGGCAGACCCGCCGAGATTGCTGCCAGCGAGTATGTTGACCTCGCGCCGCTTTCGGAAATCGGCTTTGCGCCGTCAGCCTTCAGCTACGGTCGTCAGCTCGCTGTAGGCGGCAGTCCCGTGCTGAAATTCACGGAGTTCGCTCCTGTCACGCCGTCGCTTCTGCAGCAGTCGTCCGGCACCTTCGCCGTGGGAGCGTTCGACTACGCCTGGAACGGACTCTACTGGGACGCGAACCGGAATTCCGTCATGGTCAACACCACACAGGCTTCTTTCAACCATCAGCGCGGCGGCACGGACGCTCTTGACGCACCTCTGGCGATAATCATGCGCCAGCCCGGCCTGAATGCCGTCAGTTCCAGAATGGTCAACCGATTTTCTGACGCGGCTGCGCACGGCCCGCACTCCTCGCTTCTGGGCGCTCCTTTTGCCGACACGAAAACCTTTTGGTCGCGATGGCCGCCTTCTGCCGGGAGCTCGGGGCACAGCCAGGTTCCTGATTGCGGAAACGCTCGTCCGGGCTTGTCGTACGCACGTTGGCTTTCTCCGTGCGACGGCGGACTGGAAGTAGCATCGAACAGGAACGGCATATGGATCGTCCCTGCCTATGGGTTTCTTAAACACAGAGGCGGCAGGGACTATGCCATTTTCGGAGCCGGCGTCACTTTTGGCCTGGATCGTTATGTCGCGGAAAACCTGTATCTGGGGCTGGCGCTGTCCCTCGACTTTCCGCGTTATGAAAGCAGCGATGCTGATATTGACGGCTGGGGGGCAACCGGCATTTTTTACGGCGGCCTGTTCCTGCCCCGGGGTCTGGAACTGGGATTCGTCGGCACGCTTGGCGGCATGCGTTTCAGTCAGACTCGCGCGGTTGACGGAGACAGGTATCACAACAGCTACAACGCCAAAACCATAAGCGTAGGCGCCAGTCTAGGGAGACGCTTCGAGATTTTAGAAAACTTCATGGTGCGTCCCTTTGTGGACTGGCACTATTTCACCTTGAACAGAGATTCTTACTCCGAGCGACCGGATGTTTACGCCCTGAGGTATGATGATTCACGCAATCACATCAGCCGGCTCCAGACAGGGATGGAAGGCGTGTGGGCAACGGAACGCGGCAGTATTGGGGTCAAGGTTTACTGGTCAGGATTTAGCGGCGACACGAAGAAAGCACCGGTCGCTTCCTTCGCGCTGGACCCTGAAACCAACCGCTTCAACGCGCCCGTAGACGGACTGGACGAAAACAGTCTCGGGCTCGGTCTTAATTTCGGTATAGGACTGGGAGCCAATACGGAGCTACGGCTTGAATATTCCCTGTTGCGCGGAAACAGTAGCACTGCACATGAGGGGATGATCGGACTAAATTTTATTTTTTAAATGATGTCTAATCATTTTTAAATGATGTCCAAAACAATTATTACCAATTCGGTTAAATGTTAAAATTTCGGCTATCGGTCCAGGGGTGAAAAATCCGTGCGAAACCCATGTCTGGTATCTCATTGCCCTTATTCGCTCCCATAATGTAGGAGAAGATTTCAAAATTTTATAATATATATCCGGAAGCGTAATAACTGTAATTATTTCTTTTTTTTCAGACATATACATTTTTTCTCCATAAGAGACTAAAGCATTCCATATAGCAAAAATAATTTATATTAAAATTCTTATAATGATAAAAGATTTTAGTTCCGATACAAGTTATTGATAAAAGATATGGCTGCAGTGTAATAAAGGGGCAGTAGGATTTTTGCCACAGTTCCTATCTCCTCGGTAGCCGAGGATATCTAGATGTCTCGTGCCTTTGATTATAGTCTACTTTCAAGTTCACCTCTGCTCTTCCGTTCCGGAGGGTCGAGGCAACCTGTCCGGCGGCATGGGGCAGCCAGGTTGCGGTGCCCGGACGCCGTCGGGGGACGCGGTGCGGCGTCAAGTGTTCAGTCCGCTAGGGGCTGACGCCGGTGATTCCCTCGAGCTCGAGCAGCGCTGCCTTGAGTTCCGGCTCGTAACCGAAGCCTCCCAGCGTCCCGCCCTTCCCGATGACCCGGTGGCACGGGACCAGTATGGCCGTCTGGTTGGCGCCGACGGCGCGGCCCACGGCCCTGGGGTTGGACGGCCCCGCTCCTCTCTTCAGGGCGACCGCCAAGGTGATGGCGGAATAGCTAGACCAGCTCCCCCACGGGATAGCCGACACCTCGTCCCACACGGCCATCTGGAACGGAGTGCCGGGACAACGCAGGGCCGGGGGCGGGCCCGGGTCGCGTCCCCCGAAGTAGGTGTCGAGCCATGCCCCCAGCTCGAGGAACAGCGGGAGGCGAGGCGTTGCGGACGAGGGCCATCCCGGGTTCCCGCCCCTCCTGACGCGATCCCGGAAGAGGAGGGCCGTTACGGCCTCCCCGTCGGAGAAGGCCCGGACGGTGCCCAGGGGAGTCCAGAAGTCGGAATGGCAGGTCGCGAGGTCTGGGGTCAGCGGCATGGGATCTCCCGCTCAAGCTGTGGCTGTGGGCCGGGGCGCGGGAGCGCCTGCGGGCGGTGCTTCGCGGGCGGTCTGTCACGCGGAGGAGGCAGGTGCGGGACCGGGCGCTTCAGAGCACGTGCGAAGAGGGGCCGGATCATGGCTCGGGGACTTGCGGGCGGCCTTGCCGGAGCCGGCATTTCCGGAGGCCCCAGTCCAGGCGGTCCTGGGCTTGGCAGGAAGAGAGGAACCGCCGTCCCCGCCGCCCTAAGGGTTGGCCTGGCGGGCGGCCCCTGCAGCCTTGCCGCCCTGAGGCTTGGCCTGGCGGGCGGCCCCTATAGCCTCGCCGCTCTCAGGTTTGACCTGGAGAGCGGTTCCGCCTTCCTCGCCTCCCTACGGTTTGGCCTGGCGGGCGGCCCCTGCGGCCTTGCCTCCCTTCGGCTTGGCCTGGGGGGCTGACCCGGCATCCTTGCCGTCCTTCGGCTTGGCCTGGCGGGAGGACCCAGCGGCTTTGCCGTCCTTCGGCCTGGCCCCGGGAGCGCTCTCGGCGGGGGAGGCCCCTGCGGGGTCGCCGGAGTTTCCGGCCTTCGCGTCCTTGCTTCCGGGGGCCCGGACGTCCGCTGAGTCCCCGGAGCTGGTGGGCTTCCTGGGCGGGCGCTTCCCCATGGCCTTGTAGATGGCCCTGGAGAGCTCGGAGGGGCAGGAGACGTCCTTCTTGCCGCAGGTGAGCCCGGAGAGGATCCCAGCCACTTCAAGGGCGTCCCGGCCTTCGGTCAGGCGGCCGATGCCCTTCAGGTTGCCGTTGCATCCGCCGTCGAACGAGACGTTGGATAGGATGCCGTCCTCTATGTCGAAGGCGATGGCCTTGGGGCAGATCTTCTTCGGTACGAACTCGTGGCGCATTGGTCCACCTTGCCCCGGCGTCAGGTGCCGGTTGAGCCTGGGCGCTTCCAGTTGCGGAAGACACTCTTGAACAATAACCGCAATATTTGCCGGTGTAAAGGCTATTTCACGGGCAGAAAGGCCGGCTCCAGCCATGTGCTGAGCTGGCCATGTGAGCAGCGGGGCCGGGTGAGGAGTTCCTCTCAGGGGGTAGGATCAGGCTCACCTTCAAGGGTGCTCGGCTCAAGAGCGCCTTCAAATGGGCCTGGATCAGGATCACCTTCAAGGGGGACCGGAGAAGGAGGCAACTCCCTGGTGGGGGGGGGGGGCCGGAACAGGAGGCGGCTCTCTGGGGGCCAGGAGCGAGAGGATCAGCCTGGAGGCATGGAGGGGATGCCTCTGCCCGGGGGGCGGGAGAAGGATGTCCCTGCCCTTGGAGGTGAGACAGGAACCTCTTGCCATAAAGTCCCGTCCTGTGCTAATTTTTATTCACACGAGGGTCCCCCGGGATCCCCGTCCCCACATAACGCCAGAAGCCGGCCCCCCAGGGGACGGCTCCGGCCCTCGCTAAACCCGCTTTCCGCGGCGTCAGAACCTCGCGTCTGGCTCGGGGGCATTTTAAATGCTACCCGGAGGTGCCAGCCGTGAGCCCCTTTGCCGATCCCCCCTTTCCTGCCGACAGCCTGAAGCCCGATGCCCCCGGCGGATGCCGGGGCAGGGGACTGATCCGTCCGGTGCCCGGGAGCGCTGTGCCGTCCGGCACCATGCACGGCGGCCTGGCCGGCTCTCCCCTGTCCGGACCAGCGGCCCGGGCAGGGGGCATGCCCGCCTTCCGAGCCGGCTCCCCCCTGTGGCGCCCCGAGGCCCCGGCACGGTCCGCGCCCGCCTTCCTGGCCGGCTCCCCCCTGCTGGGACCCGAGGCCCAGGCATGGCCCTCGTCCGCCTTCCTGGCCGGCTTCCCCCTGTCCTGGCCCGGCGTCCCGGCTGCGACCGCGGCCCCCATGGCCCCGTGCGGTCTCAGGGAGGTCCGGCCATGAGGATCCTCCTTTTCGACTGCCGGGACTCCTTCACCTACAACCTGGCCCACGCGGTGGACGCCATGCTCCGGCCCGGAGACGAGCTGGAAGTGAGGCGGCACGATCTGGTCGATCCCGAGGAGGGACCCGGCTACGGGAGGGTGATCCTTTCGCCCGGCCCGGGCGTTCCCGCGGAGACCGAGAACCTCATGGGGATCATAGCCAGGTGCGCCGGAGCCACCCCCGTTCTCGGGGTGTGCCTGGGCCACCAGGCCCTGGCCCAGTGGTTCGGCGCGAGGCTCGTGAACCTGAAGCGGGTCTTTCACGGCATAAGCTCCAGGGTCGGCCTCGACCGGGACGCCGCCAGGATATTCCTGGGCCTTCCGGAGGTCATAGACGCCGGGCGGTACCACTCCTGGCTGGTGGACGAGGAGGGCCTCCCCGCCGCGCTCAGGGTGACCGCCCGCGACGAGGGCGGGCGCGTCATGGGCGTGAGCCACAGGACCAAGGACGTCCACGGGGTGCAGTTCCACCCGGAGTCCGTGCTGACCCCGCTCGGTCCCGAGATACTCCGCAACTTCATTTACGGGGAGGTGCCCGATGCCTAGGACGGATCCACTGTCCGCCGCGGCCGAGATGGACCGCCTGGGGGCCGCCGGCCGCCCCTTCGTGTTCGCCATGGACTTCGAGAAGACCGAGGCGCTCCTGGTGCCGGACCCCTTCTCGTCGCGGGAACTCTTCTTTTCCGTGAGGGGCCGTGGAAACGGCCTGCCCGATGAGACGTTCAGTGCGCCCGTCCCCGGCCGGCCCGCAGTGAGCCGGGAGGCGTCCGGTCAGGTCGAGCGGGACGGGCGCGTCGCTGGCGCGTCCGGGCCCGTGCGGCACGGCACAGTGCCGAGCGTCCCAGCGCGGCCCGATCCGGTGCCGAGCGTGCCTGTGGGGCCCGGCCCAGTGCCGGCCGTCCCGGCGTGGAGCGGCCTCGTGCCGGCTGGAGCGGAGCCGGCCTGCCCTTTACTGGCAGACCCCGAGACGCTCGTTCCGGAGCCCATGAGCTACGAGGAGTACTCACGGGGCTTCGGTGTCGTTCGCAGGGGCCTCCTCCGCGGGGACTCGTACCTGGTGAACCTCACCGCCAGGACGCCGGTGACCTGCGGGCTGGACCTGGCGGGCATCTACCGCCGGGCGGGGGCCATGTACCGGCTCTTCGTGCCGGGACGCTTCACGTGCTTCTCGCCGGAGATCTTCGTGCGGATAGAGGACGGGGTCATCTCCACCTTCCCCATGAAGGGAACCATAGACGCCTCCGTCCCGGACGCCGAGGCGAGGATCCTGGCGGACCCCAAGGAGGCCGCTGAGCACGCCACCGTGGTGGATCTCCTGCGGAACGACCTGAGCATCTTCGCCAGGGAGGTGCATGTCAGGCGCTGGAGGTACGTGGACCGCATAAGGGCACGTGAGCGCGAGATCCTCCAGGTGAGCTCCGAGGTGGCCGGCAGGCTCCCCCGGGGCTGGGAGGGCCGCGTGGGGGAGATCATGCTCGGGCTCACCCCCGCGGGTTCCTGCTCCGGGGCCCCCAAGGAGTCCACCCTGCGCATCATCCGCGAGGCTGAGGGCGTCCCCAGGGGCTACTACACCGGGGTCTTCGGGCTCTTCGACGGGAAATCCCTCGACACGGGCGTGCTCATAAGGTTCGTGGAGGAGGAGGGCGGCAGGCTCTTCTTCAGGAGCGGGGGCGGCATAACCGCCATGAGCAGGCCCCGCGACGAGTACCGCGAGGTGCTCGAGAAGATATGCCTGCCGCTCCCGGACGCCCGCTCGTCCGAGGCGAGCGGGGCCGGATGCAGGCTGGCGGATTTCCGGGCCCCGGAGGCGGGGCTGGCGGCGTCCGGAGGAAACGGCGGCCGGGCTGTCTTCGGGACTGGGGAGGGGGCCGGGGCCGGCACAGGTGCCTGGGCCGGAGACGGCGCGGGACCCCGGACAGGAGACGGGTCCTGCGCCGGAACAGGTGCCGGGGCCGGCACAGGCTCCTGGGCCGGAGAGGGCTCGGGAGCCAGGACAGGAGACGGATACGGGGCCGGAACTGGTGCCGGGGTCGGCACAGGCACCTTGGCCGGAGAGGGCTCGGGAGCCAGGACAGGAGACGGGACCGGGCCCGGAACTGGTGCCTGGGCATCAGAAGGCTCGGGAGCCAGGACAGGTGACAGGATCGCGCCCGGAACTGGGGCCTGGGCATCGGAGGTCGAGGGAGCCAGGACAGGTGACAGGATCGGGACCGGAACTGGGGCCTGGGCATCGGAGGTCGAGGGAGCCAGGACAGGTGACAGGATCGGGACCGGAACTGGGGCCTGGGCATCGGAGGGCGAGGGAGCCAGGACAGGAGGCCGGCACGGGGCCGGGGCGGGACCTGGAGGCGGGACAGCTGACGCGTCACGCCGGCACCCGGCGGAGCCTGGCGGGAGCTGAGGCCGTGTCCGCCAAAAACGTGACGGATGTCCAGGTGAGGGGTTCCCGAGACGGAGCCGCGGAGGAGGGGATCCTCGGGCCGCCGCGCTTCCTGGAGACAGTGAAGCTCCAGGACGGGCGCTACCGCCTGGTGGATCTCCATCAGGGGCGGATGGCCGGTACCTGGAGGGAGGCCTTCGGCTCGGAGCCGGGCTTCCGCCTTGAGGATGTCCTGCCTCCGCCTCCGGACGGAGGGCTCTACCGGGCGAGGGTCAGGTACCCCGGGCCGGACGGGAGGGCGCTCGTGACGCTCCACTCCTACGCCTTCCCCCGCATCGAGACGCTGAGACTCGTATCGGATCCAGGCGTTGACTACCGCATGAAGCTCCTGGACAGGTCAGCCCTGGACGCCCTGAAGGCCTCCTGCGGCGCCTCGGACTTCATCCTGGTGAGGGAAGGAGGCCTGACCGACGCTTCCATGGCGAACCTGGTCTTCGAGGGGGACGGGGGTCTTTTCACCCCGGACGGATGCCTCCTGCGAGGCGTCAAGAGGGAGAGCCTGCTCAAGTCGGGAAGGGTATCAATGCGTCGCATAGGCCCGAGGGAGCTGGGGCTGTTCAGGAAGGTCTATTTCGTGAACGCCATGATAGATCTGGAGGACGACGTCTCCGTGCCGGTCTGGAGGATCCTCCCGTTTCTGGCGTGAGGCATTCCGTTGCGGGAGGGGGCCTCCCGTGCCGGGAGCGAGATCTCCCTTCAGGAAGCGGGACATTACGTCCGGGGAGCCTGGCATTCCGTCACGGGAGCCTGGCATTACGCCCGGGGAGAGGGGCATTTGCTTGTCCATGAAGCATAAGGACGAAATATGAAGATGCATAAATTTTAATTCTAAACTTTATTGGTAAGTGAGAGATGAACTCAAGAGGTATGCATCAGTTAAATATTGACATAGGCAAACAACTTTTGAAATTTAAATGCACTATAAAAGATGGGTAAAGGGACAATATAATTAATTTATAAAGGTGTCTATAAATATCAAATATAAAGATATATATAAAATAAACATGTATATGTCGTATGGGTTATGAATATAATAGAAATATTTAAATTAAATTGGTAAAGTATGAAAATTAATTTACAGTTTTTTACGTTCATTATCCCATCAAGGCTTTAAGTTAACGTATCCGTTCACGGGTAGGTAGCCCTGGCCACGGAGGTAGCCAGTCCTGGAGCTGGAAGAAGGCCGCTCTGGCCTGGAGTAAGTCCGTTCTGAACCTGAAGGATGGCAACTCTGGACCTGGAAGAAGGCCGTTCTGCACCAGAAATGAGGATGATCTGGGTCCTGCTGGCTGGTGTCCCCGCTTTCGTCTGTGAACAGATACAAGTTAACATTTGTCGATATTATCCATCGTGATGGATAAAATCTGTTCGACTGCGATCAGAACGGCGGCAATCGGAGAGCTGATGTCTGGCTTCCGGAACGGATGTCGGTAAGGCAGGTGCTAAAACAAGAAAATTATTGTGAATCCGGTAAAGTGCGTTGTCACGATCCAGCGTCCGGTCGGCATCATTCGCCACCGGTCCCGTGCGCCGTCGGGCTCCAGTACCCGGTCGGCATCCGGCTTTGCAGGTCTCCGCTGGATTGTCATCAGGTTTCGTCCACGTCTCCGTCACCTCCTTACTCTCCCTGGCCTGGCTTTGTGCTGACGTCATGGCGAATGTTGAGGACAACGAATTTTACAAAATCACGGAGAGCGAAGGGAGACAGCACGGTCCCCCCCAGAAAGAAAGAGAAAAAGGACTCGTAGCCGGCGATCAAGCCGCCAAAGCGCTTCACGACCTTGGTTTCCGAGACAGCCACAGCCACAACGATCCCCAGGAAGGCGAAGGGCGCGTAGATCCAGGCCAGGGCGTCGCCGGGATCGGACAACAAGGTCAGGGCGACAATCGACGCGGCGGCCAGGAAAATCGTCATGGCCTGGCTCTTGGCGGTAACAAGGCTTTTCCCGGTAACGTTCGCGTACAGGGCGGAGAGCAGAAAGGTCTGCCCTGCCGAGAGAAAGGGAAGACCGAGATAGAGCATGGCTGGGAAAGCGATGCTGAAGGCAGAAAGCGCGAGGCCCGTCAGAGCCGCTGCGGCCAAGCCCAGAGGGAGCATGGCTATGGCAGGTACCCGAGTCTGAAGGGCCAGGGGGAGTGGCAAGATGAAAGGGAGCGGAAGAAGGATGAGCCATCCGGCGGTAGCCAGCGATTGGGGGAGGCCGGTGTTGGGAAGGAGAACGATGAGAATTCCGATCAATTGCAGGAGGAAGCCGGTGAAGGCGCAGGCGGAGAGAGACCTCCGGGGCTCGGAAGCGAGGTCTCGTTCCGTCTCCGGAGATTCCGGACGCCTGGTGCCGGATGCGGCTCCGCAGACGGGGCAGGTGAAAGACGTGTCCCCTGGGACAGCCTCGACCGTGGCTCCGCAGGCGGGGCAGGTGAATGTCCTGTCTGGTTCCATGTTTCCTCCCGCTTCTTGGTCCATGCTTCCTCCCGCTGTCCCGTTTCCTTTCCCAGGTCGCAAGCCAGGCGGCACCATGGGACAGTCACGCGCATGTTGGCTTACATGTTATCTTAAGCCGCAGGCGATGTTCAAGGCCAGCCGCCGAGCAAGCCTGCCAGCCGCACCCCGATCCGCGCCGTCTGTGGCTGGCTCAAGATAAAGTTGCGTGTCCCCTATTTCTGGAGGAAAGAACACCTGATTTTGTATGGATATCCGACATGACGGCTTGAAACCTGAAGTGAAGCTGACAGCTAAGTGCGGAACTCATAAGGCACGACGCGTATTTCCTTTCGAATGCGCGAGGCCAGGCCGGACGTTCCGCCGGATTCAGGCTTCCGGAGAGAGCCGCGCGCGTGCCGGCATGCCGCGCGATGGGTCCAGGCAAGGTGGCTCGCGAGGCATGGCGTCATGTTACCGGCACACTGGTAAGTTTCCGAATCCGGACTTTCGCAAGCAATTTCTTAGACTGTCAACCGGCGTGGACATGTAGCCCTCTGCATCAGTCTTGACATATGGCTCGCCATCAGCCTCGGCGTCTGTCCAGGCATATGGCTCGCCATCGGCCTCGGCGTCTGTCCTGGCATATGGCTCGCCATCGGCCTCAGCGTCTGTCCGGGCACATGGCTCGCCATCGGCCTCAGCGTCTGTCCGGGCATATGGCTCGCCATCGGCCTCAGCGTCTGTCCAGGCATATGGCTCGCCATCGGCCTCATCACCTGCCCAGGCACATGGCTCGCCATCTGTCTCAGCGTCTGCCCAGACATATGGCTCGCCATCAGCCTTTCAAGTATTACTCGTCCAGGTAAATGTCGGAATCTTTAACAATTTTAGTAGCGAATCACAGCGAGTGGATCCCAGTGATGGGTGTTTGCCCGACCTTTCCACCCCTGGACTGATAGAAATTCCAACTATTGACTGGACGGGTAATACCGTCTACTCACTCGCTATTGTTCCTTCTCCGTCTACCCCAGCCGAAAACTTCACGATCCAGGCGGTCGATGCGCCGCCGCCCTCCCCAGCGAAAGACCCGGCGGCCGCCAGGCCGCCGTCCGGGAGAGTCGCGAGGGCATTCACGGCTATGCTGCCGGCGTTTCCCATGCCAATCGTGCGTGCGACATTTCCGGCGCGGTCTGTAAGCGTCACGAAAACTCCCCTGTCACTCGTGCCGGAGAGGGCGAAGCCACCGGCGGTCCCGGCTATCGCGGTGAAGAAAGTCCCGGGAAAGAGGCTCTCCGGACTCATGACGACTGTCATGAGGTCGCCGTCGACGGCGAACATCCAGCCGTCCTCGCAGCCCTCGACGCGGGACAGCATCTCCCCCTCGCAGCCGTACCCCGCGAACCCCCCGCCCCTGAGCGGCGAGATTCCCTTGAGCTGCCTGTGCGGGCGCGAAGGGAAGGTCACCAGCTTCCGTCTTGGGCCGAAGCTGAGATCCTGGGCAATGGCCACGGCATCGAACTTAGACTCCCCCGACCCTCCGATTGCCATGAACCCGTCCCCCACGGGGAAGATGCTGAGACCGGGGATGTTGCCGAGGTCGCCTACGGCGTCAAGGCATGTCAGCTCCCCGGCCTCTCCCACGCTGCCCAGTTTCATGATCCAGTAGCTGAAGCAGATTTTGGGCATTTCGCTGTTGTTGTTGGGGTCCATGTCGCCGGCCAGCAGGTATCCCCCGTCAGCCGTCTCCTTGAGCGTGACTGACTCGCTGAAGCCGGCCTGCGCGTATTTCTGGGACCAGACGGTCTCGCCTGCGGCGTCGAGCTTAAGGACGAAGGGGGTGTCCTTGTCCTTCATCCTCCAATATGTCGGATCGTCCGGATCGTTCTGGGTTGACGTCGCCGCGACTATCACGCCCCCGTCGGACGTGAACGCGGCGTGGGCGACGGTTTCGTTGCTGCCCTCGAAATCGACTGTCCTGTCCCAGAGGACGGTGCCATGCGGGTCCGTCCTCACCAGGCGCATGGCCCCGGAGTTGAGTTCGGAATTGTCTGGCGAGCTGGCTGTCCCGCCGGCGAGAAGACCCCCG
This sequence comes from Deltaproteobacteria bacterium, assembly GCA_031263525.1. Classification (GTDB taxonomy): domain Bacteria; phylum Desulfobacterota; class Desulfarculia; order Adiutricales; family Adiutricaceae; genus JAIRZX01. The sequence goes on along the minus strand of JAISFP010000226.1, from coordinate 15,759 downwards.
TCAGGTGCCGCAACGAGCACGGAGAATTCCACCGACCTGCCGTCTTCCGAGACGTTCGTCTGCCACTCCGTTCCGGGTATCCGGTCCGCCTGGGTTGTGCCGCCGCCGGAGCCGCTCTGGGCCTCGGCGGGCGCGGCGGCCATGAACGGAAGAGCCAGTCCTATGCACAAGGCCAGGCCAAGACCAAGACCAAGGACGATGGCACGAGTGACTGACGGGCGGAGCGTCGGGCGGCTGGCTGGACGCGGTGTACGGGATGACGTTCCAAGGGGAAAGGCCGAGGCCAAGTCCGAAGCCAAAAACGAAGAAGAAGCTGAGGCGGAAACGTAGACAGAAGCCGGAAGCGAAGGAACGGCGTAACTCATCGGAAGCTCCTGGAGGCTGGCACGGTACCGGGCGGCCATCTCCTTTCGGGGTTCAGGCAAATCTTAAGGGAAAAGCCACAGAAGGCGGCACGGCAGGATAGAGGCATGGCCGGTCGCGGAGGATGGGAGAGGAGGGACTGTCAGAAACAGTTGCATATATGTTAGCTTAAACCGAAGAATAATGGAAGAGTTAGGCGAAAAGAAATTATCTGAACGAGAAAGCGAGAACGGTCGTATGTGCGCTCTGTAAAGAGAGTCGTTACGAGGACGGTTGGAAGGTTGGGATGGTGATGCGGATGGAGGAAGGTGGCTGGACGGCTGGAAAGTGAGCAGGGGGGAATGGAGACAGGGACGAGGGAGGTTATACCGGTGGAAGCCTGATTTGTTCCGGTCGGACTGGAACGTGTGAGTCAGGGCGTGAACAGTTTCGCGAGGACCTGGAGGAGGTTTTCCTGTCCATGGCCCGTTACGGATAAGACTTGGCGAGGGTCAGTGCGGGCTGTGCTGAGCCGGGCAGGGGCCCAGGCGGGGATTTTGCCTTGGATGTCGGGCTGGTCGACAGTTGGCTTCGCCTGAGGGGCAGGCGGGGCAAGTCTTCACCCAGGGCTGAGCCAGGTTCATGGAAACAGGACATAGTTCTCAAGGAGGATGTTTTACGGCTTAGAAGTGCCAGCATGTTTTAATTGGTGGCTATATATTGCATTATTATTGATTTAATCATTCATTATGAGGTATGTGTATTTTAAAAATTAGCTTGTTTCTATCTGCAGGCCCAGGCAATCTGCCTCCGTTGACGCGTCCTGGGTCATCAGTTCAGGGATGCCACTCTGCGAAGAAACCAAGTGGACCAGGTTGTTGCTGTCCGAGACAGACATTTTCCGCGACAGGGGCCATTCACAAAGAAGACCTGGCACGGACATGAAGTGGCCGGCAGTTTAGTTAATTCGTCAACTGCCTCCAAGTGATACGCTTCATTCGGAAGGAAGCCACGCTCAGCGAGTCAGGATATGATGACAGTTGCTAAATGAAATGTTATGATGCCTTCAAAATTTTTGAAGATGGCTTGACTAATCAGACTCTTGAAAATTATGTTACAAATCATGATCTTAAAGTTATTTGAGTTATCGCGATATGGAACTGACTTAGAAATGCCAGAAAAAAATTTAAAGCTGGTCCATCTGATAATTTTATAATAAATTTGTTTCAATGAAAGCTAAGTCTAGTTGCTCATATCCCATAACCATCAAATAATGTCAAGATTTTTACTTTGAAAATGTGATGTCTGTAAATGGAGTTACCCGGCCAGGAATGGAGAGGTGCCAGGCTGATTCCGGTCAGGTTCCGGCTAACTTTTAAACGCGTAAGACCTGCTCTTTGCCTCGCGTACGACTTCCGAACCGAACCTGGAGACCATCTCGGACTCAGAAAAATCCTCAGGCAAGTTGCCGTATCTTGCAGCCACCATTGCCACTGTCCATCCGTCTGTGTCGGCAAGGTTCCATCTGTCGAACCATTTGGGAAGTTGACCGCGCCGGGCAGCGCAGTGGGCTACGGAACTGCCTGAGGCGTCCTTGAGTTCCCAACGCTCGAAGCTGGTGGGAAGATTTCCGTTCAGCGCGGCCACGTGGGCGACTGACGTGCCAGAAGCATCGGTGAGTTCCCAGCGATTGAAGTCCCAGGGAATGAATCCGTTTTCTGCGGCTATGTGGGCAACTGTTCGTCCGTTTCTGTCCGTGATCTCCCAGAGCGAGTAGCCGTCTGGGAGCGTTCCATGTGCTGCTGCGATGTGAGCAACGCTATTTCCGTCCCGATCCATAAGCTCCCATTTCTGAAAGCCATCATGGATCCCTACGGTCTCGGCTGCGGCGTGAGCGACCGTGCGTCCGTTTTTGTCTGAAAGTTCCCAGAGTCCGAGGCCTTCAGGCAGGAACCCGTGCATGGCAGCAATATGAGCTACGGTGACTCCGTTATTATCCGCAAGATCCCAACGGTCGAAATTGTCAGGAAGATACCAGAGTGAGGCAGCAATATGTGCCGGAGTTCGTCCTTGATTATCTGTAACCTCCCATCGGCTGAAGCCATGCGGGAGGTTCCTATTTTCAGCTGCTATGTGGGCTATCGAGCGTCCTTGGCCGTCCATTTTCTCCCAGTTCCAGAAGCCATCAGTTAACGTTCCGTTCTGAGCGGCTATATGGGCTACAGTATTTCCGTTACCGTCAGAGTAAAATAGCAACCTGAAGTTCAGTGGAAAGATCCATGTTTTTGCGGCTACGTGGGCTACGGTTGCTCCGTCACTGTCTACGAGTTCCCAGCGATCGAAGTTTCTGGGAAGGCTGTGGTGTTCGGCGGCTACGTGGGCTACGGTTGCTCCGACATTGTCTACGAGTTCCCAGCGATCGAAGTTGCTGGGAAGACAGCGGTGCATGGCGGCAATGTGGGCGACTGTCACTCCGGCATAGTCTGCAAGCTCCCAACAATCGAAGTTGCAGGGAAGACATCCGTATTTCGCCGCTACGTGGGCGACTGTCACTCCGCCTTTGTCTGCAAGCTCCCAACAATCGAAGTTGCTGGGAAGTGAGTAGTTCTCTGCGGCATGGTGAGCTACTGATATTCCGAAAGAATCTCTGTACTGCCAGTTCTTGAATCCTTCAAGGATATAGCCGCATTCTGCTGCAACATGAGCTACCGTCTTGCCATATGAATCTCTGATGTCCCAGAGTGTGAAATCTTTTGGAAGTTGGCCGCAACAGGCTAGTATATGAGCAACCGTGTTTCCACACCCGTCTTTTAGGTCCCAGTTGCTGAAGCCTTCAGGGATATAACCGCGTTCAGCTGCTACGTGAGCGACTGTCTTGCCATATGCATCACGTAGTGCCCAGTGTGTGAAACATCTTGGAAGATGTCCACGCCATGCTACTATGTGGGCGACCGTGTTTCCTTCCCCGTCTTCGAGTTCCCAGTTTGTGAAACCTTCAGGGATATAACTGTGTTCTGCTGCAACGTGGGCGACAGTCTTTCCATATGAATCCTGAAGCTCCCAGAGAGTGAATTCTTTGGGGAGATAGCCTAGTTCTGCGGCTATGTGAGCTACAGTACGGTTATTTCTGTCAGAAAGTTTCCAATTGTCAAAATTTTCAGGCAGGTTTCCTAATTTTATGGCTACATGTGCTACAGATAGACCATTTCCGTCTGTTAGGTCCCACGTGTCGAAGGTTTTTGGAAGTATCCTAACTCCTGCTGCGATGTGGGCCACTGTGAGCCCGTTTCCATCCGTAAGTTCCCAATTGCTATAACCTTCAGGCAGCTCTCCTCGTTCTGCTGCGATGTGGGCCACGGTGAGCCCGTTTCCGTCCGTAAGCTCCCAATTGGTGAAGCCGCCTGGCAGCTCTCCTCGTTCTGCTGCGATGTGGGCCACGGTGAGCCCGTTTCTGTCCGTAAGCTCCCAATTGGTGAAGCCGTCCGGTAGCTCTCCTCGTTCTGCTGCGATGTGGGCCACAGTGAGCCCGTTTCCGTCCGTAAGCTCCCAATTGGTGAAGCCCTTAGGTAACTTTCCATATTTTGCTGCAACATGGGCTATCTTGAGACCGAATATGTCAGTAAGTTCCCACTTGGCGAAGTCGTCTGGTAGAATTAAATATTCAGCGGCGATATGAGCTACCGTACATCCAGTAAAATCACGGAGTAACCATGAACTGAATCCGCTAGGAAGTTCCCTGCGCCTAGCGGCGATGTGTGCAATCGTGTGCCCTGTTCTGTCTGCGAGTTCCCAATTGTTGAATTCTTCAGGGAGTTCGCCGCGTTTAGCTAAAAAGTGAGCAACTGAAAATCCTATTCTGTCTGCGAGTTCTAAGCTTACTACGCCATCGGGCAGGATTCCATGTTTTGCTGCAACGTGAGCAACTGTCCTTCCTCTATTATCAGCGAGTTCCCAGCAAGCGAAGCCATCAGGCAGGATTCCGTGTTCTGCTGCAACGTGAGCAACTGTCCATCCTCTTTTATCTGCGAGTTCCCAGCTAGCGAAGCCGTTGGGTAGGCTCCCCCTTTCTGCAGCAACGTGTGCAACTGTCCATCCTTTTTTATTTGCAATTTGCCAGAGAGTGAAGTCATCGGGCAAGATCCCACGTTCTGCTGCTTCGTGTGCTATCGTCCATCCTCTTTTATTTGCAAGTTTCCAGTAAGAGAAGCTATCTGGCAGAAGCTTGTATTCTGTTGCCTCTTGAGCGATCGTCCTTTCAGTTTTATAAGCAAGTTTCCAACATGTGAAACCATCTGGCAAAAACCCGTTTTCTACTGCAACTTGTGCAACTGTCCGTCTATTATTATCGGTGAGTTCCCAGAGAGAGAAATTATTTGGAATGTTTCCACGTTCTGCGGCAATGTGAGCTACTGAACGTCCCCAATAGTCTTTCAGTTTCCATAGGGCAAAGCTTTTAGGTAACGTGCCTTTCTCAGCAGCTACGTGGGCTACAGTCCATCCATAGCAGTCCCTGAGATTCCATCCTTCGAAGTCTCCAGGCAGTTTTCCGTGCTCGGCAGCTACATGCGCTACTGTCCATCCAAATTTATCATCAAGATTCCATCCGTTGAAACCATCAGGAAGTTCTCCGTGCTCGGCCGCTACATGCGCTACTGTCCATCCGTATTTGTCTTTGAGATTCCACTTGTCGAATCTTTCAGGCAATTTTCTTAACTCTGCGGCAAATTGGGCAACACTGCGACCTTTGCTGTCTATAATGTCCCATTGGACGAAGTCATCAGGCAGTGTTCCATGCTCTGCTGCAGTGTGGGCAACTGTAAGTCCATTTCTGTCTGTAAGGTCCCACCAGTTGAAGTTATCCGGTAGTGTACCGTGTTTAGCGGAGATGTGAGCGACAGTGAGTCCAAGTGTATCCATAAGGTCCCATCTGTTAAACCTCTTTGGAAGTTTTCTGCGTTTCGCAACAGAATGGAATGCAGTATTTCCCTTGGACTCGTTGAAATTTTCTATATCGAAACCCACAGGAAGTATTCTGTACTCTTCGGCAAGATCGGCCACACTCTGTCCATCTTTGTCAGTGAGTTCCCAGGACGTAAAGTCTTCGGGTATAGTTCCGTTCTTAACGGCTGTGTGAGCCACCGTGTTGCCGTTGTCGTCTTTGAGTTCCCACTCGTCGAAGTTTTTTGACAACGGTTTGTGTTCTGCGAAAACATGGGCGACTGTACATCCCCTGCAGTCCTTAAGGCTCCAACAATCGAATTTCTCAGGAAGACTCCCGTATTCTGCTGCTGTATGGGCGACCATTCGTCCTTCATCATCTGTTAGTTCCCATTGGTCGAAGTCCTTTGGTAGAGTTCCGTGCTCAGCCGCGGTGTGGGCTACAGTTCGTCCGTCATAGTCAGTAAATTCCCAATTGTCAAAGTTCTTGGGCAAAGTTCCGTGCTCTGCTGCAACATGAGCAACTGTGATGCCACTTCTGGCTGTGAGACTCCAATGATCGAAGTCATGGGGGAGGAGTCCGTGCTGTGCGGAAATGTGAGCAACAGTACGTCCTAACTCGTCTTTGAGTTCCCAGCAATTGAAGTTATGGGGGAGCGTACCGTACTCTGCGGCTGTATGAGCGACAGTGCATCCTAGCCTGTCTTTCAGCTTCCAGATATTGATGTCATCGGGAAGTGTTCCATTTTCGGCGGCTACATGAGCTACAGTTCTTCCTTTGGAATCCCTCAGTTGCCACATGCTAAAATTTTTGGGAAGTTTTCCCGATTTGGCTGCCGCGTGAGCTACAGTACGCCCACTTCCATCTTTGATACTCCACCGTTCGAAGCCATCAGGTAGGGATCCATTCATGGCAGCGGCAAAGATGTTATTCACTCCTTTGCAATCGGCGAGTTCTCATTTGTCAAACCATTCAGGAAGATTCCTGTTAACAGCAGCGACATGTGCCGCGGTAAGCCCTGAGTTGTCCTCCAGCTCCCAAAGATTGAAATTTTCGGGGAGGTCACCTCTTTCTGCGGCTATATGGGCAACTGTCCTGCCAAGCTTGTCGGACAGTTCCCACCTGTCAAAGCTGTCGGGAAGCTTGCCGTTCAATGCTGCGGCATGAGCAACCGTGTCGCCCCAGTCGTTTGAGAGTTCCCACCAGTCGAAATCGTCAGGGAGAGTCCCGCTTTCAGCCGCAAAGTGATAGACCGTGTTTCCGTCATTGTCACTCTCCAGCCAGCCGTTGAAATCTACGGGAAGTCTGGTTCCGGCCATGGCGGCCTCGTGTGCCACCGTTAGGCCGCATTCGTCACGGAGGTTCCACAGTTCAAAGTGATCGGGAAGCGTACGTTTCAATGCAGCAAAGTGAGCGACCGTGTCTCCTTCGTTGTTAGTGAGTTCCCAGTTCGTGAAACCATCAGGAAGAGTCCCGCTCAGTGCTGCCGCATGGTAAACCGTGTTCCCGCCGTTATCCTTTTCCAGCCAGTCCTTGAAGTTTTCGGGGAGGAGATGGCCGTTTCCGGCAGGCCTGTGTGCTACCGTGCGCCCCTTGCCGTCACGCAGGCTCCAGAGCCAGAATCCTTTTGGGAGCCCTCCGTTCTCGGCGGCGACGTGTGCAACGGTATTACCCTCCCTGTCCGCCAGTTCCCACAGGCAAAAGCCTGCCGGAAGCTCCCTCCGGCCCGCGACGAGATGGGCGACTGGCACTCCATCCTGATCCGTGAGATCCCAGAGGCAGAAGCCTGCCGGGAGCTCTCCCCGTCCGGCTGAGACGTGAGCGACGGTTATGCCCCTCTTGTCTCTTAGAGTCCAGAGGCAGAAGCCCGGGGGCAGCTTCCCCAGCCGTGCAGCCGCGTGCGCGACGGTGCGACCGCTTTCGTCCGCAAGGTCCCAGCGGTCGAAGCCCTGCTTCTGGCTCTCTTCGCGGGCTATCCTCTCGATTTCTTCCGGCGAAAGCCAGCTGGTCACCTTTGCCTCCTGTCAAAACTGGGCATCTTTGCTTCCTGCGGAAAACGTCCGACACGGAACCGGGGCTCAGGGGGTTAGGACCCGGTCCTTGCCACAGCAAGGGCCGTGCAATCAAAACAAATCTGAGGACGTCCTTTAAGTCCTGGTATATGCCCCGGACTTTCTCGAGGCAGGGGCCGTGGGGGCTGCGTCTTGGCAGAGTCAGTGCCAGGGCTAAGGCCGAGAAGCTCGGCGGAGGTGCAGAAAGGGGGGAATCTATCCCCTCCGCGTGGGGGGGCGGGGCTGAGCCGCAGGAGGCTCGGCCGGCTCAGGACCCGGACGGGCTGACCCGCCCGGTCCGGTTTCCGGTTTCGGTCCTGCCGGAGCTTCGTGTCTCGGGCCAGCTCGCGGTCGTAGCCATACGGTTGCCCCCTGGACCGGCCCGGGTCCTGGCCTCTGGCCAGACGTTCCGCCTGGCTCCGGTCCCGGCCCGGACGATGAGCCTGACCTTGGCTCAGGCGCTTGGCCAGTCCTCTGCCCCTGCCCGGCTGATGTTCCTGGACCGGATCCATGTCCCTGGACAGCGGCAGTTCGAGGTCCAGCACCCGGACCCGACCCTGCCCATGAGCCTGGCTCAGATCCATGTCTCTGGCCAGCCGCAGCACCCGGACCTGACCCTGCCCATGAGCCTGGCTCAGATCCATGTCTCTGGACAGCCGTAGCTCCAGGACCCTGCCCGACCGATGAACCTGGCCCAGATCCATGCCTCTGGCCTGCCACAGTTCCAGGTCCAGTTCCCAGACCCTGCCCGGACGATCCCGGCCTCGGCCTCTGGTCTGCCACCGGTCCAGGGCCCGCATCCGGACTCGGCCCGGCTGATGATCCCGGCCCAGCTCCAAGCCTCTGGCGTGCCTCAGCTCCAGGGCCCGTACCGGTTCCTGACCCGGCCCATGATCCTGGTCCCGGCTTCTGGCCGGCGGCACCTCCAGGTGCCGCTCCCGGACCCTGCCCGAACGATGGTCCTGGCCCATGTTCCGGCCTCTGGCCGGTCTCCGTTCCCTGAACTGGCCAAGGTCCCGGCATCTGGCCGATCACCGTTCCCTGGACGGGCCCAGGTCCCGGCCTCTCGCTGACTTCCATTCCCTGAACTGGCCCAGGTCCCGCCGTTGACCCTGGTGTCGTTCCCTGAACTGGTCCCGATCCCGATACCGATCCCGGTACCGGTCCCAGAGCCTGCCCCGGACCCGCTCCTGCGGCCTGGGAAGGGGAGGGCACCTGGACGGGGTTCCTCAGCCAGTCAGGAAGGGCCTGGATCCGGGTGACCTGCAGGCCGCGGGAGACGGCGCGCAGACGCTCGTAGTTCGATATGGCGCTCCGGATCAGCTCTATGGAGGCCATCCTGTTGTGGGCGGTGGAATGCCTTATCCTCCTCCAGGCGAAGGCGCACTCAAGGGCGCACTCGCGGGCGTGGTGGTCGAAGTCGCCCTTCGGCTGTATCCGGCGCTTGATGAAAAAGGCCAGGGGCGAGATCTCGGTCAGGATCTCGTTGCGCTCCTCCTCCTCGCGGACGTTTGCCGCCCACACGCCCGGCCCGTGGCCGCGCTCCACGGCGGAGACGACCAGCGAGTGGACGTAGTCCACGAGCGGCAGGAAGAGCTCCCTCTGGGAGGAGGCCACGGCCCGCTCAAGCTCCTCGTAGCGCATGAGCGAGGGGTGCGCCCCGGCGCTGCCCACGGCTGCCATGAGGCCCTCCGACCACAGTTCGGCCTCCTCGGGGGCCACGGGCCTCTTGGGAGGCCGGCCGTGGTTGAAGGCGGGCGGCTCCGAGCGGGCGCTCGCTGCCTCGCGGGCCCGGGGGAGCCTCTCGGCGACCCGGCGAAGGGGGTGGGCCTGCACAATCGCGTAGGCGTCCCGAAGGGTAGCGGGGGAGCGCGCGACTATCCTCTCCATCAGCTCGAAGTCCTCCTGGCAGATGGCCAGGCACAGGGCCTTCAGGAAGAGGTAGACGGCGGGATCCTCGGAGGGGTGCTCGTTGTAGAGGCGGTTGAAGGCCCAGTCCTGGTCGTTGCGGGTGACGGCGGCCCAGAAGGCGTGAACCGCCAGGAACAGGTCGGACTTCACCTGCCCGAAGGACGGGGCGACAGCCAGGGCGATGCGGAGGCCGCCCGGCTTACCCGCCGGCCCGGGCCGCTCCCTCGCGACCGACGCCCAGCGGGAGACGTCCATAGCCGTTGCGGCCCTGAGCTCCTCCGGGAGCGCGTCCAGGCCCTCCACGCCCAGGAACCTCAGCCCATCCCTTCCAGTCAAGAAGGAGTCGTACAGGGCGTGGAGCCCCCCGTCGCGGTCTCCTGCCCTGTCCTTGTCCGGGCCGCCGGACCTGTCTCCGCTTCCGGTCCGACCGCCGTAGCTGTCACCTGCCAGGCTGACGTCCGGGCTGCCAGCCCTGTCTCCGGCTCCGGCCCTGCCGCCGTCGCGGTCGCCTGCCCGGCCAACGTTCGGGCCGCCGGCCCTGTCTCCGGCTCCGGCCGGGCCGCCGGCCCTGCCCCGGTCCTGCGCGGGGGTGCCTCCCGGTCCGGCCGCTGCCTCCCTGCCGAGGGCCCCCCGGATGATGCCTGCCAGATCCGGCCAGGCCCCTGACTGGAGGGGGGCGGCCCTGCACCTGGCAAGCGGCGAGAGCCCCCTGCGCCTCATGACGTCCTGGAGGGCGGGCATGAGCCTCCCCGCCAGGAGGGGCTTCGGGACCACCATGACGGCGTTTCTGCCCTGGGCCAGGTCGCCTGCCACGCGCTCCAGGTAGGCCTGGCCGCCGGGGGATCTCCAGATCATGGCCTGCCCCCGTCACTTTCGGACACGGCCAGCGCCGCCAGGTAGTGGGGATCGGCCACGAAAAGCGGTGCGCCGTCCCCGGCGCCTTCCGCGAGGCACTCCGCGCAAGCCTCCCTGCCCGAGCCGGAATCCAGGCCCGAGCCGGAATCCAGGTATGAGCCGGCCTCCCGGCCGGAGCCGGCGGCCAGGCATGCATATGACTCGGCCGGGAACGGGACTATGACGGTGAGGCGGCGGAGGACTTCGAAGGCCTCGCGGAAATTCCAGGGGAATGTTGCCGCCCCGTCCGCTCCCCCGGGATCCCCGCCCAGGGCCCGCCTGTACCCAGGATCTCTCGTTTTTCCCGGATTTTCCGGTCCCCCGAGCTCTGCCCGTTCCACGGGCTCTCCATGCTCTTCCGAGGCCCCCGGGACCCCGTGATTCTCCTGTTCTACAGCATCCCCGTGCCCGCCATGATCCCCCTGGACGAACCCGGTCGCGTGACGCTCCGTGAGCGCCCTCGCCAGGCCGGCCTCGGTAAAGGGGCTCCCTCCCGTTTCCGAAAGGAGGGCGTCCAGGGCGCGGTACTCGGGGAAGGGGCCTGGCAGGCCCGCCATGTCCAGGAAGCCCGGAGGCGGGGGCGCGAAGGCCGGGGGGCCTCCCCCCGCATCCAGCTCGTCCGCCGTCCTGGCGGCTTCGGGGGGATCGGCGAGCCTGGCGAGCTCGGGGGCAATGAGGCAGTCCCAGCCGCCCGTGGACTCCATGAGGCGGTCCGCGAGCCGCGCGGCCCTGTCGGGGGCGAGGCCGGACGATTCGAGCAGAAAGGCCGCCGCCCTCGCGTTCCACCGCTCGAGATAGAAGATCTTCAGGCCCCCGAGCGAGGCGAGCGTTCCCCTGACCGCGTCCCTGACGCCAGCCGCTCCCGCGATGCCCACGGGCCGCGGACGGCGGGGCATCCGGCCCGACGGGGGAAGCGCGTGTCTGTCCGGGCCGTCCGGGCTTTCCGGGCGCTCCGCAGTTTCCGAAATGTCATGGTTGTCCGGGCAGGCCATGAAATTCCTGATGTCAGGAAATTCCAGATTACGCAATTCATTCCCGAACGCCTCGAGGAACCGCTTCGGGCTGTCGGGGCCGATGACGAGGAGCCCGCCGCAGGGCTCGGCGGCCGAGGCCCCGGACGTGCCGTCCGGGGTCTCTCCCGGCGCGGCAGGCTCAGTGCCGGCCCTCGTCTCTCTCGGGTCGACGTATGTCGCGGCGAGAGGCGTGTCTACCGGCGCGATCCTGCCCGTGCCGGCCAGGGTCTTTCCCGGCGCGGCAGGCACAGTGCCGACCTGCGTCTCTCTCGGGTCGACGTGCATTGCGGCGAGATGAGTATCTCCCGACTCGACCCAGCCGGAGCCCTCCCGGGCATTTCCGGGCGCGGCGTTGCCCGGTCCCTCCGCTGCCTCTCCAGACGAGGCGTTGCCAGTGCCGTCAGGGGCGAGAGTCTCAAGAGCCGCCCTGACCCGAGCGATCCCCAGGGCCTCCGAGCCCGCGAAGAGCCAGGCGCCCGTCCCCGGGACTGCCAGGGCCCTCTCCTGCCAGTAGGGCAGGGGGCTCGGGGCCTTTCCGCGGTGCGACGGGAGACGGCGGCGCAGCACGGCGGGCGGATCCGTCTCGGGGGCGGGCGCGGACGCGTAGCGGGCCATCTCCTCCTCCACCTCCCCGTGGGCCATGAGGAGCCTCATCATGCCGGGCATGGCGAAGGCGAACCGGTCACCCTGCCTCGCGAGGATGCCGAAGGCGGCCATCTCTCCCAGGACGGCCTCGGCGACGTCAGCGCCGGCGCCCCGGAAGGCGGCGGGCCACAGCCGGGCCAGGGTGTCCAGGATCTCGAGGGCGCCGCTCGCGGCTTCCCCCCCTTCCGCGTCATGTAGAGGGGAGGGGGCGTGACTGGCGTCAGTGCGGTACTCGGCGCGGCCCTGACGCGCCGTCCCGGCCCGGCGCCAGCGGGCGAGGCCGTGGAGCGCCATGGCGTAGGCCGTGGCCCTCCAGCGCGGGTCCTCGTCAAGGGCCCACTCGAGCCTTTCGCGCATGCGCCTCTGCAGGGCTGGCCTCCGGAAGACCGTGTCCATGTCGCCCGCGCCGAGGGCCATGGGGGGGACGGCGAAGTCCCCGTGGACGGCCCGTGCGTGCCCCGCCGCCTCGCGCATGCCCAGCTGCACCAGCCCGGGCATGGATCCGGTCTTTTCCAGAATCACCCTGGCGGCGGACGCGGGGGCCAGCTCCATGCCCATGGCCGCTAGGGGCGCGGCAACGAGCCTCCAGGCTTCCGCGGCGTCGAGCGGGCCCAGGATCAGGGCCGGGCGGAGTGCCGGGGGGCCCTGAGGCACGGACGCCAGCCGCAGTACGGAGCTCCCGCCGGCCATGACGAGCCTGAAGCGGCCTCGGGACACGGCCTCGGCCTCCCGGAAGGGGGCCAGGTCCCTGGCCACGGCCTGGACGGGGGCGTCGAGAAGCCTGTCGCACCCGTCCATTATCACGACAATCCGCCTGTACGGCCCTTTCCCGCCGGCTGGCAGGAGCCGCGCCATCTGGTCGGGGAGGGAGCCGCAGTCCATGCCCTCCTGGGCGAGGCCCGCCCCTGTGAGGGCCGAGCAAGCGGCCTCCTCGAGGCTCCGCGCGTCGCCCGCGTGCCGGTACAGGACGAAGACGCCCCGCCCGGGGCGCGAAATGGTCCGGGCCAGCCGGGCGAGCATGGCGGACTTCCCGGACTGCCTGGCACCGCACACGAGCAGGGGCCCGGAGGGGTCCATGATCCGTTCCGTCTCTCGGGCGCGCCCGAAGAACATCTCCTCGGGCACGGCGCCGGCGGCGTCCGGGACCCAGGGGGCCCGGGCCCAGCCGGCAGCGCCTGCGGCCGTCATTGCCCTCGCCCTTCCCTCGGTTCCCGGGTAGCGGGAGGAGAGATACAGCGCGAGATCCCTGTCCGCCACCACCGGGCAGGTGCCGTCCCGGCGGCACAGCCTCATGAGCTCGGCGCGGCCGCCGTGGCCCAGCGATCCGAACGCGACCACCGTGAGCGGGCCCGGGGCGGCGCGGCCCGCCTCGAGCGCAATCCCCGCTATCTCCTCGGGCCCCGGATCACCCCATCCGAAGAGGACTGTGTGCCTTCCCACGGCAAGCGACCCCAGCTCCGGGAGATCGCTTTCGAGCCTGGCCCCGTCCAGGGCGAGCCCGGTCCACGCGTGGGGCCCCCCGAAGAAGGTCCTCTCCCCCAGATAGGGGACCAGGGTGCCGAAGTCGAAGCCCAGGCGCATGAGGAGCTCGGCCGCCGCGATGCCGGCGGCAGTGTCCGGCTCTCCAGCCCGGACGCCCCTCCCGGAGGCGAAAACAGCCTCGTCCGGGTAAAGGCCGGCCTGCCCTGCGGATCGGGGCTCGCCGTCCCGTGGGTCGTTCAGGCCCGTCGCGGCCTCCAGTGAGTTCCAGAGCTCCATGAGGCCCGGATCGGCCAGGACCGGAAAAGGGTCCGGGTCCCCGTCAGGGGAGTGTCCGGAAAGGGGGGCGCTGGCAGAGGAGTGACCGGAAGGGGGGGGCCCGGAAGAGGAGCATGAGGAAGAGGAGCAAGCTGAAGAGGAGGCCCCGTCTGACGTGCCCCCGTCAGGGAGATCTTCGGAAAAGGCGGAGCTGGAAGAAGCCTTCAGCCCGGCGTAGAACTCCGCGGCAGGCGAGAGGAGGGGGGCCTCCCCAGGTCCGGGAAGAACCCTCCCGTCCTTCACGGCATCGCTCAGGCGCCGGAACGCCTCCATGGCCGCGAAGGGGTCTCCGGCCCTGAGAAGCTCCAGGACCCGTTCCCCGGTCCCGTCCCCGGCGGGATCCGGGCGTCCCGCAATGAGCCCCGCGATCCTTGCCGCAGCAATCTTCAGGGCGGCGTCGCTCCGGAGCTCCAGGAAGTACCGTATCTCCCCCGCCCTGGCGAGAAGCGTGCCGCCAGCAGTCCCCGCGTAGCCGTTCCCGGAAAGGCCGGATGCATTGAAGTCCAGGCGGCGGGCCGGGCTCTCGCTCCGGAAGGCCAGCTCGTCGAGCTCGAACGCCACGGCGTCCCTCGCGTCCGGCTCGACGGCTCCCCACAGGCGCAGCCCTTCCAGCATGTCCCTTGCACTGTCCAGGGCCTCCGCCAGGGGGTCCGGGGCCGCCCTGCCGTACTCCCCGAACCCGTCCGGAGCGTCCGGGCCGGGCTCGGGCGCGCCGGCGGCGCCGTCCCAGGGGGCCTCCTGCCCCCACGACTCGTCAGGCGTTTCCGGGCCCCACCGGTACCTCGGCTCCTCCGTGTCCCACGGTTCATCTGCCGTTTCCGGCCACAGCCGGTCTCCCGTCCCTTCCGGCCCCTCAGGTTCCGGCTGTCCGCAGGCCGTGTCAGGCCCCCAGGGGTCTCCCGGCCCCTCGGGCCCCGTGATTTTCGGGGAGGCGTCCGGGGGCACGGAGCTCCCCCCGGGAAGGATGCCCGTCCTGAGCCAGTTTCCGTCAGGGGCGAGCAAGCGGTTCTCGTCCACGGCCCTGCGGAGGGCTGCGGGATCGGAGAGCGCCATCCAGCTCTCGGGCGGCCCCCCGTCGGCCGCCAGGCCCTCCCTGAGCTCCTTAAGCTTCCGGACGACGCTTTCGGCCTTGTCGCGGAGCATCATGGCGGCGCGGGCCGCCTCGGCCATCGGGCTCCGGTCCCAGACCATGAAGTCCGGGAAGGGCCCCTCCTGGAAGAGTTCCGAATCCCGGAGACGGGCCATCAGCCGCGAGATGGTGTCCTCCGCATGGCCGCGGTGAAGGAGCGATGCCTCCGGGCCTGCGGCGGAGGTCTCCCCCGGCAGCCCGGAGGACCCAGGCGAGGTGCCCTGGGCACTGACGGCGTCGCTGACGGAGTCCGGCGGAGGTCCCGCCACGGCCTCACGGTCAGGCGGCCTTGTGCGGTAGAGCCTCAGGGCCTCGGGCGCGGACGAGAAGACGTCCCTCAGCGCATCTGAGACCCCAATGATCAGGGTTTCTGCTGAGTACAGGTGGAACGCGCAGTTCCAGGGCCACTCCAGGGGCCAGACGGCGTCCGGGTCCCCCCGGAGGGCCGCGGCGGCCTGGCCGGCGTCCGGGTAGAGGAGCGGGTCGGCGTCCCGGGCCTCCCCCGCCACGTGGTACGCGAGGATCCTTATCCTGGGATCCCTCTGCCGCGGCGGGTCCTCCCAGCTGGGAAGCCTCCAGTTTCTGGAAATGTGCTCCGACCAGGCCGCGAGCAGATTTCCGGCGAAGAGCCGCCCGCCCTCTTCTGGGCCGTCCCTGCCTTCTGGGGTGTCCCGGCCCTCGGAGGCGGCAGACAGGAGATCCGCCTCTCCCGAGAGCTCCTCAAGGATGACGTCCGCAAGACCGCTCGCGAGCAGGGCGTCAAGCACATCCTCCTTGAAATCGCGCATGTCCGTCCTTGTCCGGGCCCGTGGGCCGGGGTGCGGGGCTGCCGGGACGCCCGCGGAAGTGTTGAGCCTGCGGCGGCACGGCCCCCCTCGGGGATGGCCCGGTCGCGGAAACCGGGGAATAATGCCACTTTGGTAACCATTCACGTGGGTGAACGAGAGCAGCCTGCGTTTAGGCTAGTCGACGCTGCTTCTCTTTAGGTGGCGACGGCCGGCCTTGGAGGCTGGCCGCCGCCCGGGGCGCTTCCCGCCT
>JAISFP010000102.1 GCA_031263525.1 Deltaproteobacteria bacterium | reverse complement strand
CGTCGTCGTCCTCGTCGTCCTCGTCGTCCTCGTCGTCCTCGTCGTCCTCGTCGTCCTCGTCGTCCTCGTCGTCCTCGTCGTCCTCGTCGTCGTCCTCGTCGTCCTCGTCGTCCTCGTCGTCCTCGTCGTCCTCGTCGTCCTCGTCCTCCTCGTCCTCCTCGGCCTCCTCGGCCTCCTCGGCCTCCTCGTCGTCATCCTCGCCCTCGTCGTCATCATCGTCATCGTCATCATCATCGTCCTCGTCCGCGTCCGCGTCGCCCTCGTCCTCGTCGCCGTCGTCATCATCGCCCTCGTCGTCATCATCATCATCATCATTAACGTCCTCGGCCTCGTCATCTTCGCCGTCCTCGGCCTCGTCGTCGTCATCATCGCCCTCATCCTCGCCATCGCCCTCGCCACCACTTACAACTGCAACCTCCCCTTCATCAGTGGAAACCACAACATCTGGATCAGCAACTGCAACCAAAGGCTTTTCTCCAGGATAGAAGGGCGATGCCCCGGAGCCGCCACCGGCGCGCTGAGCCTCCTCTTCAGGAGAAGCGGCCGAAGCCTCGGTCAAGTCATCGGGGCCCTGGACCTCCACTTCCGGGGAGTCGGGCGAAGCCTCGGCATCGTCACCAGGGCCCTGGGCCTCCACTTGCGTAGAAAAGGCCAATGTCCCTGTCCCGGCATCGGCATCGGGGCCCTGTGCCTCAATGTTCGGAGAAGGGGACGAAGCCTCGGCATCGCCACCATGGCCCTGGGCCTCCATTTCCGGCGAGGCGGTCGAGGCCCCGGCCCTGTCACCGGCTCCCTGGACCCCCATTTCCGATGAGGCGGGCGAAGCCTCGGGGCCGTAACCAGATCCCTGGGCCACCATTTCCGGTGAAGCGGGCGAAGCATCGGGGCCGTAACCGGCTCCCAGGGCCACCATTTCCGGTGAGGCGGGCGAAGCATCGGCCACGGCATCGGGGATCTGGGGCTCCCCGTCAGGAGAGGGGGGCGAGGCCTCGGCCACGGCATCTGGGCTCAGGGCCACCTCGTCAGGAGAGGGGGGCGAGGCCTCGGCCACGGCATAGGGAGCGGGGCCCTGGGGCTCCCCGTCAGGAGGTGAGGGGGGCGAGGCCTCGGCCGCGGCATCTGGGCTCAGGGCCACCTCGTCAGGATAGGGGGGCGAGGCCTCGGCCACGGCATCAGGGCTCAGGGCCACCTCGTCAGGAGAGGGGGGCGAGGCCTCGGCCACGGCATAGGGATCGGGGCCCTGGGGCTCCCCGTCAGGAGAGGGGGCCGAAGCTCCGGGGCCACCGTCGGGGTCCCCGGGCTCCCCGCCGGAAGAGGCGACCGAAGCCCCTGGGCCGTCGTCGGGGTCCTCGGGCTCCCCGTCGGGAGACGGGGCCGAGGTACCGTGGCCGACGTCGGGATCATCGGGCTCCACGTCGGGAGACGGGGCCGAGGTGCCGGGGCCGACGTCGGGGTCCTCGGGCTCCCCGTCGGGAGAGGGGGGCGGAGACCCGGGGCCGTCGTCGGGGTCCTCGGGCTCCCGGCCCGGAGGAGGGACCGGAGCCTCGGGGACCTCCGCAGGCGGAAGATCCTCCCCTGTAGAACCGGAGACAGTGACCATGCCGACGTCTGGGGACGGCGGAGATCCCGCAGCGTCCTGGAGAACGACGTCCAGCTGGCCGCCTTCGAGTCTGCGGAAGAAGCCCGGGCTGAAGTCCGACTCAAGCGGCTCCAGCATCTCGTCCGGGAGGGGCCTCGGCCCCTTGAGGGCGCTAACGACCGCCCCGGCCAGGGCAGCGCAGTCCTCCGTGTCCCTGGGGGAGTCCGGAGGACGGCCCTGGAGGGTGGCCAGCATATCCAGCACGAGGCAGGCGTCCCTCGTGACGCCCAGGCCGTTCAGGGTCCTTTCGAGCGACTCGAGGATCCTCGCGGTCTCGACAAGCGCGTCCAGTGGCCCGAAGGCGGCGGCGTACAGCCTTTCCGCCTCGGCGGCCCAGCCAGCCACGGCGGCGAGGCAGCGCTCCGCGAAGGCGAGAGGCTCCAGGTCCACCGCCTCGGACAGCCCCGGAAAGGCCCCGTCTCCCGCAAGGTCGGAAATGTCGAACAAGGCCTCGCGGTAGCACTCCAGCCCTGCCAGGACCTCCTCCCAGAGGCCCCCCGCCATGGCGGCGTACCCGAAGAAGGCCAGCGGGGCACCTGGCGGGCCTCCCTCCGCGGCGAGGGAGGCGGCCCTGGAAGCGACGGTCCGGTCCATCCCGGCCTTCCAGGCCAGGCAGCCGCCCGGCACAGTCTCCACGAGGACCCGTCTCGCGCGGGCGGCACCGGCCAGCCCGGCGGCGGCCCCCACCACGGCGGCGGGGGCGGTAGGCTCCCGTGTGCCGGCGACCGAGTCCATGGCGGAGCCCAGGATCCAGGCGGTCACCGGGAACCTCGCGCGGCCGGCGCTAATCATCTCCATCAGCGCGAACAGGAGCTGCCTCCAGCTGCCCGGCTCGAGGGGGCCGGGGAACGGGTGCAGGCCGGATCTGTCGTGCCAGGAGAGGGCCAGGATGCCCAGGAGCCTGGGGTCGGTGAGCACGGCCTCCCGCAGGACGTCCAATGTCGGGTCGCCGGGGAGCGAGATGGCGGCCCTGGCCACGAAGTCCAGCGCCGCGGGGGCCCTGAGGACGCGGCCGGACGGGCTCCCAGGGCCGGCGTCCCCCGCGCCCTTCCCGCCGGCCGCGGGAGGCACACGGGGGAGGAAGTCAAGATCCTCCAGAAGGCCGTCGACGCAGTCCCGGCGGCCAAGCGCCTCAATGAGCCAGCCGGGGACGCGGCCCTCCCCGGCGGGGGGCGCGGCAGGCCCCCTTCCCTCGATATTAAGCCGGCTGTCAGGTTGGTCTCCCATCGACCCTCTCCGCAGGGCGGGCGGCAGCTGAATGGCCAGGCGGCACCTGCCGCTGGCGTCTCCGACGTCCACGCTCCAGCACAAAAAACAAAGCTATATCCTCCCGCCCCCGATGTCAAGCCGCCGCCGCGCGGGAACGGGGTGCCTCAAATCGAATTTCTCAGGAACGGCCACTGCAGAAACCCCGCTGTTCCGGGCACGCGCGAGCTCCCAGCCCCCACGCAGCCGCGGTCCCGGAGACAGTCTCAGCCCCGGCTCTCCGCGGACGGCCCTGCAGCCCGGCCTTCGGCAACAGGTGCCGTAGCGAAGACGTAACCCGCCCTGTTCTGGCCCTCCTGAAGTCCCGGGCCGAAAGGCGTTCCGGCGGCTTCAGGGCAGTCGTCCGGGGCATCACGTGCATCGCGGAACGCACCGAGCTCCCCGAACACGTCTGGTCCCGCTCCCCGCCGGAACATCCCTCTTCCTGCTGCCTTCGTCTCTTCTCCCTGCCGTCCTGACTCTCCCAGCCCAGTTCGGTATCGTCCAGTCCAGCCCCGTCTCGTCAAGTCCCGCCTCGTCGAGTCGTGTCTCGTCAAGTCCTGTCTCGGCAAGCAGGCCAGCCCGGCATCGCCAAGCCGTCCAGCCCAGACGGTCTCGTCCAGCCCAGACCTGACCCGCCAGGCACCGCCCAGTCCAGTCCAATTCTGGTCAATCCGAGCCAGTCCTGCTTCTTGCGGGAAAATTTATGCCAGGAACGTCTTAAACTTGACGCCTCCCAGGCCGGCAACCTGAATCTCGATTGCCTCCAGCACCGTTTTCCCCCTTCCCTCAGAGTTTACTGATCCGTACCAGTTCCACTATTCCCTCCCCTTACGTCTTCGCTGCCCCGGTTCCTGAATCCCGATTCAATCAAGATCTGACAACTGATTGCCCATTCCAGCTTACGCATCTCAACCTGTTGCCGGGACAGCATACTGAAAAATTATTAATCCAATAATATAAATATATGTCTAATTAATACTCTATTATGAAAAAAATTTATAATTACGATCTTTCGGCTACGTCTGTCGTTCCCGCCAGGCGTCGCTCCCCGACAGCCAGACAGCGTCCGCCGGGGTCAGCCAGTCATCTCGCTCACACGGTCCCGTTACGCCAGACATCCTGGACGCATGGTCCAGCTCCGCCGGCCACTCACCCGCACGGTCAAGTTATGCCAGGCATCTCGGACGAACGGTCCCGTTCCGGCGGCATCTCGGACGCACGGTCCCGTTCCGCCAGGCTTCTCGCCCGGCAAGTGTTCAGGTGCCCCTCTATTGAGGGCCTTTTCTGAGGAAGAGAGCCCTAATGAGGATCCCAAAAAGCTGAAGAGTCAACAATGGAAACTTCATGCGGTGGAGAAGAGTTTCTAAGGAGGGTATTTTGGTTGGGAAGATCCTCCTGTCGAACTCCTCATGGGAGGGCACCTGAACAGTTACCTCGCAAGCACGGTAAAGTTACGCCAGGCATCTCGGACACACGGTCCCGCTCCGTCGGATTCCCGCCCGCACGGTCCCGTTACGCCAGGCATCTCTGACGAACGGTCCCGCTCCGGCGGCATCCCGCTCGCACGGACCAGCTCCGTCGGCCTCTCGCCCGCACGGTCCCGTTACGCGAGGCATCTCGGACGCACGGTCACGTTCCGGCGGCCTCTCGCCCGCATGGCAGCGCACTTCCAGTCAGGGAGGCCCCGGCGGCCGTCACCCGAAACGCGGATCCAGCTTCCAGAGGGTGTCGCCGTCGCGGATGCCGACCGGCTGAAGCACGCACGACTCGATGAGCCCGCCCACGGTGCTTGAGGACACGGCGTCCAGCTTGCTGGCGAACAGGTTCGTGCTGAGCTCCGCCGGCGTCATGGCCACGAAGTTCGACGTCAGCGCCAGGACTTCCGAAAGGATGGCGCAGCACGCGAACCGCTCGGGGAGAGGCGCGTCGCCCGGGGGGAGGCCCGCCAGCAGGTTCGCCTCCCGCAGCGTGAGCGAGTCCCAGCCTCCCGACATCTCCAGTGCGCCCCTGGCGGCTTCTGGGTCCAGGCCGCATACGGAGAGGTAGATCCTCAGCGCGCCCTCGCCCCAGCGCCTCGCGTGCCACGGGACGCGCGGCACGGGGCCCGTCCCGTAACGGCCGGCCACCATGATTATCTCGGGGTCGCAGATCAGGGTCGCGATGGGATGGGGAAGGGTGAAGCCGAACTCGACGACCCTGGTGTAGGCGTCAACCCTCGACTGCAGCTCCTTGGACGCGGTGTACCGGATCCAGGTTGTGACCGTGTCAAGGATCAGGTGCGAGGGCCGTCCCGTGACACGGTGGTCGTCGAAGTCCTTCAGCCTCGCGTCAATCAGATCCCTCTGATCATGCCGCATGGGGGCCGTGACCAGCTTGGAAAACGAGGCGCCCGACTCGGCCTCCGCGTCGCAAAGGGTCTGCAGGGCCCAGACCGCCCTCCCCGCCCCCAGGGGCCGGGATATGCCAAACCTCCTCCTGTCGCTGGTCTTGCGGTCGAAGATGACCGCCTCCTGCAGGAGCGTGAAGGGGCTCGGCACGGGAAGCGCCTTCCGGGGCGCCCCCTTCCCGCCGCCGGACGCGGCCGGCCAGGTGGCGGCAGCGGCTGCTCCCGCGCCGTCCGCGGAATATCCGTCCGCCGCCGCGCGGCCCCCGGCTGCCGCGAGGCTGTCGGCGGCGCTTGCCAGCCCCGCTGCGCCGGGGACGCCCGTGACGGCGAACCCCGCGAGCGCCCCGCCCGTGCCGACTCCAGGACCCCGGCCTGACAGATTCTCCAGGCCCAGGAGCCGCGACGCCCAGAAGAAGGGCATCGCCCCGGCGTCGAGCCCGTCCGGGAGACACGTGACGTCCGGTCCCGCGCCGCCGGCCGGCTCCCGCACGGGAAGACGGGAGGCGGGGGGCGCCTGGACCTTTCCGGCACCGTGATCTTCCTGCGGCGCGGGGGGCAGGATCCTCCTGGCCGAGAGAAGCCGCGCCACCGGAGGCGCGGGAAGGGAACGCATGGCGCGGAGCGCCTTCCTGGCTGCTGGCCTGCCGCCCGCGGCGGCCTCCTGCGCCAGGGTGCGGAAGCGCGGGCCGGCGTCGTCGATGGCGAAGAGCCCCGCCCGGCACAGCTCCCGCGCGTGGAGCATCACCCTGTCGCAGTCCGCGTCGAGGAAGGCGCCGGGCCAGTCGAACTTCAGCTGGAGCGCGAGCGTCTGCGGGGAGTGGCCAGCGGACGGGATGGCCGACGAGCCGGCGGGGGGCACCGCCGCCACGGCCAGCGCCACGGCCCGGAGCATCGGGCAGGCGTCCTCCGGCAGGCGGTCCGCGGCGGCCAGGGCCCTCAGGACCGCAGGGGCAGCCAGCGCATCCCTCAGATCCGCGGCCCTTATCACGTAGGGCGGCGGGGCGTCCGGGGGGATGTGGCGGGCGGCCTCCCTGTGCGCGGCCGCGAGAAGGACGCCCAGGGCCCCGGGGTTCCAGGAGCACTTGGCCATGGCCCTCCAGGCGAGCCCGGGGCTCGCGAAGGCCCAGAGCGCGTCGGTCAGGGGCTCCGTCATGGCGTGGAGGTCGGCGGGCTCCCGGACCCTGAGCGCGACGGGCGCCGCGAGCGCCGCGAGCGGGGAGAGGGGGTGCCTCTCCAGGCGCACGGCAAGAGTCCTTCCCGCGAGCACGAGCTTCAGCACCCCGCGCCTCGCGGCAACCTGCCGCAGGAGATCCGTGTCGGCGCGGTGCCTGGCTACGGCCGCCGCCAGCCCGTCCGCGCCGTCCACCAGCACGGTCACCTGGTCCGGCCAGTTCTTCCTGCCCCTGGATGCCTCCAGGCGGGCGACATTCTCCGCAGGAGTCCTGGACGTGTCCCAGCCGGGGATGTCCAGGAGCCGAGCCGCCCTGTCGAGCGTCGCCCCGAGAGGCCCGCGTCCGACCGTGTCCGTCTCGCCCGAGACGGAGTCCCAGTCGATCATGCACGACCAGCCGCCCAGGTCGGGGGCGTCCAGGATCCTCAGGAGGAGCTCGGTCTTGCCGGTGCCCGGCCCGCCCTCGATCCGCACGACACCGCCTGCCTCCATGACCCGCTTCAGGATTCTTTCCGCCCCCGGCCCTGCCCATGCCGACGGGGCGGAGGACAGGTGGATGTCTGATGGCGACGGCGAGTGCGAGGCGGAGAAGGAGGAGGAAGACGATGAAGACGGAAACTGAGACGAAGAGGATGAAGACGAAGAAGAGGAGGAGGAGGATAACGACGAAGACAAAGACGAAGAGGATGAGAATGACGAGGACGAAGAGGACGAAGAGGACGGGGGGGACGGACCGGCAGCGGCGGAAGCCGGCGCCGCGTCCGACGCCCCGGACCGCGTCCCGCCGCGGGCCGAGGTGCCGCCCTCTCCTCCGGACGGCTGGAGGCCGCCCCGCCCGCTCGCGCCCCACGACCCTTCCTGGGCGAGAGCTGGCCGCGAGCGGCCGTAGATCGTCCCGGCCCTGAAGAGCCACCCGGCCCGCGCGGCCTTGTCCGAGGGAAGGACGGCGGCGATGGCCGCGACGAGCGGCGCGTCAAGGAGCACCAGGTCCCTGCTCTCCGTCCTGGCCCAGGCCGACATGGCCCCGCGGAACGCCGGCGTGAGCGGGGAGAGGGACGCCGCCAGCGGCACTGTGCCGGGACCGGGGTCCCATCCCGCGAGAGCCTCGGACAGCGGGCCCGGGCCGTCGGCCGCCCCCGTCCATACCAGGACCGAGACCCGCCCTATCTCGCCGGAACCCCAGGCGGGGAGCGGGGGGACGAGCGAGGCCGGGGATGCGAACGCGTGCGCCCCGGCCCCCGGGTTCTCCCTGTCGCGGCGGATCTTCCCCTTCCCGGAACATATGCCCAGCCAGACGAGGAGCTTCTCCAGCGAGTCCGCCAGCTCCTTGTCCGAGCCCCTGCCCCTGAAGGCTCCCGCGACCCTTCTCCAGCTCCTGGATGCGGCCTCCAGGCCCGCCTCGGTGCCGGGCATCTCGGGGAAGAGCCCGTCCGACAGCGCGGCCCCGAACGGATCGGAGGACGCCGCTAGCTCCGGGAGGGCCCCGTAGAAGAGCTGCGCGGGCGACTTCCCCCAGGCCGGCGGGAGCTGCATGGGCTCCTCGGTCTCGTAGATCCTGTGCAGGAACTCCGTCACCAGATCCCACGCCGCCTGGAACTCCCCCTCGGCCGCGAGACCGTTCAGCAGGGCCTCCATCTCGCGGGTGAACCAGGCGTCAAGGCGCAGCCTGGCCCGGGCGCGCTCCGTCCTCTCCTGGACAAGGGAGCGGGCGCGCTCCAAGTGCCTTTCGACCGTATCCGTCACGTCCCTGGCCAGCCCGCTCTCGCCGAGTGCCGCGTCGATGACAGCCTGGTCCGCCGGACCCTCCGGAGCTTCCGGCTCATCCGGCGCTTCCGGCGCTTCCGACTCGTCCGGCTCGTCCGGCTCGTCCGGCCCGCCGGGCCAGGCGCGGCTCTCCAGAAACGCGTCCATCCTGTCCAGAAGCGACCTCGCCTGCTCAGGGGCCAGCGACCCCGCGGAGAGCATGTCCTCCACCCTCTCGCGTGCAAGCTCCAGGGGGCCGGGCGCGGACGGGCCGCCGGAACGGCCGCCCTCCGGCCCGTCCGAGGGCCCGGGCCGCCAGCTCCCCTCCGGCCAGGCGAGGCCGTCCAGCTCCCCCGCGCGGAGCTTTCGGAAGAACGCCGGGCTGAACTCCTCCTCGAGGGCCTCCATGCCGTCCTCGTCCGGGACGGGCTTCGGCGCCAGGAGAAGACGCCAGAGCTCCGCCGCGAGCGGGCATGCCTCCTTCCACCCGTCGGACGGGATGTCGGGGGGCGGGACCATCCCGGAGAGGGACGCGGCGTCCCTCGCGGCCCCCGAAGCCTTCAGGGCAGATCCCAGGGCCCTCATGGCCTCCCCCGCCCTCCACGGCGTGTCCGGCATCAGGAAGGCCTCCAGGGCGGCGTCGCGAATCTTCCTAGCCCGCGCGGCCCACGCCTCCCTGCGCTTCGCGGACTCCTCCCAGAAGGATTCCGCGTCCAGGGAGAGCGTCCGGGCGAGGCCGCCTATCGCCCTCCCGGCCGGTCCTGAGCAGACCTCCGCGAGCGCGGCGCGCCAGGACCCCGCGCCAAGCCGGAACGCGGCCCTGCCGGCGTCACGCGTCCCTGCCCCGCTTTCCTCCGTAACGGCGGCTGCCCCGTCCGTCCGGCCAGTCCCTTCGTTCCCGGCCGCAGGACCACTCCCGCCGATGACGGCAAGGGCCCGGGCGGCGTCAGCCAGCGCGTCGGCGGCCCGCGCCATACGGGGCTCGCCGTGCGCCCGCGAGGCGGCCAGCCGCGGATCTTCCGCGGGATCGGCGCCTTCCAGGGCCCTGGCGAGCGCACGGCCCACTGCCCCGTCCGGGATCCCCGCTTTCCTGAGTTCAATCAGCGCGAAGAGGAGCGGCCTCCATCCTCCGCCTCCCAGGGGGAAAGGGAACGGATAGTCCGTCGCTCGCACATGCCACGCCACGCACAGCGCCGCGAGGACGGAGGGCGAGCCCGCGGCGGCGTCCCCCATCGCCCGCAAGGACTCCGGCGCTGCGGCAGCGCCCGCCCGAAGGGGAGCGGCCTCGCCGGGCATCCACAGGAACGAGTCTCCCGCGAACTCCAGAAGGGCGGGCGCGGGACCATCCGGACGCCCCGTCCCGGCCGGCCCCGAGACCGCCGGCGGCGACATGTAGTCCAGATCGCAGAGCAGGCACCCCACGCGATCCTGGCTGGCGAGGTACATGAAAGGCCTGAGCTCCCAGCAGGCAGTGCCGTGCGGCCCCTGGTTCACTCTGAAAGGGAAGAATCCGTCCCGGCCGTCCATACGTCTCCTCCGGAAACATGCTGTGCCGCAGTCCCGCGGCAAGCGGCGGAGGGCTCGCGCGGCTGCGCCCCGCTCGCCCGTCAAGACATTGCCGAAAAACCTATTCCCTTCACGGGTATTTGTCAAGTTTTACCGGAACTCCCCCCGGACCTGCGGCCGCAGTCAACTCGACGCCTCTTTGATTCTGAACCCCTAGCAAACTGACTGTCAGGCCCTGCAAACGGACCAAGCAACCTAATTCCTTGACTCCCTGAACCCCGTCTCCTTCGACCGAAAGGGGGGACGGATTCCTGCCCCCGCTCTGTATCTCGCCTGTCGCAATGTCCAGGCCGCGAAAGGGATTCGGGCCCCTCAACTATCCTCCACTCCACTCTCCTCTCCTCTCCTTACACTCTCCTTAACTCTCCATCAACTCCACTCGGTCCCAAAGCCCGACCTGGGGCACTGAACCCGACTGCTCCGTGGCATTCAGGACGCGAACGTGTCTAACGCCCGCCGAGCCTCGCATCCCTCCATGTGCCAGGATACTCGCCGTCACATGCCCCTCTCGCATGGCCGCGTCAACGACTCGGGACGGAATGCGGGCCGAGGCCTTCCAGGTCTCTTCGGCTGCAGTTGTCCCTTTAAAAAATGCCTATCCTGAATTGTAATTTTGATGCTTCGAAATACAAAAATTCTGAAAATCTTAAATTTTTACTCTTGTCCATATTCTCAAAGTTCATATCAGTTATTTTGTTGCAATCAGAGACGCGCGTCAGCCCGGCACCACACTTCGTGAAACGGCAGCGCCGGCGGAGCGCCTGAAGTCCGGCACTCCTCCGGCATTCCTCTGGAAAACCACGTCGAAGCTGGCATGAGGTCCACGCTTTAGCCCGCCTCCGCTCACGCGCGATCCTTCCGCGAGTCCGCTGCGCCGGGCTGCCGCTCACGCGCGATCCCTCCGAGGCGCGCGTTCAGAGGCGGAGCCCGCACTCGTTCAGCGACGGGGCCCGAAAGCGGAACAAGGGCGGACCCGGCGGCGCTGCAGTAGCGCGTATGCCGCACAGTGCTCGCCTCCCTGCCGCGAAGTGACGATGCTGCCGGACAGGCACGGCGGCAACGACAGGCACAGCGCCAGCTCCAGGCCCCGTGCAGGACCCTCCCGCGTACAGCCGAGCCGCACCCGGGCTCAGCGGAACCTCTTGTCCAGCGACCAGAGCTGGTCCCCGTTGTCCTCGCCATCGGGCACGAGGACGGTCAGGCTCACCAGCACGTCCGCGGGGGAGCGGAACCCGGGCCTGTCGGATCCCTGGGGCCCGGGGCACAGATCGCGGAGGGGCTCCAGCTTGCTGGGCCGCCTGCCCTTCATGGAGTCCACGGCCTCCATGAGCTCCTCGGGGAAGGCCGCCGTGCCCTCCTGGGGCATGACGGGCCTGGGCCCGGACAGCCCGGCGAGCTCGCGGGCCTCGTGGGCGACCAGCGAGTCCCAGCCGCCAGTGCGGGAGTGGAGAGGGCCGGCGTCCTTCGGGTCCGCGCCCCAGCCTGCCAGGAGCGTCGCCACGGCGGCCTCGGACCAGCGGCAGGGGTAGGCCGGCTGGCTGGCGAAGATCCCGGTCTCGGAGGCGGCGTTGCGGAGCGCGTCCTCGGGCGAGCACAGGCAGATGACGGAGCGGCAGGCCAGCGGGTCGTCCCCGCGCCCGGAGTTGGCCGCGGCGTGGGACACGGTCTCGAAGGGGTCGGGCACGCCGGGCGACCGGGGGGCCAGGCTGTCGACGACAAGGCACACGGGCCTCGAGGGGTCGAGGGCCGCAATGTCCACGTCGCGGACCACGCGCACGGCCTCCGAGAGCGAGTGGCGGTCCCGGGCCTTGAACTGGACGAACAGCGCGCCCGAGGCCCCGGAGAGCCTCTCCATGGCGCAGAGCCCGGAGAGGGCCCTCGATGCCCTGGCGGCGCCCATGGCCTGGGTGGGGCACAGCCTCCTGAAGTCGAAGACGGGCCTGTCGAAGAAGGAGGCCTCCTGGAGGAGGGTGAAGGGGCTGGGGTCGGGGAAGGCCAGCTCGGACAAGGTGGCCGGACGGGAGGAGCGGCGGCCGCCCTGGCCCCTGCCGCCCTTGCCGCCGGCGAGCGCGGCGGTCCCGGGGTCGCCGTCTCGGTCGTCCTGTCCGCCGTCCCGGCGCAGCAGGTGGGCCCCGAGGAGCCTCCCGCCCCAGGAGTCCGTGAACGAGAGGTCCCTCAGGGCGTCGGGGAGCGGCGCCGCCGGGGGGAGCGGCGCGGGCACGGGGCCCGGTGCCGGCGGCCAGGGGTCCTGGTCCTCGGGGGGCAGGAAGCGCCTGGCGGTCAGGAGGAGCGCGTCCGGAGGCGCGGGCAGCGCGCCCAGTGCGGCAAGGGCCTTCCTGGCGGCTTCGCGGCCCCCCAGGAGCCGCGAGTGGGCGCAGGAGCGGGGCCGCAGGCCGTCGGAGGTGTCCACGGTGACAAACCCGGCCCTCCCGAGCTCCTCCGCGTAGTGGCCGAGGGCCTTCATGTCGTCGTCCATGAAGGCCGCGGGCCAGGCGGAGCGGAGGGTCCCGCTTGCCTGGCGCAGGCTGACGTCGGGCCTGGAGTTCGACGAGCGCCGTCCCGGAGGCCCGCTGACCGCCGCCAGCGCCACGGCGCGGAGCATGGCGTCGCGCTCCAGGGGGGCGACGGCCACGAGGCGCATGGCCTCGGCCACGCCGGGATCGGAGGCGGCCCTCCTCACGGCCCGCGAGGTCACTGTGAAGGGCGGCGGCGAGCCGGGGGGGATCTCCGCCAGCGTCTCCTTCAGGACGGCGCCCGTCAGTATGGCCGCCGCCCCGGGATTCCAGAAGGAGAGGGCCATGATCCGGCCGGCGAGGGAGTCCTTCAGGACGAACCCGGCGGCGTCAAGCGGGCCGGCGATCATCCTGGAGAGCGACGTGGCGTCCATCGCGATCGGCTCGTGGTCGCGCAGGACGGAGAGGGGGGACGCCGGGTGGCGCTCCAGCCGGCGGGTGACGGACCTCCCGGCCAGGACGAGCTTCATGGCCCCCTCGCGCACGGCGATCCCCCTCAGGAGCTCGAGGTCGCCGGGATGGTCGAGGACCGCGTCCAGGAGGCCGTCCGCGCCGTCCACCATGACGGTCACGCGCCCGGACTGCCCCTTCCTGCCCCTGCCCCCCTGGGCCGCCTCGAGGGCGGCGAGGTTCTCGGCGGGGGGCCGGGCGGGATCCCAGTCAGGGAGCTCCAGGGCCTCCGCAGCCCTGGCGAGCACGGCGCCCAGCGGCCCGCTGTCCCGCGCCTCGGCGGGAAGGATGTCCGACCAGTCCATGAGGCAGACCCAGTCGCCCCCGGCGTCCGGATCGTTCAGGATGGCCCGCAGGAGCTCCGACTTGCCCGAGCCGGCCGCACCCTCCACCCGCACCACGCCGCCGGCGGCGGCCACGCGCTTCGCCAGGTCCGTGCCGCCCCCCTTCCGGAGGATCCACCTGGACGCCGCGGGCTCGGCGAGGGGATAGGGCACCAGGGCCCCGGAAGCGCCGCGGGCCGCCCAGGAGGGCAGCGGGCCGGGGACGGGCGCGCCGGCCCGCAGGGGGGCCGGGCCCGGCACGGCAGGGGCGGCGACGGACCCGTACCTCGAGAAGGGCACGTAGCGCCCGTAGACGCCGCCGGCGGAGAACAGCCACTCCATGCGGAGCTGCTTGTCCAGGGGCGCGGCGCAGGCCAGCGCCGCCATGAGCGCCGGATCCAGCACCGCGAGATCGCGGCCGGCCGCGGCGGCGAGTTCCCTCATGGCGCCCCTGGCGGAGCCCGACACGGGCGAGAGCAGGATGACCAGCGGCACCGAGCCCGGGCCGGGCCACCACGCGGACAGGGCCTCGGCAAGGCCGGGGGGCACGACGTCGGGGTCCGGGGCGGCCTGGCCGGCGGCCGGCCCGTGGGGGGCGTCCGGGGCGCGCCCGGAGTTCCTCTGCCCGGGCTGGCCGGGAACGCCCCTCGGCTCGCCACCGTGGAAGACCAGGATGGAGAGGCCCGAGCAGGGCCCGTCCCCCCAGGCGGGGAGCGGCGGCTCGGAGCCGGCCCCGGAGGAGTACTCCCTCCAGAGCCCCCCGCCGCCGGCCGGCGAGACCGAGAACCCCCTGCCCGTGGAGAAGCCCAGCCAGATGACGAGCTTCTCCAGCGCGGACGTGCGGCCCCCCTCGCCGGGCCGGAAGGCGGACGCGAGCCTCCTCCAGACCCTCTCCGCCGGGGAGACGTCGGGCCTGGCGCCCCCCCCGCGTGAACCGGGGCCAATCTCGTTCGCGGCCTCGGCGAAGGGGTCCGAGCCGCGGGCGAGCCCGGAAAGGTAGCCGTAGAACTCCTCGACGGGGCTCCGGTCGCGCCGCTCGGGAAGCCTGGCCTTCTTGTCCGGCTGTCCGGCGGCGTCCGTCACCAGGTCGGAGGCGACGTCCAGCTCGCCCTCCTCCATCATGTTGTCGGCGGCCTCCACGGCCAGGGGGTCCAGCTCCAGATTCCAGTCCCCCAGGCGGTCCACCCTGTCCCAGAGCCTCTCCTTGGCCTTCTCCTGGGCGGCGCCGGCCCTCTTCTCGAGCCTCTCGGCGGTGGCCAGGGCCTCCGAGTCGGTGAGCTCCTCGCCGCCGGCCGCCGCCATCTGCGCGGCCTGGCGGGCCTCCTGGCGGATCTTCTTCGCCTCCTTGGCGTCGATGCCGCCCCCGGAGAGCATGTCCTCCACGAGCTCGTCCGTCTTCACGAGCCTCCTGATCCCGTCGGTGGAGGGCTCGGGGAAGGCGGGCGCCGCCCGCTTGGCGGGAGGCGAGGAGAACGGGTGCCCGAAGACCGGCCCGGGGGCAGGCCGCGCCCCGCCCGCGGCGGGGCCGGACGTGCCGGAGGGCGCGCCGTGAGGCGCCTGCCCCCCCCCGCCCTCCCGGTCCGCCGCAACGGATGCGCCGGAAGGAGCGGCGGCGTCAGCCCCGGCCGCCCGCGAGGCCGCGGGCGCGGAAGGATCCGGGATGCCGTCCGGGAAGGCCAGGGCGTCCAGCTCGCCCTTCCTGAGCCTGCGGTGGAAGGCGGGAACGAAGTCCTCGTCAAAGGGCTCGAGGTACTCGTCCGCGAGCGGCTTGGGGGCCTCGAACGCCTTCATGAGGTGCGCGGCGAGCGGGGACGCATGCTCCCAGCTTCCGGAGGCGGGGAGCTCGGCGGCAATGCCCCTGAGCTTCTCCGCCTCGCCCGGGAGCCCCAGCTCCGCCAGGGCGGCGGCCAGCCGCTCCAGGGCGGCCCTGACCACGTCGGGGCCCAGGGGCCCGGCCGCTGCCCCGAGCGACGCGAAGGCGTCCACGGCGGAGCGGTAGAACTCGGCGGCAGCCGCGGGCCAGATCCCGCCGTTGCGGAGGCACAGCTCGGTGAAGTCGCCCGGCGACTCGGGGAGCGGGAGGGCCAGCCCGGGGAAGGCCCGCGCCGCCCCGGACGCCGCCACCGAGGCGAGGGCCTCGCGGTAGAGGCCCAGGCCCCTGCCGAAGGCCGCCCACGCGTCCCTTATCCCCGCGGCGGACCTGAACAGCCCCGCGAAGCCCGAGATCCGGGCGGCGCCGTTTCCCCCGGCCCCGAGAGCGCCCCCGTCACCGGAAGCGCCGGACCCTGAGCCCCCGGCCTGGCCCGGAGGCGCCTGGCCGGCCAGCAGGAGCGCGATCCGGTAAGCTTCTGCAAGGGCCGCGGAGGCCTCGGGCAGCGCCCCCGAGAGCGCCCGCGAGGCCCGGGCGGCGTCCAGGACGTCCCCGGCGGCCAGGAGCATCTCGGGGGGCACGCCGGGCGCGGGGCCCAGTCCAGCCTGCAGGAGGCCTGTCAGGACGCCCTCGGCGCCCGCCCCGCACTCGCGCCCGGCGTTCAGGAGCTCCAGGCACGCGAAGAGCACGTTCCGCCAGGGACCGCCGCGGAACGGCTCGGGATGGGGCAGCGCGAGCATCCTCGCGCGCCAGGCGGAGCCGAGCATGCCGGCGAACCAGGGATAGGCTGCGGCCGCGCGGGCGAGATCACGCCTGGTCGAGGACCCGGGGGCCACGATGCCCTCCTCGCGGCCCAGCCGGAGGAGCATGAGCGCCCCGCCCGAGCTAACCTTGCGGTCGGGGCTTCTCATGGGCCCGACGGGGGCCGCGGGGGGCCTGGCCCCGTTCCCCCCGGAGGCCGCGCCCCGCTCGTCCGCCACGAAATCCGTCTCCTCGGCCAGGGGGCCCACCAGCTCCGAGCGGGCTATGGCGCCCGAGAGCCAGTCCGGGGTCCCGGACACGGCCGGGCGCACGGCCCCTGCCCCCGGCTGCCCGGGGCGCTTTCCGTCCTTCTGAATAGTGTCTTCCATCACGAGCTTTCCCCCGGGCACGCGGCCGCGCGACGACATGCGGCACCCGAGGCCGCGGGGCTGGCTCGCCTCCCGGAATGGCCCAGGCTATATTCTTTGGGCAGGCATGTCAAGTGCGCCGCCCCGCTTGGCTCGGAGCGGCGACCCGCCACGGCCTTCCGGTCCGGCTCCCGGGTCACGGGCCGGTGCCCGGTTCACGGGACGGCGTCCGAGGGCTCTCGCGACCGACCGGCACCCTTCCCCGGCGGCGCCGCAGGCCCCCCCGGCAACCCAGGCCGGACAGGACGGCTTGCGGACACGCGAAGAAGTTTCCGGAGACATGGAGAAGCCTCAGGAGACATGGATAAAGAGGAGACTTCGCGGTCTTCGGGCATGGACCCGCCCCGGGGCTCCGGGTCCAGAAATTGCGGAGGTCCGGTCAGGGCTACCGGGCGGCTGTCAGCCCGACCGGAACGTCCGGAGACCCGACCGGCTCGCCCCAGCTGTAGTCAGCGTCGGCGTGGCAGTCCAGAGGCTCCCCAGGGCTGTCGCGACCGTCAGCGCCGGTGTCCGTGCCGATCCCGCCAGTAATGGCATCGTTTTTGCTCAAGTGCCTCGATGCCCAGGAGGGGGGCGGGGTCATCAGGGCCTCGTACTTCTCGTCGCCGGGGTAGAACTTCCTGAAAACCATCTCCAGGGTCAGGGGCTCTGCCAGCGACTCCATCCACTTCAAAGTCTGAGCGGGAGTCTCGCTGGCCACGGAGAAGGCCTCGAGTATCCACGGGCCCTGAGTGAGATCCACCTCGAGCTCGTGGCGCATCTCCTCCAGCCCCTTAGTGGACTCGGGCAAGGGGTCGTCGCGGCGGCCAGCCCACTTGTCCGCAATTTCGGAAAGGCGGTTGACAAACACGATTTCCAGCTTGATGCTGGTGATGGAGTCCAGCGGGTTGACAAAGTTGTCCACTGCCGAAATCAGGCTTGCCTGAACCGGCTCGAGGTCCCTCAGATCCTTCCAGATTGTATGGATGAGGGAGTCACGGTATAGCTTTTCTTCTTGTGTCAAGTTTCCAAACCTCCACGAATCAGAGATGCGACAAAGTCATCAAACTCTGGATTGGGTTTCTCATAAACACCAGCCATAGGCAAGTCTACATTAGTCCATGCCTCCCGGTCAATAGAACCGATCAACCCGGTCAGCCGGGTTCCGAAAGCACCCGAAAACCTACTCGCAAAGTCCTCGACGATGCTTGTTTTAGAGCCTCCTGATGTCCATAGGAACATGTTTCCAAGGTCGGGAACCTTCGCGCCGAGCCTGTCCCTAATTATTCTCAAAAGACTCGTTGCAAGCCAAGAACCCATCCTGGAGAGATCCATGAGCGACAAATGAAACATGTGCGAATCCTCGTGAGTCAATGTGTATGTCAGAGAATCCGGTCCGAGATCT
>JAISFP010000039.1 GCA_031263525.1 Deltaproteobacteria bacterium | reverse complement strand
ATTTCCGGCCCTCCGGCCAGTTCCCGTCCGGCTCCGGCGCATTTCCGGCCCTCCGGCCAGTTCCCGTCCGTCTCCGGCGCATTCCCGGCCCTCCGGCCAGGTCCCGGCCGGCTCCGGCGCATTCCCGGCCCTCCGGCCAGTTCCCGTCCGTCTCCGGCGCGTTTCCGGCCCTCCGGCCCGTTCCCGTCCGGTTCCGGCGCATTTCCGGCCCTCCGGCCAGTTCCCGTCAGGCTCCGGCGCATTTCGGGCCCTCCGGCCAGTTCCCGTCCGGCTCCGGCTTATTTCCGGCCCTCCGGCCAGTTCCCGTCCGGCTCCGGCGCATTTCCGGCCCTCCGGCCAGTTCCCGTCAGGCTCCGGCGCATTTCCGGACATCCGGCATGTTTCCGGCAGAACCCGGCCTGTTCCCGTGACCTCCTCCTATTTCCCGGCCGCGGCCGGGGGCGCCTTGATCCACCTGGCCAGCTCCTCGTCCAGCTGGACGAGGTCTATGGGCTTGGAGATGAAGGAGTTGAATCCGTGGCTCAGGAACATCTCCCGGCTGCCGGCCAGGGCGTTGGCGGTGAGGGCGATGATGGGCACGGATCTCGCGTAGTCGGTGCCCAGGTCGGCGCGGATGACCCGGGCGGCCTCTATGCCGTCCATCACGGGCATCATGTGGTCCATGAAGATGATGTCGTAGCGGTCGGACTCGGGGAGTTCTTCCGCGGCGCGGACCTTGTCCACGGCCTCGGCGCCCGAGGCGGCGGTGTCGATCCTGAGCCCGTAGTGCTTGAGGAGCCCCCTCGCGACCAGGAGGTTCACGTCCAGGTCGTCCACCACCAGCACGCTCCTGCCCGCCGGCAGGCTGGACCGCACGAAGTCCTTCTTCGAGCGGCCCGCGGCCCTGCCGAAGCGGCCGGCTGCCAGGTCCGCCGCGAGCTCGTCCCCCAGCCGCTCAGGGCCGGGGACGCCCAGGGGGATCCGCACGGTGAAGGAGGAGCCCTTCCCGTACTCGCTCTCGACGGAAATGCTTCCGCCCATGAGCGCCACCAGGCTGCTGGTGATGGAGAGCCCCAGCCCGGTCCCCTCTATGTTGCGGTTGGCCTTGGCGTCCAGCTGGGCGTAGTCCAGGAAGAGGCGGGGCAGGTCCTCGGGCCTTATGCCCAGGCCCGTGTCCGCGACGGTGAAGGAGCACTCGGCGTTCCCGCCCTCGCCCGGCTCGCCGCAGGAGCACGCCAGGCTGACCTGGCCCTCGCGGGTGTACTTGAAGGCGTTGGAGAGGATGTTGGTGAGCACCTGCCGGACCCTCAGCTCGTCGCCGTGCAGGGTCCTGGGGAACGTGCCGTCGATCATCAGGCGGAACGTGATCTTCTTGGTCCCGATCCGCACTATGTTCTGCTGGACGGTGTCGGCCAGGAACTGGGCGGTCTGGAAGTCCGAGTCCACGATCTGGAAGGCCCCGGACTCAATCTTGGAGAGGTCCAGGATGTCGTTTATGATGG
Source organism: Deltaproteobacteria bacterium (assembly GCA_031263525.1). GTDB lineage: Bacteria > Desulfobacterota > Desulfarculia > Adiutricales > Adiutricaceae > JAIRZX01. The sequence goes on along the minus strand of JAISFP010000039.1, from coordinate 5,998 downwards.
CCAGGAGGTTGGAGCCCGAGCTGTAGATCTTCTCCAGGCTAGACCTGGTGCCGTCGGGAATGTCCTTCTGGAGCTCTATGTCCGAGAGCCCGATTATGGCGTTGAGCGGGGTCCTTATCTCGTGGGACATGTTGGCCAGGAAGCGGCTCTTGGAGACGTTGGCCGCCTCTGACTGGAGCGCCTTGCGCCTGAACAGGGCCAGCCCGCAGAAGCCCGAGGCCAGGACCAGGACCAGGGCGACGGCCAGGAGCACGGCGGTCATGCGGACCTTGGAGCGCATGAGCACCACGGGCCGGTCGGCTATGTCCACCCCGCAGACGTAGGGGACGGCGCCGTCCCCGGCCGCCACCGGGGCGAAGGAGGACAGCAGGCCCGTGTAGCCCTCGGAGTAGGTCTCCAGGCCCGCCGAGGTCGCCCTGCCGGCGAAGGCCGCGACCACGGCAGGCTCCTGGAGGAGAGGGTCGGTGGCGAGGCCCACCGATTCCTCGGTGAGGTCGTTGTCCATCACGAACTGGCACATGCCCCCGGGCATGAGGCGGATGAAGTAGACGTACATGACGTCCACGTCCTTCCCGAACTCGATCAGGCGCTCCTTGAGCTTCTTGTACTCCTCGCCCTCCATGTCCTCGGCCGTCCTGAACCGGTCCAGCTCCTCCGGGGAGGTGATGGTGGTGGCAGCCAGCTTGGATATGGCCAGGAGCCTGGCCTCTATGTCGCTCTTGAGAATGTCCGAGGCCGCGGACATGAGGAAGCTTATGTACACGGCGATGAGCAGCATGATGGCCGCCGACACGAAGAAGACGGGCGTCGTGAGATGTTCCTTGACAATTCGTCCCATCGTTGCGCTCTCGCCTTCCCGTGCCTTCCCGCCCCGGGCCCGTGGCGTCGCCGGCCCTCCCGCCAGGGGCGCGGGCGCTCCCCGGCGGCCCGTCCCTCTTTGCGGCGGATGCCGGGGCCCGGTTCCGGGGGGCCGCCGGCCCCGGCCCGGCCGAGAGGACGGCCGGGGGACGCCCGGAATCAGGACGCCCGGACCGGCAGGCGTCTCGGGGGGCCGGGCGCGGGATCGTTTTGACCCCAGTCATTTCATGTCGATTTTATCAAATCTGATGGGGTTTTTACACATGCGTTACCTGTTCACGGGAGATGCAATCGCATGCACGGTCATGTTCGTCAGCAGGAGCGAGGGCATCCATCAAAGGCGCTCGCGGGGCGTGGGCGAAAGGGCCCGTCCGGAGGATGTCAGGCCACCTTGCCCTGACACGGCGACGCCCAGGCGTCCGGACGGGAGATCGGCCCCGAAGTACGCGAAGGGAAAGCCGCGCCCTCCTGGCGGCCCCCGCTAGCCTGATCCTGAGGAGCCAGAAGCCAGGAGCCTGAACCAGAGTCAAAGCAAGAGCCAGCCGCCATGTCAGGGCTGACGGACGGGCGTCGTAAAAACACTACTCGCGACCGGCTGGGAGGCCGTTCCTTTCATGAGCGGAGGTAACTGTTCTGGAGCCGCCCGAAGGGGAACTCAGCAGCGGGATCTTCCCAACTGAAATGCCATCTGCAGACACCCTTTGCCACCGCATGAAGCATCCTTTATTGACTCTTCAACTTCTAGGGTTCCTCATTATGGCTCTCTTCCTCCGAAAAGGTGCTTAATAGAGGGGCACCTGAACAGTTGCGAGCGGAGCTTCGTGCCCGGACAGGCAGGGTTTTGGCCGGAATCTTGCGTGCCGGAATTCATGAGGCTCGCCACATTCATGCCGGAGCCGGCGTGAGGCGGACGCCCTCCCGATCATGAGACCCGGAAGAGTGCCAGGCAGAGACCCGGCCGGGCATGCCGTATGCCTGCCCCGGAACGGGAGGCCGGCCGCCAGGCTGCCCCGCGCCGCGAGAGGAGGGCTGAGCCTGAAGTCTGCACAGGTCCGCGAGGCCCGCAGGACGGGGGAGGCATCTGCGCCTTCGCGCCACCGGCTGCCCGGAGGCGGGCCCCGCCTCTCCCTCGGGCCGCCGTCGGGGGCCAGGAGCTCTCTGACGGCATGACCGCGCGGCGACCGTTCCGGATGCAGCAGGCCGGCATGGCTCCGGCGAGTCGGCAACCGGCAGCCGGGGTGGCGGCTGCGATGCCGCACGCGCGGTTTCATGTCACGTCAAAAATCGTGCCAAACAGGAACGGAAGGGGCATCCCCAGGAGACCGCATCCCCGGCAGGCAGGCGCATGACGGCCCTGAGAGCGGATCGTGCGCATGGCCCGCCCCGTCAGCTTCGGCATGGAAATTCCTGGCCTGCGGCGGGACGCCCCAGACGGCGAGCCCGGCTTGAGGGGACCCGGCCCGGACGTTGGCATTCCGCCGGGTGGGCAGAAACGAGGGGCTCCACACCGGCGGCAGCAGGCCGCGAACGGGCGGGCAGGAGCTAGGCACCCCGCACTGGCGGAAGCAGGCCGCGGGCGGGCGGGCAGGGACTAGGCTCCCCGCACTGGCGGCAGCAGGCCGCGAGCGGGTGGTCCGGAACGAGGGGCCCCTCCAAGGATGACCGGACGCGGACGGCGGGAAACCCGGCATGAGTGGAAACGGTCGGCTCGCCGCGGGAGGTGTCCCGGCGGAGAGCGGGGCGTCCCCGCATCAGGCCGTACCGCCCTTCCGGACGTTCACGGCCCTCGCGAGGGTCCTCGGGGTTGCCGGCGGGGTCGGGGCTGTTCCGGGCCTGACGCCCAGGCGCCTCCCCGGGCGGGCGAGGACGCGGGGCCCGGCCCCAGCAGAACAGGGGCCGTGCCCCTCGTCAGGCCCGCGAGGGGTGCCCGCGCACGGGCAGGGAGGCGGAGGGGGATGCCGGAAGCGCCCGGCGGCGGGGCTCGCTCAACTCCGGCCGTTCCCCAGGATTCTGTAGACCTCGGACAAACCGAGGTCCATCAGCTCGCTTATCTCCTCCGGGCTCTTGCCGGCGTCGCGCAAGGCCTTGACGCTGGCGACCTTGGTTCTCCTCGCGGCCTCGAGCGTGGCAGCGAGCTCCTTGGCCTGGGACAAGATCGTCCCCTTCTGGGACTCGAGCTCCTCGGCCTGGGACTCGAGCTCCTCGGCCTGGGACTCGACCGTCCCCGTCAGGGACTCGACCGTCCCCGTCAGGGACTCGACCGTCCCCGTCAGGGACTCGACCGTCCCCGCCTGGGACTTGTTCGCCTCCATGAGTGCCGAAAACTCCCCCCCGAGATACTGTCCATGATGTCGCGGAATTCAGAGTTGCTGATGCCCATGGTCATAAGCCTCCTGCAGTATGCATCGAACATCTCCCTTGTGACTATGCCGCCCCGAAGGTAGACGCCGGAAAGGACGGTGGCGATCAGGAACAGGTTCCCGGTCGCCTCCGCCAGCTCCATCAGGACGTCGAGAAATCTCCTGGTCAGCCCGAAGGGCTCTCCCGCCCAGGAGCACCGCGCCGGGTCGATCCCGAGAGGGACGAGGAGCAGCAGGCCGAGCATGTCCCGCGTCAGGGAAAGGGGGCCGTCGCCCGGCTTCCAGGCCGCGACCAGGGTCTCCAGCTTCCCGATGAACGCCTTCACGTCGAACAGTTCCCCCACGAAGATCTGGCGGATCCCGAGCTGGAGGAAATACCCGCCGGGCTCCCGCCCGAGGGGGAAGTATTTCGGAGGGCGCCGGGCGACTCTCCCGGCACCTGCGGAATAGATGACAGTGGCGTCGACCTTGAGCAAGAAAGGTTTTTGGTGCCCATGTGCCGGGGATGCCACTCCATGCTGCCGGGCGGCATGACACGTCCTTCATGGACCGGGGTGCCGCCAGGCGGCATGAAGGCATGACGTGTCTCTCCTCATCGAACGCGCATTGAACCGAAACAGACGCGGCACAGTCAACGCGCCTGAAGACATGGAGCGAGTCACAGGCGGACTGGAAGTTTGGCGGTGAGGATGACGGCGTCGCCCGTCCGGCACAGCCAGCAGGGACGACTTGCCGGTCCGCGGGCGGTGTGCCGCGGCGTCCGTTCCGGCCGATGCGGGCAGGCATGTTTCCGGCACCGGCAACCGACAGGCCGGGGTGGCGGCAGCGATCCCGCCCGCGCGATTTCATGCCATATCAAAAATCGTGCCAAACAGGCGTGAAATGGCCATGCCCCGAAGATAGCCTTTCCTGCAGGCCGCCTGCCGCATGCCGGCGCGAAGAGCGGAACACGCCCGAGGCCCGTCCAGTCGAGTAGGTTTCCGCAGGGACCTTCCGGGCCGCATGGCGGGACGCCTCAGACGGCGAACCCGGCAGGGGCCACGGGCCGGACGGCGGCAGGCGGCCAGCGAGGGGGCACTCCCGGACTGCTGGGGGCCGGAACGAGGGGCCCCTCCAGGAATACCGGACGCGGACGGCGGGAAACCCGGCATGAGGGGCAGCGGCCGGCTCGCGGGAGGCACCCCGCAGGAAAGCGGGGCGTCCCTGCATCAGGCCGTCCCGCCCCTCCGGAAGTTCTCAGCCCGCGCGAGGGTCCTCGGGGCTGCCGGCGGGGTCGGGTCTGTTCCGGGCCTGACGCCCATGTGCCTCCCAGGGCGGGCGAGGACGCGGGGCCCGGCCACAGCCGGACAGGGTCCGTGCCCCTCGTCAGACCCGCGACGGGTGCCGGCGCACGGGCAGGGGCTGAGGGGGATGCAGGAGGCGCCCGCCGGCGGGGGCTCGCTCACCCCCGCCCGTTCTTCAGGATTCTGTTGACCTCGGACAAGTCGAGCTCCAGCAGCTCGCTTATCTCCTCCTTGCTCTTGCCGAGGGCGCGCAAGGCCTTGACGCCGGAGACCGCAGTTCTCCTCGCGGTCGCGAGCTCCTCCGCCTGTGACTTGTTCGTCAACGTCAGGGACTTGATCGTCCCCTCCTGGGACTTGATCGTCCCCTCCTGGGACTCGATCGTCCCCCTGAGTGCCGTGACCTTCCCCCCCGATATGTCGTCCATGAGGTCGTAGAACTCAGCGTCGCTGATACCCATTGTCTCAAGCCTCCTCCTGTACGTGTCGAGCATCTCCTTGGTGACTATGCCGCCCAGGAGGTGGATGCCGGCAAGGACAGTGGCGATCAGGAACAGGTCCCCGGTCGCCTCCGCCAGCTCCATCAGGACGTCGAGAAATCTCCTCGTCAGACCGAAGGGCTCTCCCCTCCAGGAGCACCGTGACGGTACGATATGGCGGAACGAAGAGCGGTTCACGCGCGAGGGCCCCCAGTCGGTTTCCGCAGGGACCATCCGGGCCGCACGGCGGGACGCCGCAGACGGCGAGGCCGGCAGGGGCCACGGGCCGGACGGCGGCAGGCGGTCAGCGAAGGGGCACTCCCGGACGGCTGGGGGCCGGAACGGGGGGCCCCTCCAGGAAGACCGGACGCGGACGGCGGGAAACCCGGCATGATGGACAGCGGCCGGCTCGCGGGAGGCACCCAGCAGGAGAGCGGGGTGTTCCCGCATCAGGCCGTCCCGCCACTCCGGACGTTCTCAGCCCGCGCGAGGGTCCTCGAGGCTGGCGGCGGGGTCGGGGTCGGGGCTGTTCCGGGCCTGACGCCCAGGCGCCTCCCCGGGCGGATGAGGACGCGGGGCCCGGCCCCAGGCGGACAGGGGCCGGGCGCCTCATCCGGCCCGCGAGGGGCGACGGCGGATGGGCAGGGAGGCGGAGGGGGATGCCGGAAGCGCCCGCCGGCGGGGGCTCGCTCACCCCCGCCCGTTCCCCAGGATTCTGAAGACCTCGCGCAAGTCGAGCTTCATCAGCTCGCTTATCTCCTCCGGGCTCTTGCCGACGTCGTACAAGGTCAGGACGGCGTCCACCCTGGAGCGCCTGGCGGCCTCGAGCTCCTTGGCAAGGGACTCGATCATCCCCGCCTGGGACTCGACCGTCCCCTCCAGGGACTTGTTCGCCCCCTCCAGGGACTTGTTCGCCTCCATGAGTGCCGTAAACTTCCCCCCCGAGATGCTGTCCATGATGTCGACGAATTCAGTGTCGCTGATGCCCATGGTCTCAAGCCTCCTACAGTAGGCGTCGAAC
>JAISFP010000023.1 GCA_031263525.1 Deltaproteobacteria bacterium | reverse complement strand
GGAGAAGGTCGCGGACGAGGAGTCCGGGGAGGCCGAGGAGAAGGTCGGGGGCTACGGGGAGTCCGGGGCCGAGGAGAGGGTCGAGGACGAGGAGTCCGGGGAGGCCGAGGAGAAGGTCGGGGTCTACGGGGTGTCCGGGGACGGGGAGAAGTTCGCGGACGAGGAGTCCGGGGCCGGGGAGAAGTTCGCGGACGAGGAGTCCGGGGCCGGGGAGAAGGTCGCGGACGAGGCGGCCTGGGCCGGGGAGAAGGTCGCGGACGAGGAGTCCGGGACCGGAGAGAAGGTCGGGGACGAGGAGTCCGGGACCGGAGAGAAGGTCGGGGACGAGGCGGCCTGGGCCGGGGAGAAGGTCGCGGACGAGGAGTCCGGTACCGAGGAGAAGGTCGCGGACGAGGCGGTCGGGGCCGGGGAGAAGTTCGCGGACGAGGAGTCCGGTACCGGGGAGAGGGTCGGGGACGAGGCAGTCGGGGCCGGGGAGAAGGTCGGGGCTGAGGAGAAGGTCGGGGCCGAGGAGAAGGTCGGGGCCGGGGAGAAGGTCAGGGAGGACGAGGAGGGCGAGGACGACGACGACGACGAGGAGGACGACGAGTACGATGACGACGAGGAGTACGATGACGACGACGAGGAGGACGAGGAGTACGACAGTGGCCAGTTCCCCCCTGTCTTTTTGGAGCTCCTGAACGTCTGGGCAGACGGGTGGACCGGCGCTGGGGAGACCTCCATTCGGCTGAAGGGGAACAAGGGAGAGGCGTTGTCCTGGCGTTCCGCCATGGTCCGGATGCGCCTCGAGGAGGGCAAGTCGGCACAGGAGGCCGGGCTGGCCTGCGGGACCGATGTCTCCACTGTCTCCGACTGGAAGCGGCGCTACCTCGACGGGGGGCCGGCCGCGCTCCTGGAGGACCTGAGGGGCGGAAGGGGCTTCAGGTCCTTCCGTACCCCCAACGAGATACTGCGCGACAGGGCCAAGTTTCTGGTGAGCTGCCCGCCGCCGCCTTCGCTGGGGGGCTGGGACCTCGCGACCGCGGTCGAGGTCCTCATGCTGCCCGAGGACTATCTCCGGAAGATCCTGGCCGAGAGCGGCATCACCCTCCCCGAGCGCCTGTAGCCCTGATGCCTGCTGAAGGGCGGCTGAGCCCGTCTCGGCCTCCGCATGAGGGGGGGGTGGCCTTCATTTTCCAGGGGCCTCCGGGGGTCGCCACGGGCCTGTCCCGGACGGTATCCCGGGTCTGCGCCCTGTCGGGAAGAAGGCCCGGTACTGGTACGTCGGTCCGCTTAGGCCCCATGTCACGGGAAGCTACGTCAGGGCCGTCTCGTGAAGAATTGCGCCTCGAGCATGGAAGCTGACGGGCGTCAGGCATCGGCCTGGAAAGGTCGGGACATGGGCAGTGCCCGAGATCTTGCGGGTCCGTGAGCGGGAAAGGTCGGGACAGGGGCAGTGCCCGAGATCTGGGCGGGTCCGTGAGCGGGGAAGGTCGGGACATGGGCTGTGCCCGAGACCTGGGCGGGTCCGTGAGCGGGAAAGGTCGGGACATGGGCAGTGCCCGAGACCTGGGCGGGTCCGTGAGCGGGGAAGGCCGGGACAGGGGCTGTGCCCGAGATCTGGGCCGGTCCGTGAGCGGGAAAGGCCGGGACGGGGGCTGTGCCCGAGATCTGGGCCGGTCCGTGAGCGGGAAAGGCCGGGACAGGGGTACCCGAGTTCTCGAATGCGTCGGCAGGCAGGGTTCGGGGTTCGTGATTTCGGAAGGGATGCGGAACCCGCGTGTTCCCCAATTCTCCGGGAGGGAGCGGATGAGATTCTTGGTCATCTCAAGGACATGGAATCCGGAGCGTTCCCGTTATGGTTTCGAGGGGCATGTCTGTCAGGAGGATGGGCAGGGGTCAGAGGGCAGGACGGAGATGGGCAGGGCGTTGCGGTACGGAGCCGAAATTTGGACGAGCGCTGGATTCTCCAGATGACTGGGCGGGAGGCAAGACGAGATTTCACCAATCGGTTGTCAAATCTGTTTGCATCGGAAATTATTTGAAACAGAAGACAATATTTCTTTTCCAATAGACAGATCCGGCGGTTAAGGAATTATGTTTGAGCCGGTGACCTGGAGGAAGCGGTGTCATACCGTGACTTCAGAACCGGCGTATGCCGGGCTGCCAGCAATCATGAAGACAGAGCAGGGAGTTCCGGGGATGCCGCTGAAAGGAGATGCGTCAGAAACAGGAGAGGTGCCTGCCTTTGGCGGGGCCGTGGAGGAGGGGCCGGGGCTTGACAGGGGCAGCCCGATGCTATAGACTCCGGTCCACAGCAAAAGTCATGAAGGCTTTCTGTCGCAGGTCTTCCGAACTCCTCTAGACCTTTGACCTTTCCCTGCTGATCTTCCGCTCAGCGAAGGCATCCAGGAAATTCGGCACGGCGTCCCGCAACATGCGTACCGTCTCCTGGACGGGGACTTGCCCTGAACCGACCCGCTCAGTTCTCATCTGACCGGTTCACTTTCCGACAACTTTGTACAGGCTTCGAAGGCCGTCCGCGATTGAACCCGCGGTCGGTCTTTTTTTTTGTCCTTCTGCCTCATAAGGCTTTGCCATTCAGGCTAGTCAGCCTTTCCGGCTTTGTCCTTCCGCTTCATAAGGCTTTGCCCTTCAGCCTCGTATGCCTTTCCGGCTTTGTCCTTCCGTCTCATATGGCTTGCCCTTCAGCCTCGTATGCCTTTCCGGCTTTGTCCTTCCGTCTCATATGGCTTGCCCTTCAGCCTCGTATGCCTTTCCGGATTTGTCCTTCCGCGTCATAAGGCTTTGCCTTTCAGCCTCGTATGTCTTTCCGGCTTTGGGCGAGTAACGGTTGTAGATTAATGCTGAAATGAGACAGGTGGATGGTAATGATGACCGTCTTCAACCCCTGTTGTTGAGGGGCGTAGGGGAGATCTGTGCTTTTGCTCCATATCCTTCGTCCTGCCTCATGACTTTCGTCAAAACTGCTATGGATTGAAGCTGGTTCAGCGACATCGTGAAAGGGCATGGTAATTCCTTGGCAACAGCCTGTCATTTTACCAGAGATGGTACAGGGAGTTTGAAATCAATGTTAAAATTATTCGCATCTGCTTTATTGTTCACGAGTCTAATAATGAGTATCCACACGCGTTCCGTCTGGGCACAGACGGCTGGAGCTGCCGCAAGCTCAAATCTTCCTCAGATTGACGTGAGGGGAGAGGTGAGGAGGACGGAGCTCCAGACGACCTCAGCCACCATCGTCGGACACGATCAGATCATGAACCGTCCGTACGACAAGCCCATCGACATGCTTAAAAGATTTCCCGGCATGATAGTGAACTTCAACGGTTCATGGGGCGTGGCGCCCAGCATGAACATCCGTGGCTTCGGCGGAGGGCATGGCGGCAACGACATAAACTTCTACCTGGACGGGATACCCCTTAACGACAACGGGCATGCCACCGGGTACTTCGACACCAACGTCCTGCTTCCAATCGAAATCGACTATATGGAGATCATCAAGGGACCGTCCTCCATCTACTACGGTCAGCGGTCGGCGGGCGGGAGCATAGCACTCCAGACAATCAAGCGGGGAAACTTCAACCGCCTGAATCTCCGTTACGGGTCGTACAACGACATGGACGTCATGGGCCTCATAGGACGTGATCACGGAAAGTTCGCGCAGCTCTACGCCTTCGAGGTCTACCATTCAGACGGGTACCGCGAGAATGACAAGCGCGACAAGAAGAACTTCTCGGGGCGCTGGACTTACTCGTTTTCCGAAAACTTCGAGATGTCCCTGAACCTCAGGGCATATCAGAGCACCTGGGAGGCACCCGGCAACATCTCGTATCTGTACCGAAAAGGCCGCAAGGACTGGGTTGACGACGGTTCCGGAGAAGGCGGCGGCGGCTTCCGCGACCGTTACGACGGCAGGCTCTGGGCGAACTATCTGATAAACGACCGTTCCCAGCTGACATTCTACCTTTACGGCACGACTCTTGAGACGTCCCGCTACGAGAAGACCGACGGGAATACCGGACCGGCATCGCTAGCGACTGGAGGCGGGGAGGACTACAGCAGGCACCGCTCCTGGGGCTCAGGCCTGACATACAGCTACATGGGCGAGATCAACGGGCGGGCCGCCACGGCATCGCTGGGCTTCAACTACTCCTACGAGGAGGAGCTGCCCCGGACCTTTTACGACTTCGGCAAGGGAACGGGGAGGACCCGGACAAGGATAGGCAGGTACAACGAGAATCTCACCATCGAGAATCCCGGAATCCTTGCCGAGGCCACCTATCAGCTGACCGACATGTTCAACCTGAGACTCGGCGGCCGCTACGACTGGATCTACGGAGAGTACCAGGACCTCGGACATCGTGACTCGGCATCGGGCACGTTTATCCCGCGCGGAGAACTGATGCAGTCTCCGGCATACCGCTTTTTCAGTCCCAAGGTCGGCGTGCTGTTCACCCCTCGCGACAGATACAGCTTCTACGCCAATTTCGGACGGGGCTTTTCGCTGCCCTCTATGAACGGCGGTGCCTCAGGATTCTTCAACGGGGAAAATGCGTTTGCTCTAAAGAAGCGCGACCAGTACGAGGTGGGGATGAGGGCGTCGGTAACCGACTGGCTTGATCTCGATCTGTCGATATTCAAGATCTTCACGGAGAACGATACCCAGTACGACGAGGTCCTGGCTAGGGAGGTGCCTGCCGGCAAGACAGAGAGGCACGGACTCGAGCTGGAGGCGAAGGCAAATCCCACTCCGGACTGGACATTAGCCATGAACTACAGCTATCTCCAGACAAAGTATAAGTCGTTCAAGACGTCGTCGGACGACCTTGCGGGCCACCACATGACAGGGCTCCCTGCCCACATGCTGAACCTTGAGGTGGAGTACCATCCTCAGTCGCTTCCCTTCGGCGGGCGGATTTCGTACCACGGGGAGTTCAAGAGGCTCGCGAGGGACGTGCCGGCATTCAACATGAACGGGAATCCCAACGACGCGCCGCTCAAGTCATATGCGCCCAGCTTTCATAACCTGGACGTCATGATGTACTACCGCGTGAACGAGAACTGCCGTGTCCTCTTCAACGTCAACAATGTCTTCGACAAGATCTATTATTCTGGCCTGACTCCGCCAACGCCGCACAGAACTTCCGGGGATTTCGTCTATCAGACCCGGCCTCCGAGGACATTCTACCTCACCATCGAAATGAAGTGGGATCCAAAGCCTGAGTGAGCTGGACAATTATCGGAATTTCGTGAAAAAGTTAGCGTAACGTTTTCTAGGAAATTCAATATAATTTCAATCATTCCTCAATCAGTTCAAATCTCAGAACAGACAGTTAATTGCCTCTGGGGAACATCAGAACAGAGTAAAATTCTGCACATTCTTCAGAGATAATCAAACTTGAATTGTAGCGTCATTGTCCGGAGCAGTTACGGCTCGCTCCGGACATTGACGTTTCGTAAAATAATTATAACAAATCGATAAGCGAAAGTAATAAGAGTTTAGATTATTGTGTTAAAACATATGCTTTATGATGTATTTTAGAAAAGGAATGTACATTTGTGTAATAATACAAAATTATTAGGAGTTCTTCTCCTGGATAATATAAAATTTCAATCGATAAAAAATGATTAATAATCCATAATATATAACCTAAAAACCATACCTGCTTTAAATAAAATTAATTTAAGATAAATTATTTCTGAAGGAATAGGGCCAGAGGTCCGGGACTCGTCAGATCAGAATCCATAAATTATGCAATCTGTTCTGGGCACAGTCATCTTCTAGTATTTTATTTCTTTTTTCACGCAGATTATAGGGGCACCCTCCCGGATGGTACCGGGAGGGTGCCTGCCAGTCCGCATGGAGTGTAATTTCCATGTTTATGGCCCGATTTCCGGAAATGGGGCCCACCATGCGAATATGTTTAAGGCGGCTGTTTCCAGCGCCCGATATGTAACAACTTTAGCATGAGCAATTGACCAGAGCAACAGTTTAGATTTAAAAGATTAAAAATATTACTAAAATTTTTTCTGGTCAAAAGTATCCGTAATGAGGATGATTTCGACATTATGATTTTATAAATCAGATTTTACAAAGGGTTTCGCTAGAACAATTAATGATTAATTTTTATGGTTATTTGATAAAAATCAAAAATATACCTGGAGATTTATATACGATTTGGCATTGAAAATGATCTGGATTCAGAAAAATTTCAACTGAAGGAATCGGCGTTGAAAGAAATTCCATTGTCAGATGTGACGCGAATCGCCCTGTTTCCCGATCATGAACCGGATGTTGCCGGTGCCCTCAGATCGGTCAGCCGGTTCCCCGTGTCGGGCATGGCAGGTGTGGCAACCGGACTGGTGACCTGGCTGACGTACTGGTCAATGGACTTTACGTATGTGCATGTCCCAGATGCAGCGTCAAGAACCGATTCGGATGATACCGCCCAGGCAGCTCGACGGTCCGGTCGCGATACTCGGATCCTGGAAGCCCATGTCAGCGTTCTCGAAATTGCTCGCACGGGCTGAAAATGACGACTTTGTGACCTGGATGAGCCTGGGCGGCATCAGGGATTTCCCTTCTGTCGTGAAATGGCTATCGAAAGCAATGAGTCTGGTTTCTGCAGGACCGGATTGGCTTTTTGTGAACGCTGGTTCCGGAGCTCCGGTTACGCGTTTCGCGATCATATGTTTCGCAGGTCCAGCTTCGCGTTTCGTGAGCCAGGGTTCCCGGGGGCAACATCTGCCTTTTATGTGCCGAAGTGCCGAAGTGCCGAAGTGCCGGCGTCACCGGGTCCTGTGCCTGGCTGCCGTGATGACGGCATTGGACTCGGGCGGCTTCTGTCTCCCCTGCGGCTTTCCTTCACAGGGAAACGAGCCGGTTTCCCGGTCAGTGCGCCGATCAGAGCGCCGTGCCCCTCCTGGGGACGTGGAAAGCTGACATGTCGACTCCCTCCAGCTCCAGGAGCTTCGTCTTGATCCCGATGCCTCCGGCGTAGCCGGTCAGGCTTCCGCTGGCACCGACGACCCTGTGGCAGGGAACGATGATCGAGATGGGGTTGTGGCCCACGGCACCTCCCACGGCCCTGGCCGACATCGCGGCCAGTCCCCTCTTCGCGGCCAGCTTCCGGGCTATCCAGCCGTAGGTCACCGTCTCGCCGTAGGGAATGGCGAGCAGGATCTCCCACACGGACTGGCGGAACTCGCCTCCCTCGGGCGCGAGCCGGAGCCCGGAGAGGGAAGGCCTCTTCCCGGCGAAGTAGGCCTCCAGCCAATCCTTGGCCGTCTTGGCGGCTGTCGGCCCGTCCGCCGGCCCGGCCGCCGGCTCTCCGTGCCGACCCGCCCCCACGTCCGCCGGCTCTCCGTGCCGACCCGCCTCCACGTCCGCCGGCTCTCCGTGCCGGCCCGCCCCCACGTCCGAAGGCTCTCCGTGCCGGCCCCCGGTGCCTGCCCAGTCACGTGCCAGGGTCTGCGGGGCGGTTCCGGAACCGGAAGGCGGGATGGCGGTTTTCGGCCCCCCGTGATACTTCTGCCCCTCTATCCACACGCCCTTCAGGCTGTCCCCTTCGTGGGCGAGCGTGAGGGTCCCCACGGGCGAGGGGCAGGCTGTGAAGACTGTCATTTTGGCTCCTCCTTTCGCGACAGCGAGTTCCAGAGGTTCATGGTGGCGTAGCTTCGCCAGGGCCTCCATTCTTCGGCCAGTTTCACGAGCTCTCCGGGCGAGCGTCCGGGGAGCGCCTTCCTTATCCCGGCGTCGGTCTCGAGAAAGATGTCCGGCCACCCTCCGGTCCGCATTCCTATGTAGCCGGCCGTCCAGCTGCCTATCCCATGGATTGCGGTGAGTTTCTTCATTTCCTCCTCTGGATCCTGAGGCAGATCCAGATCTACCTCCCCCCTGGCGACTGCTTCGGCCAGGGAGCCTATCGCCCTGGATCTCGCCGAAACGACCCCGAGTCTTCCGAGGCAGTCTTCGAGCGAGCCGGGCGGATGCACGTGAGCTGGACCCCGGCCGGATCTTCCGGAATCTCCGTGGTCCGGCCCGTGGCCGGAACTCACGGGCTTGCCGCGATCCGGCCCCCGGCCGGTTCTTTGGGGAGCCCCGCCGTCCGATTCCCGGCCGGTGCCGGAGGGCATGCCGGACATGGCCGCCAGCGACTCCGGGCCGGGAAAGGATCTCGCGAGCCCCTCGATTCCGGTGTCGACAGGCTCGCCCAGCTCCTCCGCGATGCGCGAGGCAAGCGTCCCGGCGGCCCTGACAGTGATCTGCTGGCCGAGAATCGCCCTCGCGGCCGTCTCGAACGCGTCGAACGCCCCCGGCACCCGCGTCCCAGGCAAGCACAGTCCCGGAGCTATCCGGTTCATGGAGCCGAGCGCCCCGTACACGGCCTCCGGGTCGCAGTACAGGTCGAAGAGCCTCCGGACCTTCGAGAGCACCTGGGGCATCACGGGCATGAGCGTCTCGCTAGCCGTGACGGAAATGGCGTTCCTGTCCGCCACGTTTCCCACCTTCAGCCATCCGGTCACCCTGCCCCCGTCATTCCCGGGCGAGGGGAGGCTCACCGTGCGCAGGTACTCCCCGTCCCTCACGGCCTCCACCCCGGATATGGCGCGTCCCTCCAGAAACGACAGCATTGCTTCCCACCGGTACGGGGGCCGGTAGCCGAGCCGGAGCGTCACGGGGGCGTCGGCCACGTTTTTCGGTCCGGTCGGCTTCCTGAGATCCGTCGGCACGATGCCGTAGCGGCGCCTGAAGAGGTCGTTGAACCGCCTGAGGCTCCCGAACCCGGAGGCCATCGCCACCTCCAGAACGGGCAGGCGGGTGTCGGTGAGAAGCCCCTTGGCCAGGAGAAGCCGGGAGGTCTGGAGGTACTGGACGGGCGGCACGCCGAACTCGTCCTGGAAGACCCGTCTCAGGTGCCTGTCGGAGGTCCCCAGCTTCGCCGCGATCTCGGACATGCCCTCCGCCTCCCCGCACCTCTCCTCCAGCATCCTCGCTGCCCTGACGGCCAGGCGGGCGGAGGCGTCCGTGATGGCCCTGCCCGGGGCAAGCTCCGGCCGGCAGACGAGGCAGGGCCGGTAGCCCGCCTGCTCTGCCTGGGCCGCGGAGGCGAAGAAGGTGCAGTTCTCCTTCTTGGCCTGCTTGGCCCTGCACACGGGCCGGCAGTACACCTTCGTGGACGAGATACCGACGAAGACCCGCCCGTCGAAGCGTGGGTCCTTGGCCAGGAAGGCGGCGTACAGGGCGTCCTTGTTCGCGAGCATGATGACCTTTCCGGCTGGCCGCCGGGCTCTTCCTTCCTGCCCGGGCGATGTCCGGGCCGCCTCGCTGCCACCGGGTTTCGGGAGTTTCGGAACTTCCGGCAGGTGTCCGGCCCCTGATCCGCCCCCGCGCCTTTGGCGGCCGGTGCCGGGCGGCCTCTGAAGAAAGCGGGTGCCGGCTGGCCGCCCGGGGAGGCAGGGCTCCGGGAGCCGTCCGGAGGGCCCCCCCGTCATCTGGAAACCGGGGCATTCTCGAAGAGACTGAGGAACTTTGCCACCTTCCGGGCTGAGTGTCTGGCCGTTTTCGGACAATTAATTTTAGGGGACTGTTCGTCCGGACTCAAGACGGGGAGGGGCGTCAACGCGATCGCCTCCCAGAAGAATTCCTGCGGGTTGCAAGACATGCGTGAGGATGGCGGAACTGGCAGTTAAGCTGAGTTGTCGGTATCGGTTGGCCAGCCACGTGAAAATGGCAGTTTCGCCATGAAGGAAGTTCTGCATGTGTTCTGTTGATTTTAAATTTTGATCATTACAACAATTATACCATACCAATTGAAGGAAATTTGATCACAATCGGTCTTCGCCTGACCGCTCATGTATCCCTTTCAGCGGCCACGGGTCCTCTTTCAAGAAGTTTCTTCCTCTCCAGACAATTCTTGCCTGCATGCCAGATTCCCTCCCCCTGCGTCTCTCCCCCTCCCAGCGCCTCTCCCCCTCCCTGCGCCTCCCACCCTCCCTGCGCCTCTCACCCTCACTGAGGTTCTTCCACTCCGGCTCTAACTTCACCTCCTGCCGGATCTTCCCCCCTGGCCCGAACTGCTCCTCCGGCCGGCATGCACTATCCTGCTGCACCCCATCAGGAGGGGTCGAAGCTGAGAATCCTTGCCTTTCAGTGCGGGAGGCCGTCCACGTAGGCCCTGATCCCCTCCGTCATGCCGTCCGTGAGGAGTTCCAGGTAGGCGTCCTGGGACAGCCTCTCGGCCTCGCGGGAGTTGGAGAGGAAGCCTATCTCCATGAGTATCGCGGGCACGTCGACGTTCACCAGGACCACGAAGACGGCCTCCTTCACCCCGAGATCGCGGACCTTGTACTTGGTGCGGAGGGACTCCAGCGTCCTGGCATGCACGGTCCGGGCCAGCACCCTGGACTCGGCGACGCGGGTGTTCTTGGCGATGAGCTCCAGGATGCCCGCCATCTGCGACATGGACTTCTGCTGGGATGCGTTCTCCCGGGCGGCCACGGTCTGGGCGGAGGGGTCGGTCGCGAAGTTCAGGAGGTAGGTCTCCAGGCCCTCCACCGAGGCCAGGGTGTTGGCGTTCACGTGGACGGAGACGAAGAGGTCGCCCTTGGAGTCGTGGACTATCTTGGGCCTCCTGTCCAGGGTCACGAACCTGTCCGTGTCCCGGGTCATGACCACCTCCAGCTTCAGCCTGGCCTCTATCTTGGCCTTCAGCATCCTGGCGGCCTTGAGGGCGATGTCCTTCTCCTTGAGGCCGTGGCCCGCCGTGCCTCCGTCCTTGCCCCCGTGGCCGGGATCTATCACCACCCTGCGGATCTTGAGCCCCAGCTGGCGCGCGAGAGAGTCCGCCGGGCCCCTGGCCCCGCGGCCCGGCCTGGCGGCGGGCGCCCGCGGCTGCTGGGCCTGGGCGACGATCCTGGGCTCCGGGGGGGCGTCCGCCTCGGTGGGCGGAAGATCCTCCGCGTGCTCGGCTATCCTCAGCTCCAGCCGGGGGGGATCGTCCAGGAAGACCGGCACGTAGGGATGCGCCTGGGGGAGGTCGACCACCAGCCTCGCGACGTCCTGGGAGAACTGGTTTATCTTGACTAGCCTTATGAGCGGGGCGGAGCTCTGGTTCCTGCCGGGGAGGCCTCCCGCGAGCCGGGTCCCGCGCAGGTCCACGTAGACCCTGTGCATGCCCCCCGCCCTCTGCGGGGGGATGAGGTTGTAGACGTAGGACGTCACCCTGTCCGTCCAGGCGATCACCGCAGTGTAGCCCTGGCGGCTTTCCACGGTCACGGCATAGGCCTGGGCGAGCCCGTCCTTCCTGGGTGCGGGGGTCCTGGCCGGCGGCTTCGGGGGCGCGGGCGCCCTGGCCGGAGGCCTTGCCGGGGCGGCGCCTGACGCCGGCCTCGCGGAGGCGGCCTGGGTCCCCCGGCCTCCCGTGCCTCCCTGCCCGGCCGTTGCGCCCGAGCCTCCCTGGCTTCCGGATGCGCCGCCGCCCTGTCCTGCCGAGGCGCCCTGGGCCTCCTGCCCGGGCCTGGCGGCCGCCGTCTCGGCCTGCGGCCTGGGGTTCGAGAGCACGGCCGGCTCGGTGGTGGGGTATGGGGGAGGCGTTCCTCCGGCCCTGAGCGTGGTCATGAGTTCCCGGGCCTCCTCGATCTCCGGGGAGTCCGGATGGTTCAGCTCCACCTTCATGAGTTCCCGGTAGGCGTCGTCCATCTTCTTCTGGGCAGTGAGCGACCTGCCCAGGATGATTTCCGCCTGGGGGGCCGTGGGGCACCGGACGCAGGACTTGACCGCCTTCCGGGCCAGCCTTTCGGCCCGCACGGCGTCCCTCTGGTCCCTGAAGCGGTAGAAGCACTGCAGCGCGAGCTCCGCTCCCTCCAGGTCAGCCTGGGCGCGGGGGGCCTCCCGCACCTGGGCGGCGGAGGCCTCCTCGAAGCGCGTGAGGAGCTTCAGCCAGGAGGCCCTGGCCTTGGAGTCCTCGCTCCTGAAGAACTGGGTCCTGGCCTCCCTCGCCCTGGCCAGCTCCCCCGCGGCCGGGGCGGGGGAGGGGAGGGCGAGCGAGACGGCCAGGCACAGGGCGAGGGCGAGGGACGCTGCGAGAGCGACGGGCGCGGGACGCGCGGCAGCCGGGCGCGGGGCGCCCGCGGCCCGGAAAATCACAGGAGCCCCTCCGCCCTGGTCTTCAGGGCGTGGACGAGATTCAGCGCCTCCAGGGGAGTGAGCGTCTCGGTCTCGATGGCCCCGATGTCCGCTATGAGCCTGTCGCGTTCGGCGTCCGGGGACCCGGCGCCGGGTATGAGCGGCACGGGGAGCCCCGGCTCTGCCGCAAATGTCCCGGGAGACTGCGCGCCTGCCGAGATCAGGGCCGGGGCGGGCGGTGCGGTTCCGGGCGTTGAAGTTCCGGAGGCCGTCCCGGCCTGGGCGGCGGTTACGGTTCCGGGCAGCGCCGCGCCTGCCGCCGTCCCGGGCGTTCCGGTTCCGCGCAGTGCCGCGCCTGCCGCCGTCCCGGCCGGCTGGGTTCCGGGCGGCAATGATCCGTCCGTCGTCCCGGACGGGGTGCCCGTTCCCGGTCCGGGCAGAGCCGCGTACGCGGCCTGCAGGGGGCCCGGGTCGGCGGCGGGGCCGGCGGGCTGTGCCCCGGCGTCCCCGGCCAGGCCGTCGGGGGCCCAGAGCCCCATGGGCTCGGGGCCGGGGCCGGGATCGGCCAGGTCGCCGAAAAGCCCCCGGGGGCGGATCTGGGGACGGATGGAGCGGCGGGCGCCTTCCAGGAGATCCTTCAGGACCTCGCCGGCCCTGTCGGTCACGGCCTTGGGGAGGCCGGCCAGGGCCGCAACGGCCAGGCCGTAGCTCCGGGAGGTGCCTCCCGGCATGAGCTTCCTGAGGAAGACCACCCTGCCCTGCCACTTGCGGACGGCGACGTTGTAATTGACGGCCAGGGGCTTGGTGCGGGCAAGATCCACCAGCTCGTGGTAGTGTGTGGCGAAGAGCGTGGGCACGCCACGGCCGGCGCGGTCGTGGAGGTACTCCGCCACGGCCCAGGCTATGGCCAGGCCGTCCATGGTGGAGGTGCCCCTCCCGACCTCGTCCAGGACAACCAGGCTCCGGGGGGTGGCCCTGGCCAGGATACGAGCGGTCTCGCTCATCTCCACCATGAAGGTGGAGCGGCCCCGGGCCAGGTCGTCCGCGGCGCCCACCCTGGTGAAGACCGCGTCCCTTATGGAGAGCCTGGCCTTCTCCGCCGGCACGAAGGACCCCATCTGGCAGAGGATCACTATGATGGCGGTCTGCCTCAGGATGGTGGACTTCCCGGCCATGTTGGGGCCGGTCACCACGAGTATCCGCTCCTTGGGTGAGAGCCTCACGTCGTTCGCCACGAAGGCCTCCCCCCGGGGAAGGGACGCCTCCACCACGGGATGCCGGCCGGCCGTTATGTCTATCACGTCGTCGGCGGTGATTCTGGGCCTCACCCAGCCGCGGCGCCTCGCGGTCTCGGCGAGGCTCAGGAGAGCGTCCGCCTCGCCCAGCAGCGTGGAGAGCCGCTTCGCGCCGGGGGAGGCAGCGGCGGCCCTGGCCTTCATGCCGGCCAGGATCCGCTGCTCCAGCTCGTCCCGCCTCTCGCCCGCTGTGAGAAGCCTGCCCTCCAGCTCGGCGAGCTCCGGGCTTACGTAGCGTTCAGACCCGGAAAGCGTCTGGCGCCTGCTCCAGTCCGCGGGGGCCTTCTCCGCGTGCCTCCTCGATATCTCCAGGAAGTACCCGAAGACCCGGTTGTAGCCCACCTTGAGCGTGGCTATCCCGGTACGGGCCTTCTCCCTGGCCTCCCGGGCGGCGATGGCGCTCCTGCCGTCCTTCTCGAGCGACCTGAGCGAGTCCAGGACCGGCGAGCACCCGTCCTTCACGGCCGCCCCGTCGGGGCTGCCTGGCTCGCGGCGGGGGGCAAGGCACATGTCCAGGGCCCTCGCGAGCCGCCGCACGGGGCCGGCTGGGTCAGGGGGGCCTCCGGGCCGGGGCGCCGCCGGGGGAGGGGAGCCGGACTCGGAAATCAAGGGCGGAGCGGGGGACGCGGGGCCCGCATGTCCGGGAGCGCAGTCCGTCCGGGCGGCCGGGTCGCGGGAGGGGAAATCGGACGGGGGCCGGCCCGGGCCGGAGATCTCGCCGCCGGCAGTCACGCCGGCCAGGAGCGGTCCTGAGCCGGAGGCATCGCCGCCGGCATTCCCGCCCGCCAGGAGCGGTCCTGAGCCGGAGGCCTCGTTGCCGGCAGGCACGCTCGCCGGGAGCGGTCCTGAGCCGGAGGCCTCGTTGCCGGCAGGCACGTCGGCCGGGAGCGGGCCTGATCCGGAGGCCTCGTTGCCGGCAGGCATGTACGCCGGGAGCGGGCCTGAGCCGGAGGCCTCGCCGCCGGCAGGCACGTCCGCCGGGAGCGGGCCTGAGCGGGATGCCTCGCCGCCGGCAGGCACGTCCGCCGGGAGCGGGCCTGAGCCGGAGCTGCCGGCGGCATGCCCGTCCGCCGGGGCCCCCCGGCCGGGGGCGGCGGCGCCGCCTTCCGGAAGGTCACCCAGCACCTCGGATATCCCGTCGGCTATCCGGCGGAGGAGGCCGCCCCCGCGCATGCCGCGAAGCAGATCCCTCAGCGAGGGCGCCAGATCCAGGGCGGCCTTCACCTGGTAGAGGTCCCGGACGGCCCCCCTGCCCAGGGTCAGCCGGGAGAGGGACCTCTCCAGGTCCTTCAGGCACTTCAGGCCGGAATGGAGCCTCTCGCGGGCCGCGCCGTCCTTCACGAGCTCCTCAACCGCCCCGTGGCGGGACTCCACAGTGGCCCGGTCGCCCGAGGGCCGCACCAGCCAGTCCTGGAGGGTCCGGGAACCCATGGGCGTGGCCGAGAGATCCAGGAGCTCGAAGAGCGTCCCCCTGGTGCCGCCGTCCCTGAGGGACCGGACTATCTCCAGGTTCCGGAGGGCCGCCTCGTCGAGCGAGAGCGACGGGGCGATCCACAGGAGCCTCGGGGGCGCCAGGTGCGAGAGCGAGGAGCCCGGGGCCAGCCCCAGGAGCCTCTTCGCGGCGGCGCCGCAGGCGGCGGGTCCGCCGGGGCTCTCGAAGAGTTCGGGCATGTTGTGCCTGAAGCCCGTCCCGAACACGTCCGAGAGGGCCCCCTCGGCCCCGTCGAAGGCCTCGGGGCCGAGCCCCGCCGAGTACGTCCCGGCCCTCGCCAGGAAGGCGGCGAGCTCCGGCGGCGCGGGGGCCGGGTAGAGGATCTCGGATGGCGCGAAGGCGGAGATCTCGGGCGCCAGCCCCTCGAAGTCTTCGGCCCTGGCCACCTGGAAGTCCCCGGTGGAGAGATCGGCCGCGGCCATGAACCACCAGCCCCCACCGGGGGCGGAGGCCGCAGGGGCGCGTCGGGACGGCGGCGATGACGATGTCAAAGGCGATGAGGGGGGAGGAGAGGAGAGTGAGGCGGGGCCGGACTGGGACGACGGGGCAGGGGACGGGGAAGCGCCCGGGGCCGGAGGCCGGGCGGATGCCGGGCCGGATCCGGGCCGGGCCCCGGCGCCCTCCGTCTCGTGCCAGGCAAGGCCGGCACCGGTCCCGCTGGCCGTCCGGGATAGCTGGCTCTCGTGAAGGACCACCGCCATGTAGCGGCCGGAGGGGGGGGCGTCCTCGGAGACTATAGTTCCCGGGGTGACCACCCTGGCGAGCCGGCGGCGGGCGAGCTTCTCCCCTGCCTCGGCCGCCGTCGCCTCCTGCTCGAAGACCACCACGCGGTGGCCCATGGCGGCCAGGCGGTTGACGTAGCTTTCCCCCGCCGCGAGGGGCACCCCGCACATGGGCACGGGCACGCCGTCTATCTTCTGGCGGCTGGTGAGCGAGAGGTCCAGGAGCGGGGCAACGGCCTCGGCGTCCTCGAAGAAGAGCTCGAAGAAGTCCCCTATCTGGAAAAACAGGAACGACCCCGGCCAGGCCTCCTTGGTCTCCAGGTACTGCCTCAGGGCTGGGGTGAGGCCGGGGCGCGGCGGGGCCTCGGAGGCGCTCACACGAATGCCCCCAGGAGCTTCTCGTAGGTGAGCCTGATGTGCTCGGGGATGACCCGTGTCTCGGAGATCGTGGTCATGTAGCTGGTGTCGCCCTCCCAGCGGGGGGTGACGTGGATGTGGAGGTGCTCCGCGATGCCCGCGCCTGCAGTGCGGCCCTGGTTGATGCCGATGTTGAATCCGTGGGGCTTCAGCAGATCGCCTATGGCCTCGGTGGCCCTGGCCGTCAGGTCCATGAGCGCCGCCCTCTCCTCAGGCGTCGTTCCCGAGAGCGCGGCGACGTGCCTTCTCGGGGCCACGAGCACGTGGCCGTTGTTGTACGGGTAGCGGTTCATGATCAGGAAGACCAGCGGGTCGGAGTGGAGGACCAGGCGCTCGGGCAAGGGGCCCGCGTGGCCCTCCGGAAGGCAGAGGACGCAGCCCGGCTCCTTGGGCTCCTTCAGAATGTAGTCTATGCGCCAGGGCGCCCAGAGGGTTTCGGGCACGCGGTGTCTCCTGATGCGGCCTTGCCGCAGGGAAGGGACGGGAACGTGGGGGGGAGCTGGCGTCGGGCCGGACAGGCCGGCAGACGGGCCATTATATCAGAAAGTCCGCTCAGGACAAGCGCCGCGGGGGCCCGCCGGGGCGCGCTGGGACGTTCCGGGAACGGCGGCGGACGATTTCGGCGCGGCGGAGGCGAATCTGGCGTTCTGCCGGGCAGGGCAGGTGAAGGCTTGACAGGCAGGCGAAATGGCCCGATGTCGGGACAGGCAGCGGAAATGGCCCGATGTCGGGACAGGCAGCGGAAATGGCCCGATGTCGGGACAGGCAGCGGAAATGGCCCGATTGCTGGACAGGCAGGTGAAAGGGTCCGGCGGCGTAAGGGCAGGCGAAATGGTCCGGTTGCGGAACGGGCAGCGGAAATGGCCCGATGGCTGGACAGGCAGGTGAAAGGGTCTGGCGGCGTAAGGGCAGGCGAAATGGTCCGGTTGCGGGACGGGGCTCCTTCATGCGCAGGAGTTTTCGCGCTTCTGTCGGGTGTTCGCGAAAAGGCAGGTCTTCGGCTGAAAGGAGTCATATTCGGAAGGGACTGGAGCGAATTATGCGGTGGCTGACGGACTTGGCTGGCCGCGTCGGGCAGGCGGGTCAGGAAACTGGGGCAGGGCGGAGAGGGACTGGGAAGGAGACGCAAGGGAGGACAGGAAACGGGGTACGGAAATAGAGAGAATGGAGGATGGGTGTCGGGAGGGAAGGGCGATCAGGAAACGGGAGGAAGGAAGTTGAACAGGAAACGGGGGGCAGGAAGCCGACTGAAGCGGTGGGGAGCCAGGAGGTCAGGGAGGGGGAGGGCGAACGGGAAACGGGGGGAAGGAAGCCGGCAGAAGCGGCGGGGAGCCAGGAGGTCAGGAAGGGGGAGGGCGAACGGGAAACGGGAGGAAGGAAGCCGGCAGAAGCGGTGGGGAGCCAGGAGGCCAGGGAAGGGCGAACTTGAAACGGGAGGAAGGAAAGGAGAGTGTTGGAAAGGGAGAGGGCCCAGGGAAAGGTGGAAACGGGAGGCATTTGAAAAAAAAGTTTGGAAGAGATAAATTGTGGCTTCTGCCGAGCAGATTAGGCAAAGGGGAAGGCAAGGCGTGGAGATGTGCCTTGCCTTGTACCTGACGTGATTATCAAGGGGTAGTGCTTTTGAGATTGCGTGGATGTTTGAAAGTTAATTGGACAGGATTCAACCTGGTCATAGACGCGGCATGGCTTGTCTTTGCGGTTGCTCATTGCTTTGTCAGTGAGTTCGTCAGACGCGCTAATGCGGGCAATTGGACAGTATTGGTAATTAACTGCCGATAAGTGTTCTTTGAAATTAGTATTACTCTTTTACGTAAATATGAACGAATGTGAGAGAACACGGAATATTGTGGGCAGACGATGGAGGCCAGCTTGCCGCCTTTTCGTTCATATTTACATGAAATGGTAATAGGTAATTAAAATAAATTATTGAGTATATGACATGGAGCAAAGGGAACCATTATAAATTTCAAGAAGTATTAGATCTGTAATGTTAATTATATTCAAAGGTAAAATTTGGATTAGATGAAAATTTTGGCAATGGTGTTTAATTTTTTAAAAAATTCATTATAGCAAATTTATAATTTTCATATACAAAATTTATGTAACATAAGCTAATAATTACATCGTGCAATAATATATTGAATAATTAATTTAGAATAATTATGAAATTATATTTTTATTATTAGGCTAAAATTTAACTTGTCTATGTGTATGGACATTCCGATTGTGCCATGTGAACATGATTCTTGAAAAGCTTTAAGGTTAAATTTTGATTCAAGTGTGAGACGATTGCTTCGTATAACCATGTGCCCGGACTGACACGGTTCCGCAGGTACCGGGGCAACCCGGGCAGTGCCAATTTCAGGCAGTCACGTGTTGCCGTCACTCTTTGTTTCGGCGGCAGGGAGGCTCGTTGCTTAGTCCGGACTCGGGGATGTTGCGGCACCGTCCTCGCAAAGAGACTGACAGATGCTGTCTTCCTTGATTGACGTTGCCGGCAGAAGCTGTTCGTCACAAACGGAAGCATCGGGCATTCTCTGGGTTGTCCTCTTTTCAAATTCCACCACCATCTGTAGCGTTCCCCTCACTTTGAACTGTTGCTCCGCTCTCGCTGCCGCGCCTCCTTTCTCCCCGTCGGCTCCACTCTCCCTGCGCCGTGACTTTCCTTCCGCCTCAGTTTTTCGGTTGCTCCTTGCCACAGTCTGGGTTCCTGCCCCTTCCTAGTCGTCGTTTCAAAGCTGTCGGCCAGCACTACTCACGGGGGCCGGAGCCAGGCCGTGGCTGAAGGTATCCAGGCCATATGGGCCACCATATCAGGGGCTTGTTGCATCTCTTTCAAAATTTTAAAAATTTTAATAGGTCTTCTCCATCTTTTGACCCGAAATGGCTCCCCCAGGAACTCCGCGGCAAGGAGAGTCTGAGTCTCAGGCGGAAGGACGGAGCTTGAAAACGGGCAAGTTCAGGCGGCTTGAGGCTGAAGGCACGTCAGTCCCCAACCGGTGCCGTTCCGTGTCTTCCGGTGCAGGACATGCCCCCGGGCTGGAAATCGCGGGGAGGACAGTGAGAGGGCAGTCGCAGGTTCCGGCAGAAAAATTTACGGCGGACCGTCTAGCAATGTCGGTTATGACAGAAGTCCATGAAGCCTGTCCGGGACGGTCTCGCCCCGTGATTGATACTGGAACGAAGGATACTGGCAGGGTTTCAGGGTTCCGGGCAGCCGGTGCTTCCGGACAGGCATGGAGCGAAACGGTTCCGCACGGGACGGATTGTCAGGAAAAAATCGTAATCTGCCCGTATTCGCGGTGACTTTTTCCGGGGGGCCCGGAAGGGCGCCGGAGCGGGCCGGACGGCTGCGGTGGGTGCCCGGTACGATTTTTTTGCCAGACCGGCAAATATGTTTTGACCGTCCCGGGGAACTCTGCATTCAGAATGGCAGGGCGGGCGGCAAGACGGCTCGGTGGCAGACGGGGTTGCCTGAGGGAGCTCTTGCGAACGGGCCGATCCGTCTCTCAGTGGTGATATTGCCGGATTTCAAGGCAGGGAGATTCCGGTCGGGCCGCCGGTCCAGAGATCGCGCGGCCCGTGCGGAAGTCTTAAGGGGACCACCGGGCGGGGGAAGCCCGGGGGCGAGCCGGGCCCAGCGGGAGCTCGGGACCGGTCTCCG
This sequence comes from Deltaproteobacteria bacterium, assembly GCA_031263525.1. Lineage (GTDB taxonomy): Bacteria > Desulfobacterota > Desulfarculia > Adiutricales > Adiutricaceae > JAIRZX01. The sequence continues at coordinate 3,649 of JAISFP010000023.1, read as the reverse complement.
GGACAAGGCCCCGGCGAGCTTGATCGGCAGATCCATTTTTGGTAAATTGCCCCTTATGAGAGCCGCCTTCGAAACATACGCCCTGAAGTTGCTGGAGCACTTCAGGCACGTCCCCGACGTACGTCAGGGGGCGAACACCATGTACCCCTTCCCCCAGCTCCTCATGACGGCGCTGGCGTCCTTCTATTCCAAGGCTCCCTCGCTTAGGAGGTTCCTCGGGGGCTTCTTCGAGTACAGGGGCATCCACGGCGTGGACACCCTCCTCTCCACCCTGCACTCCGGGCCCGAGGCGACGCGCATCTCCAGGCGGATCCCCACCGACAACCACATCAGAAAGCAGCTGGACGGGGTGGACCCCACAACCCTCTTCCCCGCCGTCTGGGATCTCCTCCATAAGATCGTCACGGAATCCGGCGAGCTCTACCGCTACAAGGGCATGTCCATAGTTGTTCCCTTCCTGGGCTGGCACTTCACGTCCAGGAAGATCCGCTGCCCCGTGTGCATCTCCCGCGTCTACCCCTCCGAGCGCAAGGAGGACGACGTTATCGAGAACTTCCACTCCTTCCTCGGCATGACCCTCCATAGCCCCGGCGGCTCCGGCGGGCACCCCCAGCTCCCCCCGGAGTTCCTCTACGCGGAGGACTACCCGGACGTGATTCCGGGCTTCCCGTTCAGGACCAGCCGCAGGAACGACGCCCCGCGGCCCAACCTGGGCGTCGCCCTCGACAGGGCCCTTTCCCGCCGCGGCTCCGAGATCTCGATGCTCGACCCCCTCTTCGTCCTCCAGGGCCCCTTTGGCACCTGGAAGGCGGCGACGGCGCTGAAGGACCACCCCTACGTCCTCATCCTGAACGAGCAGGAGCTCGAGCGCTTCCATCAGGGGGACAGGGCGCTCGCCGAGCTGGCCCAGGGGATCCACCCCAAGAGCCACAAGGACGGAACGCCCTACTACTCGGCCGTCGACCTCTACGTCCGGAACCTGGGGCCCATCCTCTTCGAGCGGCGCCTCATCCCCGAGTCGTGCTACCTGAGGCTGGTGGAGTGGCGTCCCATGGAAAGCCCCGGCTCCCCCGACGGCCGCCTGAAGAAGCCCAAGCCCCGCGCGAAGGTGGTCTTCACCACGTTACCCGCGGACCTTGACAGGGCCTCCGGCCTCGTGAGGCTCCTCTCCACCGTCCAGACTCTGGATGTCCTGAAGTCCCTGGAGGACGAGGGCTTCGGCTACCTGAAGAAGTTCGGGCACGGCCAGCAGACCCTCACCGAGGTGTTCTGCGTCCTGAACGCCATTGCCGTCAACCTGGATCTCATAAACGGGCTGTAGCGCCGGGGCTTCCTGGCAGGGAGCGGAGCCTTGGCACGGCCCGGGCATCGGCCCCGGGCGGACCCTTCCGGTGGGTCGCCGGCCCCCTCAGTTTTCCTCATGCCCCGCCTCTCCGGGCTGTTCGTTCCGGAGCGGCGGGGCTTTTTTTGAGGTTTCGGGGGCGGGGCATTTTCAGAGTTTTCGCAACTGTTCAGGTGCTCAGGTGCCCACTCAGGGGGAACTCGACATTGGGATCTTCCCAGCTGAAATGCCATCTGAAGAAACAATTTACCTCCACATGAAGTATCCATTATTGACTCTTCAACTTCTAGAGCTCCCCATCAGGACTCTCTTCCTCCGAAAAGGTCCTCAATATGGGGGCGACTGAACAGTTCGAGTTTTCGTGGTCCAGGGCATTTCCCGAGTTTGGGAGGCGAGTTCCCCCTTGGGCAATGCTGGTTTGTTTGGCGCCTCAGGATGATGCCTGTCATTCCGACTTTTGCGGCAACATTCAAAGCCGGGCACGTGTTCGGTCACAGTAGCGATGCGGGCGTCTGCCGTGACGGTCTTGTCAGGTTAGCCTCGCGAACCATCATCAAGAAGCTTCTTAAACATTTAACCATATGATTTTCTGTTCTCAGTAAAACCTGCCTGTCTTATGATGATGTCAGGGCAACTTGAATTATTGAGAATTCCCCATAAATCTTTCGCCGCGCCACAGGTCATCGCGAGTTCCGGGACCGGACGCGTTTCAGAATTGAAGTCTCTTGCCGGTCCACGGAACTTGTTACGCTTCCGGATAAATATTAGAAAATGTTGAAATCTTTTCCCACATTATGGGAGCGAGGCATGGCAAAGAGATGCCAGATCTGGTGTCTTGCACTGATTTCTCACCCCTGGAACGATAGCCAAAATTATAACATTTAACCGAACTCGCAATTAAACAGTTTCTTTCCTCCCTGGACCGGCTTCCTGGCGTATCAGCCGGAAGTGTCTTCGGAGGGCATGTGACGCTGTCTGGGATGTGCGCAAATGTCATGAACCTGCCTGACCTGCCGCCTTTGCGAGACGCCAAGCTCGCCGCTCCGCTTCCGTCATTTCCGGGTCGCACTTCCGTTTCGCGGGCGTTCGGACTTCCTGGCGTTCCCGGCGCAGAGTTCCTTTCGGCCGGCCCCTTTGGGAGTCTGTCGCCTTGATGGGGCTTATGCCCTTGCTGAGGATTGCCCTCTCTCGGAGGGACCTCCTTCACAGGGACTGGCTCTCTCATTGAGCTCCCCATCAGGGAGGCTTGCTCTCGCGGTGCAACCGCCCTTTCTGGGAGGCTTGCTCTCCCGGCGATGCCCCCCTTAAGGGAGGCTGGATCTCCCGGCGAAGTCCCCCTTAAGGGAGGCTGGATCTCCCGGCGAAGTCCCCCTTAAGGGAGGCTGGATCTCCCGGCGAAGTCCACCTTCAGGGAGGCTGGATCTCCCGGCGAAGTCCGCCTTCAGGGAGGCTGGCTCTCACGGCGAAGCCTCTCTTCAGGGAGGCTTGCTCTCCCGGCGCAACCGCCCCTTCAGGGAGGATGGATCTCCCGGCGAAGTCCCACCTCAGGGAGGCTGGCTCTCACGGCGAAGCCTCCCTTCAGGGAGGCTGGCTCTCCAGGTGCGCCCCCCCCTTCAGGGAGGCTGCCTTTCCCGGCGAAGTCCCCCTTCAGGGAGGCTGGCTCTCACGGCGAAGCCTCTCTTCAGGGAGGCTTGTTCTCCCGGCGCAACCGCCCCTTCAGGGAGGCTGGATCTCCCGGCGAAGTCCCCCCTCAGGGAGGCTGGCTCTCACGGCGAAGCCTCCCTTCAGGGAGGCTGGCTCTCCAGGTGCGCCCCCCCTTCAGGGAGGCTGCCTTTCCCGGCGAAGTCCCCCTTCAGGGCGGCTGGCTCTCCAGGTGCGCCCCCCCCTTCAGGGCGGCTGGCTCTCCCGGGACATCCCCCCTTCAGGGAGGCTGGCTCTCCAGGCGCGCACCCCCTTCAGGGAGGCTGGCTCTCCAGGTGCGCCCCCCCTTCAGGGAGGCTGGCTCTCCAGGTGCGCCCCCCCCTTTTGGGAGGCTGGCTCTCCCGGTACATCCCCCCCTTCAGTGAGGCTGGCTCTCCCTGTAGATCCCCCCCCCATCAGTGAGGCTGGCTCGACCGGTACAACCCCCCCTTCAGAGAGGCTGGCTCTCCCGGTACATCCCCCCCTAAAGGGAGGCTGGCTCTCCAGGCGCGCACCCCCTTCAGGGAGGCTGGCTCTCCAGGTGCGCCCCCCCTTCAGGGAGGCTGGCTCTCCAGGTGCGACCCCCCCTAATGGGAGGCTGGCTAACACGGTACAACCCCCCCCACA
>JAISFP010000447.1 GCA_031263525.1 Deltaproteobacteria bacterium | reverse complement strand
CCGCCAGGGCCGGGGAGGGGGAGGCCGCCTGGGCCGGGCCCGGAGCGGCGGCCCGGGCCGGGGCGGGGCGGGGCTCCTGTGCCGGGCCGGGGGGGGATGCCGGGGCGGGCCCGGCGCCGGGCCCGCCTGCGGGAGGGCCGGTGACGGGATCAGGCATCGGGGGCCGGGTCCGTGGCGAGCTCCTCGGCCAGCTGGTAGCGCTTGAAGGCGCTGACCGTGACCGTGCCCAGCTCGCCCTTCAGGGAGTCGAGCCACTTCTTGACGGTGAGCGCCTTGGGGTCGCGGATGTACTCCTGCTCCATGAGGACGCACTCCTTGTAGAACTTGGCCAGCTGACCCTGGGCTATCTGCTCCAGGAACTTCTCGGGCTTGCCGCTCTGCTTGGCTATCTCCATGGCGACCCTCTTCTCGCGCTCCAGGGTCTCAGGGGGGACGTCGTCCCTGGTCACGGACAGGGGGTTCGAGGCGGCTATCTGCATGGCCAGGGTGTGGGCGCACTCGTCGGCCGCGGGGCTGGGCTTCTCGGCCTTGACCAGGAGGAGCACCGACAGCTTGTCGCCGGCGTGGTTGTAGGCGTGGACGAACGCGTCGCCCTCGGCCTCCATGACCGCGAAGCGCCTCACCTCGGACTTCTCGCCGGTCGTGGCGGTGTTCTCGTTTATGATCTCGCTGAAGACCCGGCCCGAGACCGGGCAGCTGACGGACATGAGGGCGTCGACGTCGGCGCAGGCGGCCCCGCGGGAGAGCGCGGTGGCAATGTTGCGGGCGATGGCGCGGAAGCTGTCGAGCTTGGCCACGAAGTCGGTCTCAGTGTTGAACTCGACTATGGCGCCCGTCTTCCCGTCCTCGGAGACCGCCGTGGCCACGATGCCCTCGCGGGCCACCCTGCCGGAACGCTTGTTGACGGTGGCGAGCCCGTGCTCGCGGAGCCAGTCCCTGGCCTTCTCCATGTCCCCGCCCGACTCGACGAGGGCCTTCTTGCAGTCCATCATTCCGGCGTTGGTCTTGTCCCGGAGCTCCTTCACCATCTTGGCGGATATTTCCATGATACTCTCTGGTTTCCCTGGGTCTTCCACTGGGGCCCGCCCGCTACCGGCCGGCGCGTCCGGCGCCGGGAGGGGGGGCCGCGTGATTAAGGCGCCCGGAAAAGGCGGCCCTGGCCGCCCTTGCCGGGCAGGGGAGCGTCCGCCGTGTGAGGCGGACGGGGATCTTAAGTTTTCCTCGGGTCGCGGGTCCGGGAGCCTTCCGGGGCCCGGGTCCGTGCCCGGACGCCACGCGCGGGCGGGGCGGGCAGGAAGCCTTCCGGCCTCCGGGCCGGCGGCACGGGGGCCGCCGGGCCGGGGGCCGGAAGGCCAGGTGACGTTCGGCCGGGGCCCGGGGCGGATGGCCGGGGGCCCGTGGCCGGACGGTCAGGAGCCGGACGGCCCGTCGCCCGGAGACGGACGGAGGCCGGACGGTCATGTCTTCGGGGACCGGGCGGCCGGAGTCCGGAGGGCAGGGGCCGGAAAGGGAGAGGCCGGAAGGCGCCGCTCCCGCGACAGGCGGGCCGGCGCTAGTCCACCACGCCCTCGGCCTCGGCCGACTCGCCGTAGGCGGGGGGCGCGGGCTCGGTCTGCGGCTGGGCCTGAGGCGGGGCCTCGGGCTGGGGCGGTAGCTGGGGCTGCGGCGGGGCCTGGGCCTGAGGCGGGGCCTCGGGCTGGGCCGGGAGCTGGGGCTGCGGCGGGGCCTCGGGCTGGGCCGGGAGCTGGGGCTGCGGCTGGGCCTCGGGCAGCGGCTGGGCCTGGAGCTCGGGCTGGGCCTGGGGCTGGAACTGGAACTCGGCGGGGGGCGGGACGGGCTGGGAGCGCTGGTCGGGGAGCTCGTCCGGCTCGTCCTTGTCGCGGCCGCCGCGGGCCAGCTCCTCCCAGCGGTTCCGGCCCTCTAGGCAGGCCTCGGCCATCTTGGAGGTCATGAGCTTGATGGCGCGGATGGCGTCGTCGTTGCCCGGGATGATGTAGTCCACCTCGTCGGGGTCGCAGTTGGTGTCCACCACGGCCACGACGGGGATCCCGAGGCGGCGGGCCTCGGCGGTGGCGATGTTCTCCCGGCGGGGGTCGATGACGAAGATGGCGCCGGGGAGCCGGTCCATCTCCTTGATGCCGCCGAGGTTCTTGCGGAGCTTCAGCATCTGGTTCTCGAGCTGGACGATCTCCTTCTTGTAGTAGAGGTTGATCGTCCCGTCGGCCTTCATCTGCTCCAGCCTCTTGAGCTTCTCGATGCTCTGCTTGATGGTGACGAAGTTGGTCAGGGTGCCGCCGAGCCACCGGGAGTTGATGTAGAACATCCCGGCGCGGATCGCCTCCTCCTGGATGGCGTCCGCGGCCTGCTTCTTCGTGCCGACGAAGAGGATGCTGCGGCCCTGGGCCACGGTCTGGGAGACGAAGTTGTAGGCGACCTTGAAGAGCGCCACGGTCTTCTGCAGGTCGATGATGTAGATGCCGTTGCGGGCCCCGAAGATGTACGGCTTCATCTTGGGGTTCCAGCGGCGGGTCTGGTGGCCGAAGTGGACCCCGGCCTCCAGGAGCTGCTTCATGCTTACTAGTGACATTTCTCTTTGCTTGACCTCAAGGTTGTTTCTTTTCGCCCCGGAGACCCCGAAACAGGGCACCTTGCGATGGGGCGTCTGGGATGGCGACCGCCGGACTCCCGGAAAAGCCTGGGCTTCGGGGGAGGCGGGCGGATTGCGCTAAAACTTTGTGAGCATATCACGAAAGCCCCCCCGCATCAAGGGGGGCCGAGCCCCTGACGGGCCAGGGGCGGACGCCCGGGAGCGGGGGCAGGGCAGGCGCCGCGAGGGGCTCGCGGACGGCCAGGGCGGCGGGGATCGAGGGCTGCCAGGGCGGCGGGCCTCCCGGTCGTGAGGCGTTCCGGCGGGCCCGTCCGGTCCCTGCGGGAGGGACGCGGATCGGCCCGGAGGCCGGAGAGTTCCTTGTCCGGTGCGGGCGGAGCAGGCGGAGGCGGAGTCAGGCGGGACCAGCCGGGCAAGGCCGGGCCCGAGTTGCGGGGAGGGGAGGCACGGAGGGGCGCGGGGAGCGGCCCGGATTCCGGAGCGTCCCGGGTCCTGAGCGGGGCCAGACGGAAGAGGGCGGGCCAGAGCTGAGGCGCGGGGGGGCGCGGACCGGCCCGGAGGCCAGAGAGTTCCGTGTCGGGAGCTGACGGAGCGTGGGCAAGCGGTGCCAGGCGTCGCGGCCCGGGCCAGAAGCGGCGCGGGTCGGGCCTGAACAGTGGCGCGGCGAGGCGCGGACCGGCCCGGAAGAAGGAGCGTGCCTGGCCCGGGGTGTCCTGAACGTGGGCAAACAGGGCAGGGCGGGGCCGTGCGGACCAGGTCGGGCCTGAGCGGTACTGGTCGGATCTGAATCCGAGGCTCGGCGAGGCACGGAGGGGGGCACGGATCGGCCCGTATGAATGAGCGTGCCAGGTCCGGAGCGTCCGGGGCTGACGGAGCGGGGACAAGCGGGGCCAGGCGGCGGGCTCGGGCCTGAAGCGGCGCGGGTCGGGCCTGATCAGTGGCGCGGGGAGGCGCGGCGGAGGGCGCGGATCTGCCAGGATGACTGAATGAGCGTGCCTGGTCTGGAGCTGAGGGAGCGGGGGCAAACGGGGCCAGGCGGGGCCGGGCGGACCAGGTCGGGCCAGAGGCGGCACTCGTCGGATCTGAATCCGAGGCGCGGCGGGGCACGGATGGAGACGCGGTCAGCCAGGCAGGAGTGAGCGCGTTTCGTCCGGAGCCGGGGCAGGCGGGGGGCCCGGCGGGGCAGGCTGTGGTCCGGCCGGGCCCGGCCGGAGGGGCGGCCAGAGGGGCCGGGAGGGTCCGAGGGGGTGCGGAACGGTCTGGACGCCTGACAGTTCCGGGTCCGGAGGGGGGCTCGGAGTCCGGGCGGGCCGGGACGGATTGGGCGGGCCAGAGGGGGGCCTGCGGGACGGGCAAAAAAGGCGGGGGCCGGACAGGAGGAACCCCGTCCGGCCCCCGCCCCCGCGGCGCACGGAAGACAGGCCGGCCTGGGCCGGCCCGTTCCCCTGCACTCCGCGCGCCTGCGGATTCAGGGCTTGGGCTTCAGCTCGTCGAGCTTCCTGCGGACGGCCCCGGCCTTCTCCAGGTCCTTGTCCGTGCCCTCGCCGTTCTCGTAGGCCTTGGCCAGGGCCTCCATGGCCTCCGGGAGCCCCTGGTCCGCGGCCTTCAGGAGGAGCCCGAAGGCGGCCGCGGGGTCCTTCCCGACGCCGTCCGCGCCCTCCCTGGTCAGCACGGAGAGCTCCAGCTGGGCCCGGGAGCAGCCCAGCCCGGAGGCCTTCTTCAGGCACTCCGTGGCCTTCGCCGCGTCCTCGGGCATGCCGTAGCCCTTGCGGTGGTAGTCCGCGAGGCGGTAGACGGAGAGCGGGTCGTCCTTCTCGGCGGCCTTCAGGAACCAGGAGAGGGCCTCGTGCTTGTCCATCTCGGCCCCGCGGGCTGTGTAGTGGGCCTCGCCCAGCGCGCTCATGGCGCCGACGTGCCCCTTCCTCGCGGCGGACAGGAAGGCGTCGTAGGCCTGCTTCGGGTCCTTCTCCACCTTGTCGCCGTCCCGGAAGGCCAGGGCCTTCTCGTAGTACTGCTCGGGGGTGATCTCCCAGTAGTCGGCCCTGGCTGCCCCGGCGCCCGAGAGCGCGAGGAACATGGCGGCGGCCGCCATCCCCGCCGCGGCGGGGGCGGCACCGGCGGCGGCGGCCAGGACGGAGAGCGGGAGCAAGATGAGTACTTCCTTTTTCGCGTGCATTTGAGCTCCTTGGCGTCTCGCGGCGAGACGCCACTGCCCCGGTACGGGGCATCGGGATATGGCGTTTTCGCGGGCAACTTCTGGCTCGGCCAGGGAAGCCGCGATTGGCATCATGTGATAGGGACCGCATGAGGGCCGGCATTTCGCAGGACGCGGCTCCGCCGGAGGCCCCGGGCGAAAGGGCGCGGGGACGCAGGGCGAGGGCGCTCGGGGGGGGCCGGGGACGCGTTTCGGCCCGTGCCGGACCGTGAGGATCCGGCGGATCGGGGGAAAGCGCTCCCGTCCCCGTCCGTCGGCGTCAGGCGGTCGGGTGGGGGTCAGAGCGGAGTCAGGGCTAAGGCAGGCGAAGACAGGGTGGAGTGAAAAAGGCAGGGGGGAGCGAGGTTTGGAACGTCTGGCTCTAGGACTTAAGGATTATAATCCACGGGGCGGGATTTGCAAGGGGAGGCTGCAAGGCAGAAGTTGGAATGTTTGTTGCTTAATGTTGATAATTTATGCCTAATTAGAGAATATGCGATAACAATATCAACTTTCGGCATTTTGCCACGCTCTTGCAGGCCGAAAAATGGGCAATTTTTCATTTCTGCAAGAAAATATTTTTCAAATTCCCGTAATTTCTTTGTTTCTGAGGAGCTGGCCCGCCTCTTCAGCCGGGAGGGACCGCCCGTGAAGGTTTCAGGACGGCTGTCCCCGCAGGGTTCCGGGTCCGTCGGCAGGCGTGCCCGTCCTCTCGGCGGAACGCCTGGCAGGGGCTGTTTCAGTGGCAGGGCGCCTTGGATGACGTCGATAATTTCCTGATTGACTAGCTGAGCATGCTGACATGTCCTGATGCTGTTCTCAAGGGATGTCCATAATTTTATATATATTAAATTTATCTGAATCTCTTTCATTTAAGTATTATAAAAAATTTTTTAGATATTAATATGCAATAGTTGACATGATTAAAGGACCGTATTGAAACGTTTATGCATATTATATATCATAGGTCTTATCATGCAAGGGCAAGATATGATTCTTCATGTTCATGACTTCTCAGATTTCATATCATCAAAGAGCTCCTTTAATTAATTTTGATGACGTTATGTTTGGAATGCTGTAATATACGGCCATAGACTGATTATTTATACATATAATACTAAATTATGCCTTTAACACAAGGCGGATATTATATAGCCATTATTAATATTTTTTAAATAGGTTATCATATAAGCTAGAATTGGATTATCTAGTTGCAGTATAGCAATATTCTTATCAAGAAAGGTTCCCGTGTCATGAAATGTTTTGGCACGTGCATTGCGACTTCGTGGCGAGACTGTCCGCTTGGCGACAAGTCCCGGTCCGGGCCGGACACGTCCGGTCCAGCTCGATGCGGCTCCGGGACGCGGCATTCCGCGTGACTGGGCCCCCGCACGTTCCCGCACCCGCCTCCTCGCCCGGACCGCAGAATGCCTGGGGCACTCCCGGCCGGGCCAGCGTCAGGACTTGGACCCCTTCCCGCCCCCTCCCGGCGGGTCCGGGGGCGCCATGCCCAGGTGCTTCCAGGTTTTCTCCGTGGCGGCGCGGCCTCTCCGGGTGCGGACCATGAAGCCCTCCTGGACCAGGTACGGCTCGTAGACCTCGGCGAGGGTCTCGGCGGTCTCGCCCAGGGTGGCGGCCAGGGACTCCACGCCAACGGGCCCGCCGGCGAAGTCACGGCAGAGGGTCTCGAGGAGGCGTATGTCGGTGCGGTTCAGGCCCATGCGGTCGATGCCCATGAGCTCGAGCGCCCCGTCCGCGGCGGCGCGGTCCACGGTGCCGTCCCCCTTGACCTCCGCGAAGTCCCGGGCGCGGTTCAGGAAGTTCACGGCCTGGCGCGGGGTGCCCCGCGAGCGGCGGGCTATCTCCAGGGCCCCCTCGGGGGTCAGGGGGACGTCCAGGAGCTTGGCCGCGCGGGTGACAACGGCCGCCAGGTCCTCCGCGCCGTAATAGACGAGCTTCAGCTGTATGCCGAAACGGTCGCGCAGGGGCGGGGTGAGCTTGCCCAGCCTGGTGGTGGCCCCCACCAGGGTGAAGCGGGGGATCTCCAGGCGCACGGAGCGCGACCCGGGGCCTTGGCCCACCATCACGTCCAGGCGGAACTCCTCCATGGCAGGGTAGAGGATCTCCTCCACCTGGGGCGGGAGACGGTGGATCTCGTCGATGAAGAGCACGTCGCCGGGGTCCAGGTTGGTGAGGAGGCCGGCCAGGTCCCCGGGCTTCATGATGACCGGGCCGGCGGTGCTCTTTATGCCCGCGCCCATCTCCGTGGCCAGGATGTTGGCGAGAGTGGTCTTGCCCAGGCCCGGCTGGCCGTGGAAGATGACGTGGTCGAGCGCCTCGCCCCGCCCCCTGGCCGCCGCGAGAGAGATCTCCAGCTGGCCCCGGAGCTCGCCCTGGCCCACGAACTCGCCGAGGGTCCGCGGCCGGACGGACTCCGCCATCCTCCTGTCGTCGGGTTCAGCCGTCACGTGAAGTTCGGGGCTCTCCGCCTCGGCGTCCGCCCCCTCCCCCGTCCTTCCGTTCCCCGACGGGCCGCGCCTTCTCCCCATCCGTCCCTCCGGCCCCCCCTCCGGGGAGGCGCTCCGGTGCCTCGGGCACCGATGCCCGGCTGATGCCAAGGGCCTCGATGCAAGCTGATGCCTCGGGCACCGATGCAAGCAGATGCCCAGGGCCCCGATGCCCAGCCGATGCCTCGGGCACCGATGCCCGGCTGATGCCAAGGGCCTCGATGCAAGCTGATGCCTCGGGCACCGATGCAAGCAGATGGCCAGGGCCCCGATGCCCACGATGCCTTCGGGCACCCATGCCCAGCTGCAGATGACGCCCATGATGCCAGCGCTGGCCGCGCCATGCAAGTCCCGGCAGTTACGGCCGTCACGGGCCCGGCAGCGCCTCCGGCGAACGGGCGCGGTTCCGGGAGGGCCTGCCCAGCGCGTGGCCTTGAGGCCTCTTTCCGGCCGGGAAGCGCTTCCGGGGCCTGTAGCCTTCCGGGCGTTCCGTATCCGCCGGCCCGGGCGCGAGGTCGGACGGGCCAGGGCGTCAGCCTTGCCGCCCGGACGGGAAGTGCCGGGGGGAGGCTCGGTCGCCGTCCTTGCCGTCCTGCATTGCGGCCGGTCGCGCAGTCCTGCACTGTGCCAGAACGTGCAACCTGGCATAGCATGGTGTAGCCCTTGCCGTCAGGCAGACTGTGCGGCAGGACGCGGAGCCGCGCGGTCCGGACTTCCGCAGGCGGGCACGGCCCGGCAGGGGCCGCGCACGGGTGCCGGAAGAGGGCACTGGCGCGGGCCTGGCACAGGCAGGGCGGGCCGGGCCTAATACGGGCCAGAGCAGCGCGGCACGAAGTTCAGCGGGCATGCACGGTCCGGCAGGGGCCGCGCACGGGTGCCGGAAGAGGGCACAGGGTGCGAGCCGCGCACTGATGGGCGGAAGGGGCCCTGCTGCGAGCCGAGAACGGGTGCGGAAGGGGCCCTGGCGAGAGCCGCGCGCGGGTGCCGGAAGGGGGCCAGGGCGAGAGCCGCGCGCGGGTGCCGGAAGGGGGCCTGGCGCGGGCCTGACGCCGACGGGCAGAGGCGTGGCAGGCCGCGGCGCCTACTCGTGGCGGGTCCAGTACCGGTCCTGGGAGGGGGTGGAGTCGCGGTGGAACTCCAGGTACTTGAAAATGCTCCGCTTCAGGTCCTTGCGGGTTGCCACCTCGTGGATGCCGCGGATGGGGCCGAAGAAGTCCATGTCCTCGTAGCACTGGACGGAGGCGCGGCAGAGGGCAGCCGCGCGGACGTCCTCCTCGTTCACTGTGAAGCCCCTGGCCTCCATGACCCTGGGGCCGGTGAAGATGACGAGCGCCTGCGGCTCGGCCAGTATCACGTCACCCAGGGCGGCGTAGCTGGCAATCGCGCCGCCGGTGGAGGGATCGCCAAGGACGGATATGAAGGGGAGCCCGTCGTGCTTGAGCCGGGTGATGGAGTTCACGGCCTTGGCCATCTGCATCAGGGCGGGCGTCCCCTCCAGGACCCTGGCCCCGCCGGAGCAGCACAGGCTCACGAGCGGGAGGGACTTGGATATGGCGTACTCTGCCAGGCGGAAGAACTTCTCCCCGAAGACCACCCCCATGGTCCCGCCCGCGAAGTAGAAGTCGCAGACGGCCAGGGCCACGGGGATCCCGAAGACCGTGGCCTCGCCGCTGACCAGGGCCTCGTGGAAGGAGCTCCTCTGGTCCTGCTTGGCAATGAAGTCGGCGTACTCCTGGGTCAAAAGGCTCGGGTGGAGCAGGTGGTGGACCGTGAGGTCGCGGTTGAGCTCCTTGAAGCTGTCGTTGTCGGCCAGGCAGGAGATCCAGCCCATGGCCCCCATGACCCTGGAGTGCCCGCAGCTGGGGCAGACGTAGTGGTTGGCCAGGAAGGCCGAGAGCGGGATCACTGCCCCGCAGCCCTGCTCCTGGGCGCCGGCCTTGAGGTTCATGTCGCCGCACTTCACGTACTTGTCAGGGCCCTGGGAGACGGCGGGGTCGGACTCCACCCCCCACTCGGCGGAGGGCTGGAGCTCCTGGCCGGGGAGCGAGAAGGTCTTTATGTCGCGGGGGGGCTCGGAACGGCGCCTCAGGGGCGTGAAGAAGGCGGTCCAGGAGCGGGACCGCCGCTGCGCCTCGGGGGCGTTCACCCCGAAGGCCCTGGCCCTGGTCCGCCTCACGCGGAGGAGCGCCTCGGGCTTGCGCCTCGCGAGATCCTTCACCTGGCGCTCCAGGTAGCTCCCCAGGGGCTTCGCGTAGCCCATGACGTCCGTGACCGACTTGGGCGACGGGAGGACCTCGTCTATGATGCCGAGCTCGAGCAGCTCGCCCGCGGTGGGCTTGGAGATCTCCAGGGCCTCCTTCACCTTGGAGGCGTCCCGGAAGATGATGGCGGCCAGGCTCTCCGGGGGGGCAGTGGCGTAGAGGGCGTCGTCGAACTGGGCGCGGCGGTCGGTCATCTGGATGGCCAGCGCCCCGCCGGAGCCCCCCTCGCCGATGATGACCGAGACCGTGGGCACGGGGATGGTCAGGAAGTCACGGATGAGGTGGGCTATGAAGAAGGCCTGGTAGTACTTGGCGGACTCCATGGAGATGTCCGCGCCGTAGGTGTCTATCAGGGTCACTATGGAGGCCGGGCCCCCGTCCAGGCGGACGTTGTTGGCGGTCCTCAGGAAGCGCATCACCCTGGAGTGGTCGTCGGCAGTGAGCATGCCGTGGTTGAGCTTGGCCAGGTCCTCCTTCGTGCGGAGGTTCTCGGGCTTGGGCTTCTGCTGGGCTATCACGAAGATGTGGCGTCCCCACTGCTCGCACTCACCGAGTATGAGGGCCCCGGACTGGGGGCTCGCCTTGCGGAACATGGGGAAGATGGCCTGTATCAGATCGCTGGAGCGGGGCCTCAGGGGGGAGCGGGTCCTCTTGCGGAAGAGCTCCACTATGTCGGCAGGGGCGTTGGACATTCTAACTCCTGAGGACGGCCCCCCGGGCGGGGGCGTTCTTGGGGGCGGGGCGGGTCCCCCGGACGGGCGTGCAGGGCCCGGCGGCGGACCTGACGGGTCCCGGCAGGTCTCGCGGCAGATTCTAGTCGAAATAGAGGAAGATCACAAGATATAATACGTAATATATTTGCTTTTTATAACTTTACGTGCGTATGTTTTAGAACGCTTCGCCACCCTCCGGACTTCCAGATTCGTCCGTTTCCCGTCCCGCCTGCTGGATTCGGCGGACGGGCGCCGGTGCGGCGGATGCGGCTGGAACCGGGAGACATAGGCTGAGGGAGGAACCGGGAGAAGGAGGCGGCGGGGGAACTGGAAAGGCGGAGTCTGGGGAAGGAACCGGGCGGACGGCTGAGACGGAGGCCGGGAGAAGGAGGCGGCGGGGGAACTGGAAGGCGGAGTCTGGGGAGGGAACCGGGAGACGGCTGAGGCGGGGGCCGGGAGAAGGAGGCGGCTGGGGAGCCGGGAGACTGATACAAAACATGGGATAAAGATGCACGATATGATCTGGAGCTTATTCCTGATAACCACATTATTACCCGTTTAATCAAATGTCGGAATCCTCTTCCATATTTTAGTAGCGGTTTATAGCGTGCAGATACCAGGACTGGAGGTTTTTCCGACATTTCAACCTCTGGGCTGATAGCCAAATTCCGACATTTGATTAGACGGGTAATATTTGTGGCTTTCGTACATTTTTAGTAACTGTTCAGGAGCCCTTTCCAGGGGAGCTCAACAGGGGTGCTTTCCAACCAAATTACCCTCTACAGAAACTCTTCTCCTCCAGATGAAGTATCCATTGTTGACTCTTCAACTTAAAGGGTTCTTCATCCGGGCTCTTTCCCTCCGAAAAAACCATTCATAGAGGGGCACCTGAACAGTTACAAAAATAGTCTGTATTTATTTGGAGATAAGGATGCAATCTTCGTTCTGCTTGAAATCGTTACTTATTGTGCTTGTTATTGCAGTTGTTTTTTTTGGCTCAATAGCTTTCTCTTCGCCTGCGACAGTTGAGCAAGAGAAACTTATTAATTCATTGAGCGCCAACCAATTATATGAATTATATGCCGAGCAAACCTTTCAATTATCAGAGGAGTTCTTTCCGGGTATAAACACCTTCATAAATCCGAACATGCGCTCAAAATTAAAGGATTGTTTCATTACACAAGAAAAAAATATATTCACTGAAAAGGAAATGCGTGAAATATTTATTCAACCCATAGGAATGGATACTAATTATTATCAGCGCAAAATCTATCAAATGACCCTCGGTTTTGAGTCATGCGTTTATAATTTACAACGCAACTGATCAGGTACCCCTCTTTTGAGCATCTTTACTGAGGAAGAGAACCCTAATGAGGATCCCTCAAAGTTGAAGAGTCAACAATGGATACTTTATGTGGAGGAGAAAATTTTCTGATGAGGGTATTTTGGTTGAGACGATCCTCCTGTTGAGCTCCTCTTGGGGTGGGCACCTGAACAGACACTTTGCAACAATGTTTTTTTGTTAATTTCTATTCATCTTAACCTTATTGCATCGTCACCATTGTACACCTGATTGTCACGAGGTTAATATGGGAATTTTTGACTATTTTAAGGGCGGCAACATTTTAGTCGCAGCCAAAAGTACCGTTAAGATATTTTTAGAAGGTATGAGTATGTTTGGGTCATATGACCGGGCGTACAGGTACACATATATTTTTAGGAACAATACAGTTACAAGATATGTAAAACATCAGAGAGATTTTCTTGTCTCTAAAATGTTTCAAGAAGGTGCAATTGTGAATTGTACGTATATAACTGTTGCTAATCTTAATACAGGGGCGGCTCCAAAAGATATTCTATTCTATGAGACATTCCACTCATTTCATGAAGAAATTTCCGGGTACTTGCGCAAGTATGGTATTCCAGAACAATATGTGAGTGGCAACAACAGAGAATGCATTGCCCATATAGCTAATTTTTTGTGCCGGATGCCTGTTGTTCCACCTGAAATGAGGGATGCATTAATTCTGCACGAATAAATTATGCTGTTTTTTAAATTACTGCAGGGCTGAAAGAAACCAATGATTTTAGCTGTTGTCCCTGTTGGGATGGCGTCTAGATACAACATGGTCACATTCCAGAGCTTCGTATCCGTTCACGGTTCAAGGATCTTAGAAACGTGACAGCGGCACCTTGATACTCCTGAGGATTCAGCCCCTTCAATATGAGTCTTAGAATTTTCGTACACCATAAATAAGGGTGGCTCCCGGTGGAAATGGAGCACGGCAATTGAGATCATTCGAGCCGTTAACGGTAGAGTTACCGGCCCATGCGAATTTTTGCACTCGCGACCCCGGACTTGAAGATAACTATCTAAGCCCGTAACTGTTCAGGTGTCCCTCTTTTGAGAACCTTTTTGGAGGAAGAGAACCCTGATGAGGAACCCTTGAAGTTGAAAAGTCATCTTTGGATACTCCATGTGGGAATGATAAGTCTCCGTATGGGTATTTTTATAGTGAAGATCGCCCAGTTGAGTTCCCTTTAGAGGGGCACCAGAACAGTTACCTAAGCAATGTCACCAACTTAAGAGATATGCCTAACAGGCATCCGTTCACAGCGAAGGCTTGGGGAAGCCATTCGTGACATTTGCCAAGGCTACTGGGCCGACTTGGAAAGACACCCTATCCTTGTAAGGGGATACTCTGGTCACCTAATGTGGTGCTCTGGCCGGAGGCAGTCCCCCCCGTGAGGATCGGGGTTCTGCGAAAGGGACTAAATCCCCCTCGGAAACAGAGATGGCCAATAGTTGTATACAGCATGCTGCCTCAACAAATAATTCAATATATTGTGGTTAAATGCGTCATTTTTCTTAAGTTGGTGACATTGGTTACCTAAGCCCTAGAGCGCAGATTGGTGCTAAGTCTTTTCGGAGATTCTCGTGAACAGATATTTAAACAAGGATGCTATAAAAGAAGGGCTCGGGGTAGCCTTGAAGGTTGCTTCTGCCTCCTCATGCCTCCCGCCGACACCGTTACGGGACCGGGACTTTTAGTACCAATGTCACCAGCTTAAGGAAAATGACGTATTGAAATACAACATAATGAGCAAGATGTCGAGATATAATGCTATATATAAATGTCGGTAATTTCTGTTTACAAGGGGGATTAGTCGCTTTCGCGGAGCCCCGACGCTCACGGGGGGGACTGCCTCCGGCCAGAGCACCACATTAGGTGACCAGAGTATCCCCTTGCAAGGATAGGATGGCTTTCCAAGTTGGCCCAGTAGCATAAGCAAATGTTACGAATGGCTTCCCCAAGCCTTAGCTGTGAACGGATGCCTTATTAGGCATATCCCATATCCCTTAAGTTGGTGACATTGCTTTTAGTACTGTTGAACACGGCCCCCCGGTCGGGGGGCTTCAATGAAAATTGGCTCGTTGATGGGACGCTGTTCATTATGCAACACGTTCGTAAGTAAGTAACGCAATTCGTTGATCGTACTACTTCCGAAGCGTGTCATCGTTTCAGTTCTGTTGAACCTGGCACCTCACCTGGAGAGGTGTTCTTTTGATTCTTCTAGTAAATCCATGCAGAAACTGACACCGCATGAACTCAAGGAAAGGAAATCAACCTTTGTCTGGCAGAGACCAAGCCTCTGCCCAGACAACGGCTCTTTCTCGCTTTTTGAATATATTACCCGTTTAATAAAATATCGGAATTTTGGCTACCAGCCTATGGTTGGAAAGATTTTGAAACCAACCAGCTCTGGTATAACCTCGCCATGATTCGGGCTCTAAAGATGGAAGAAGATTCCGACATTGAATTAAACGGGTAATAGTAAACAAATCGATTTGTATATATTGAAAATTCAAACGTTACGATTGTAGTAGTAGTCTACACGATAGTGGAGGCCAGGATTGAAATTACCAGAGAATCAAGTGCTGAGACAATCTAATCATTTTCGAGTGATTAATGAAATAGATCCATTGGATCAAATTCAAGATTTACATATTGATTTTGTACTTAAATTTATTATGTTTGAAGCTGTTCGTCAAGGCCAAGGCAGTCGTTTCAATTGGGAATTTCACGGTTTAAATAATTTTATTGCATATTCTCCCATTCAAGATTCTTCGGATGATCTCCGTTTAGATTTTAGAATAGATTGGAATTCAGAAATATATTATCTGACATCAATTACTATTAATGGCTACAAAATTATCAGTGCCGACAGCCTTGAGATTTCACACGTCTTGTATTCTAACATGAGACCCATGTGGGTTAAACATAAAGAGAGATTTGGAACAACCCCATCTAAATGATCGCACTATAATATTACACTTCCGGATAAATATTATAAAATGTCGAAATCTTCTTCCACATTTTTGGAGCGAATCATGGCAATGAGATACCAGACATGGGATTCGCACGGATTTTTCACCCCTGGACCGACTGCCAAAATTCTGATATTTAACTGAACTGATAATAACTCAATAAGGAATGTATAGCTACTTCATCATGACCGTCATGTTGGTGAACATCACCTTGCTAAGGTGCCATCTAACTGTGCGCTTCAACATCAAGTTATTCCCCTCTTCACCATGCTCATGTTCATGGTGGCGTATAGTTTCAGAGGGGAAGTGGGGCAGCCGGCGAAAAACTTCTGGAGGGATGGCGGGGTTGAACGGGACCGGAGCAGGCATGTAGTAGCCGGGCCCCGAGGTGAGATGGAATTCCGGGATTCGAATGACAGAATCAGAACGCCGTATGTAGGGGTGTAGCTGACACATTACTACCCATAGCCGAGTGTTTCCATGTCTGATTTCCGCAGACCGAAACCTGGGCAGGTGACGGGGGATGGTACCGCCCCGTGGATGGAGCTGGACCTATGTTCGGGAGAGCCGGGGCGACGACGGTCGACGGACGACCTGGCCCTTGAAGAAGGGGGACGTGTGCCTGCCTTCGCCCGTCGTGATATGGATCCGGCTGAGTACTGGTTAATGTGGGGCTGACAAGGTGCCTGAAGTCTGTAGGCATAGTCACGTCAAGTCAGGAGCCGCAGGTCTCTGCTGATGCAACCCCCGCAAACCTTTGACAAAGACACGCAGACCACCTCGGGCGAGCCGAGGTTATCTTTTTTGTCCATCAGGACTATTCTCGTTCATAGATGCTCAACCCCTACCCAGGAGGAAGGCTCCGTGAAAGATTCCTCCGCCGATTCTCGCCCCGGATGCACCTTGGCTGATCTGTTGCATGACCAGGCCAAGGAAGAGGCATCATATCTTGACAGCCCCATGTCCGCGTTCACGAGGAAGTCGCGTCCCGCATTGCCGACAAGAAGTACCTCGCGGCCTTTCCCGGCAAGGGAATAGTTGGGAGAATGCCCAGGCCCTTGGCTTTCGTGGGCACCATCTTATTTGTGAAGATGGACAACCTCTGGACCATGAAGGAGACAATGTGGGTATCTGTTCACAGACTAAAGCGGGGGAACCTACAGCAGGACCAAGATCTTCATCATTCCTGGTGCAGGGCGGCTTTCCTCCGGGGCTTGGACGGCCTTCCTCCGGGGTCTGGACGGCCTTCCTCCGGGGCCTGGACGGCTTTCCTCCAGAGTAAGAACGGCCTTCCTCCAGCCCCAGGACAGGCTACCTCCGGGCCAGAGCGCCCATCCTCCAGCTCCAGGACAGGCTGCCTCCGTGGCCAGAGCGCCCATCCTCCATCTCCAGGACAGGTTGCCTTCGTGGCCAGGGCGGCCTTCCTCCAGCTCCAGGACGGGCTACCACCGTGGCCTGGGCGGCCTTCCTCCAGCTCCAGGACAGGTTACCTCCGTGGCCTGGGCGGCCTACCCGTGAACGGATACCAGGTCAGCCAGGCTTCTCTCGACGGAGTCGGGCATCACTTTCGCCCGTGTCTCGAAATTGGTGGCCAGTGAGGGCCTCTCGACCGGGGAACCCCGCGGCAGTCCCAGTTCACGGGCGCTCCGCCTTCAGGATTCCGGACGTATCTGTTCACAGACGAAAGCATGTGAACCTATAGCAAGACCCATATAATCTAAATTCCTGGTGCAGGGCGGCCCTCCT
>JAISFP010000373.1 GCA_031263525.1 Deltaproteobacteria bacterium | reverse complement strand
ACGGAACTTCACTGCCGGAACTACCCCTTACGGAACTTCACTGCCGGAACTACCCCTTACGGAACTTCACTGCCGGAACTACCCCTTACGAAACTTCACTGCCGGAACTACCCCTTACGAAACTTCACTGCCGGAACTACCCCTTACGAAACTTCACTGCCGGCACGCCCCCTTACGGAACTTCACTACTGGCACGAAACATTCTAGAACTTCACTGCCGGAACTACCCCTTACGGAACTTCACTGCCGGCACGCCCCCTTACGGAACTTCACTGCCGGCACGCCCCCTTATGGAACTTGTCTGCCGGCACGAAACATTCTAGAATTTCACTACCGGCACGACCCCTTACGGAACTTCACTGCCGGAACGACACCTTCAGGAACTTCACTGCCGGAACGACACCTTCAGGAACTTCACTGCCGGCACCTTTCGGAAATCCCCTGGCCGTCAGGCACCGTTGCGGAATGTCCCCGCCCTTCCCTGCGTCCAGCCATTTTCGGGGACCGGCTAGAACTCCGGGCTCACCCAGGCGGGGACGCCGCCTATGACGGTCATGAGCGCCCGGGCGCGATGGAGATCCCGGACGGGCGTGGCGTAGAGGTCCCTGTCCAGCACGGCGAAGTCCGCCCTCATGCCGACGGAGAGCGCCCCCAGCTCCGCCTCGCAGAAGCAGGCCCACGCCGGCCAGACGGTGTAACTCATGAGGGCCTCCTCTACTGTGAGCGCGTCGCGGATCTGGAAGCCTTCCGGAGGGGCCCAGTCCAGGTCCCGCCTCGCGCAGGCCGCGTAGATGCCCCTGAACGGGTCGGGCGACTCTATGGGGGCGTCGGAGCCGTTTATGAGCCTGCAGCCAAGGTCCAGGAGCCTCCTCCAGGCGTAGGCGTCCCGGATCCGCTCGGGGCCCAGGCGATCCCCGGCCATGTGGAGGTCCGTCATGAGCCCCACGCTCTGGATGCTGGGGACGAGGCCCAGGCCGGCGGCCTCCCTCGCCAGGGCCTCCGAGAACACCTGGAAGTGCTCCAGCCGCCAGCGCCTAGCGGCAGACCCCGGCCCCAGGACCTTCCCCATGACGCGGACGGCCTGGGCGGAGGCCGCGTCCCCTATCACGTGGATTGCCGCCTGGAGCCCCCGGTCGCGGATCTTCGTCATGACCTCCTCGAGGGCCTCGTCCGAGTAGCTGTGGTTCCCCCTGTGGCCGGGCCTGTCGGAATAGTCCTCCAGCATCCACGCGCTCTGGGAGCCGAGCGACCCGTCCGAGAAGATCTTCACGCCGTCCAGGGAGAACCGGCCCGCGCACAGCCCCCTCCTGGGGCCGCCTGCGAGGAGCTCCTCCTCCCAGGGGTCGGGCTGCACGAAGCACCTGAACCGCACCTGCGGGACGCCGTCCCTGTAGGCATCGAGGAGAAGCCCGAAATCCCCCTTCCGGGTCCCGCAGTCCATCACCGCCGTGAGCCCGTGGCCGAGCATCTCCTTCTCGGCGGCGAGGAAGGCGTCCATGGGGTCCATGCCGTCCCAGGGGGGCATTCGCGAGTAGGCCATGTGCATGGCCCTGCCGACGAGCACCCCGGAAGGCGTCCCGTCCGGGTCACGGACAATCTCGCCGCCGGGGGGCGCCGGCGTGTCCGGGCCGATGCCCGCCAGCTCCAGGGCCCTGGTGTTCAGCCACACGGAATGCTTGTCCACCCTGTCAATGACCGCCGGGTTCAGGGGGCAGGCCGCGTCCAGGGCGCTCCTGTGCGGCCAGGCCCTCCCGGGCCACAGGTTCTGGTCCCAGCCCCTGCCGTGGAGCCAGGCCCCGGGCTCCAGGGCCGCCGCCCTGGCCCCCGCCATGGACGCGGCCTCCAGCATGCTCTTCCCGGACACGTCGAGCTGGCTCAGCCTCACGCCCTCTGTGATGAGGTGGCTGTGGCTGTCGATTAGCCCCGGCACGGCAGGCCTGCCCGCGAGGTTCACGGTCACTACGGGAGGCCTACCCCGCCCGGCCCCCGTTCCGGAGGCTGACGGACCGGACCCCTGCCCCGGAGCCGTCCCAGGCACGGAAGCTGAAGGCCCGGAACCCTGAGCCGTCCCAGGCCCGGAAGCTGAAGGCCCGGAACCCGGAGCCGTCCCGGGCCCGGAAGCTGAAGGCCAGGGCCCCGGAACAGTTCCAGGCCCAGGAGCCCCGGACGCGGTTCTCCCCGCCGTCCCGGCACCCCTTTGTCCCTCGGCAGCTCGGACATGGGAGCGCACCGTCTCCGCCGCCTCCTTGGGATCGTCCCCGGCGTAGACTATCCTCCCTCCCCAGACACCCAGCACCCCGCACTCGGGCCGCAGGGGGTCAAGGGTGCGGAAGCGCCCGCCCAGAAAGACCCTGCCGGACTCTTCGCCCGGGTAGAGCGACATCTTCTCTTTCTCGTCGGGTACCAACCCTCTCACCCCGCTCTCTCCCGCAACCCTCGCCTTCAGCACTCTTGTCCCGCAACCCCGCCCACCGGCCCTCCGGCCTCCAAGCCGTCCCCCGACCCTCCCGCTTTAAAGCCGTCCTCCGGCCCTCCGGCCTCCAAGCCGTCCCCAGGCCCTCCGGCCTCCAAGCCGTCCCCCGACCCTGCCGCCTTAAAGCCGTCCACCGGCCCTCCGGCCTTCTAGCCGTTCCCAGAGCCTCCGGCCTCCAAGCCGTCCACCGACCCTCCGGCCTCCAAGCTGTCCCCCGACCCTCCCGCCTTAAAGCCGTCCACCGGCCCTCCGGCCTTCCCGTCCTTCAAGCCGTCCACCGGCCCTTCGGCCTTCCCGGCCTTCAGGGCGTCTCCCGACACTCCGGCCTTCCCGGACTTTCAGGGCCTCTCCCGACACTGCGGCCTTCCCGGCCGTCAAGCCTTCGAAAGCCTCCGGCCTCCCCGGACTCAAGGCGAACCGGCCTTCCCGGCCGTCAAACCTTCGAAAGCCTCCGGCCTCCCCGGACTCAAGGCGAACCAGCCTTCCCGGCCCACGGGCCGCCGAGACCCTCCAGAGCTCACTGCCTTCCGGGCCTCCCGGCATCCGGGGCCCGCGTCAGTACTCGTAGAAATGGTCGTCCCTGTTCAGGATCTCGCAGCCCTTCTCCGTCACCAGCACCAGCTCCTCCAGCCTAACGCCGCCCTTGCCGGGGAGGTATATCCCGGGCTCCACGGTGACTAGGGTCCCGGCGGGGAGGGGCCTGGCCGCCCCGGGGGTGAGCCTGGGTTCCTCGTGGACCATGAGCCCCACCCCGTGCCCCAGGCTGTGGCCGAAGTAGTCGCCGTAGCCCCGGGCGGAAATGTGGTCGCGGGCGGCGGAGTCCGCCTCCCCCCCGGTCACGCCTGCCTTTATGACGCCCAGGGCCAGGAGCTGGGCCTCGCGGACGGTCCGGTAGATGTCCTTCTGCCAGCCCGCGGGCTTCTCCGGCATGAAGGTGCGGGTCATGTCGGAGCAGTAGCCGCGGTAGCGGGCGCCGATGTCTATGACCACGCCCTCGCTCTTGCCTATCTTCTTGCGGCCGGGCTCGGCGTGGGGCAGCGCGGCGTTGGGCCCGGCCGCCACGATGGAGGGGAATGCCGGGCCGTCGCCCCCGAGCTCCCTGAACTTGGTCTCCAGGAAGAATGCCGCCCAGCCCTCCGGCACCCCCGGCTCCAGCTCCCCCCACAGGAGCCCCAGGGCCTGGTCGGTTATGGACGCGGCCTTGCGGACGAGCTTCAGCTCCTCGTCGGTCTTCACCAGCCTGAACTCCCCCGGCTGGAAGGGGACGGCCTCCAGCCTGGTGCCGGACAGGGCCCCCGCCAGCCTCCCGTGGAGCTCCACCGTGACGATCCCCGGCTCGAAGCAAAGGGCCTTCGGCATGTCCCCGAGCTTCCCGAGGCTCTCCGGGAGCCCCCGGCGGTAGGTGACCGTCTCGAAGCAGGGGGCCTCTCCCTCCGCCTGTGTGGTGAAGCGGGAGTCGGTCAGGAGCACCGCCCTCTTCGCGGTCACGAGAAGGGCCCCCGAGGACTCGGATATCCCCGCGTCGGGCGCCAGGAACCCCGAGAAGTACCTGCGGTTCTCCGGGGAGAGAATGAGGAGCGCCTCGCACCCCTTCTCCTCCATCCTGGCCCTCAGGGCCGCGAGCCTCTCCGGGACGGGATCCTGCGGCTGCTTCCGCGCCGGGGGCGACTTGCTCTTCTGGGCGCTCATGGACTATCTCCCTCGCTGGGGCGCCCCGGAAGGCGCCCCGCAGTTAGTGCAGGACAAAGGCCGCTGCCGGGAACCCAGCGGCACCGGGCGGTCACGATCACCGGGCGCTCCCCGGAAAGGGGGGCACGACCTTACCGCCCCGCCGGGGGTGCCGGGGGGATACACGGGCAGACGGGGCCCCGGAGAGGACGGAAGGGCGGCGCAGGTCCCGGAAAACTGGGCAAGCGAGTGCCCGCTCGGAGGACGTACGGCAGGCGGGCGTCGCCGGCGAGAGCCGGACGCGCCGGGAGGACGGCTCGAGCAAGGCCTGGAAGGCATGGGCCGGGAGGGCCAGGGGCCGAACAGGGCCGGGAAGATTGGGCGCACAGGTCCGGACAGGGCCATGACCGGAGGACCTGATGCCCGGGGGCGGGAGGTCCGGACGCTCAGAACCGGTACGGGACCGGAGGCTGAGGAGCCGGGAGAGCCAGGCGCACGGGGGCAGGACGGCCGGCAGCGATGGGACCGAGAGGACCAGGCGAGCCCCTTTCAGGCTCGGGGCACTGGCCGGCGGATCAAGGCGCAGGTCCGGCGGCCCGGACGTCAGGGATCAGGCGGTTGCTGGCAAGGGTTGATTCGCGGCAGGCGCGAGCCGCTCCGAAAGATTAAATCAGCCGCCCTTGGAAAGCAACACGAGGTTTCGGTTCCAGCCCTGCGTCTCAGAAGGCCCCTGAAAGCTCCGGTCTCGCCGGCGAGCCCGGCTCTGATGGGGCGAAAGACGGCCCATGGCCGTCCGTCTCCGTCGGTTAGCAGATAAGGCCGGAGGTTAGCAGGGAAGGCCGGAAGTTAGCAGGGAAGGACGGAGGTTAGCAGAGAAGGACGGAGGTTAGCAGAGAAGGACGGAGGTTAGCAGAGAAGGACGGAGGTTAGCAGAGAAGGACGGAGGTTAGCAGAGAAGGA
>JAISFP010000354.1 GCA_031263525.1 Deltaproteobacteria bacterium | reverse complement strand
CGAAGCGCACCGCGTCTCCGGGGAACCTTAGCCCCGTCGACCTCTCCCGGGTTCCGGGAAGCGGCGGAAATGATGACAGACCGAATCCTGCCCTCCCCGTGCCCGAAGTGAGGCACGCGGCTCGTGACACTGAAGGAGGCAACACTCGCCATGACGGTGTCGATAACAGAGAAGACCATGAGAAAGATAACGTGGCGGCTCCTCGAGATGGAGCCCCGTGATCTGAGAGTTTTGAAGAAGGACGTGCGGAACCGTCTGCACGATTCCCTGCCCGGCAGGGAGTGGGCGGTGGCGGCAATGGTGAACGACTTCGTGAGTTCCGCCGTCAGAAAGCGGGAGTACCTCAGGCTGTTAGACATCTTCCGGGCGATGAAACCGCATGGGTCCGTGAAGAAGCCCGCGGACGAGGGGCTCCGGACCGCGATGCCGCTCCCCGGGGTCGACCGCCTCCGCTACGGGGGCAGCCCCGGGGCGGAGCTGCAGCTCGTGAGGCCCGAGGGTCCGGCGGACCGGGAGGACTAGCCGGAATCACGGAGGACATGCAGACGCAAGAAAGGAGTAGCAAGCCAGAACATATCTCATTTGACCTGACCGTTTGAGGATTGTGAAGATGCAATTGACGTTCCGGACGACCTTGCCTGGAACGTGCGCGGAATCCCTGTCCCGAAATGCCTGGCCGGGAAAGGCGGCCGAAGGATCGTGCATCAGGTGCCGTGAGGGACAGGACAGGGCAGGGACGGAAGCCTTCGCGGTTCCGTCAGGCACCGTCAGAAGGCTTCCGGACCCTCGCCCCTCGTAAACCCAGTCCTCAAAAGGCCCTGACCGGCCTCGTCGCAAAAAGGACCTGACCGTTTCTGAAACACCTGTTCGTCTTCCTGTATGGCCCCTGAGCCAGCGTGCTCAGGAGTCCTCGTCCCGCGAAGGCCGCAGGGCCTTCGACGTCGCCTGTTAGCAGGCGTCATGAACCGCCGCGAGGGGCCGCCCGGCCCGTCCGGCACCGAAACAGCCTGGCGGGCGCCGGAGGCACCCGCCCGTTTCCCCCCGGCATCCGTGCCGCGGGGCCGCATCCCGCGCCGCGCGGGGAAGGAGAGTCCGCTTGACAGAAACATCCAGTTCCGTTCGCAAGTCCGCCGTGCCGACCCGTACCGGGGCGGCCGTTCCCTCCCGCCTCTTGGGCGCCCTAAGGGCCGTCCCGGGATTCCCGTCCGCCGCCGCGTGGGCCGCGGCGGGCCTGGCCCTCCGCTGCGGCACGGCCTCGGCCCAGGGCTTGGGCGAGCTCGGCCAGAACGTGTCCGGCAACATCTCGGGCATCGCGAAGGCCATCCTGGTCGGGGGCTTCTGCTTCGGCGTCTACCTGGTGATTTCCGGCCTCGTGGAGTTCTACAACTCCAACAAGAAGCCCAACTGTACCTTCGGAGGGGCGGCGATCAAGTGCTCTGTCGGGGTCTGCCTCCTGGCGGCCCAGGCCATCGCCAGCTCCTTCTCGACGACCCTTTTCGGGGGGGACAAGTCGGCGACAGGATGGGGCACCCTCGGGTTCTAGGGGCGCGACCGCGGGGGGGGACGCAGCTGGCGTCCCCCTGACGCGGAGTTCAAGAGGGATCTGGCAGAGCGGCGTCGGCCGCATGGACGCCGCCCCCCCCGGCAGACGGGCGGGTCGGCGAGCTGGGCGGGGGCTTCAGGGCCCCGGCCCGAAGAGGATTTCATGATAATGATATTCAGGCAAAACCACTGGATCAGGGCCGGCGAAGGCGACTCCGCGGCCACGGCGGGGGCGCCCGCCCCGGTCCCTGACGCCGATGCGTGCTTCGGGGACAGCTTCCCGGTAACGGACGTCGCGAACCCGGCCTGCACCGTTCACTTCGAGGAGAGCTGCGAGGAGTCCTTCGCGGGGACTTTCACCACGACCCCCGCCGACATTGCTCCCTCCGCGGAGAGCTCCGGGGAGGAGGCCGTCACGACCCCCGCCGACATTGCTTCCTCCGCGGAGAGCTCCGGGGATGAAGCCGTCACGACCCCCGCCGACATTGCTCCCTCCGCGGAGAGCTCCGGGGATGAAGCCGTCACGACCCCCGCCGACATTGCGCCCTCCGCGGAGAGCTCCGGGGATGAAGCCGTCACGACCCCCGCCGACATTGCGCCCTCCGCGGAGAGCTCCGGGGAGAGTTCCGGGGAGGAGGCCGTCACTACCCCCGCCGACATTGAGCCCTCCGCGAAGAGTTCCTGGGAGGAGCCCGTCACGACCCCCGCCGACATTGCTCCCTCGGCGGAGAGCTCCGGGGAGGAAGCCGGCATGACCCCCGCCGACATTGCGCCCTCCACGGAGAGCTCCGGGGAGGAGGCCGCCATGATCTCCGCCGACATTGCTCCCTCCGCGGAGAGCTCCGGGGAGAAAGCCGTCACGACCCCCGCCGACATTGCGCGCTCCGCGGAGAGCTCTGCGGAGAGCTCCGCGGAGAGCTCCGGGGAGGAGCCCGTCGCGATCTGGGCTGACATGGCTCCCTCTATGGAGACCTTCGAGGAGGAGCGCAACGTTACGGTTTCCCCCGTCGGGACGGCCTCCGCCGGCCTTGACGAGGGACAGGCCGGTCCCGCCTCCCCTATGAACGACTGGGCAAGCGAGGATGCGGTTGGCATGAACTTCGGTTCCGACGCCATGACGTGGCGCTTGGGGCAGTTGGAGAAGGGCGAGGTGCCGCGCGAGAGCCCCGGTCGTGAGGAGATCCCCGCCATGTCCGGTGAGTCCGCCCTCCAGGTGGAGATCCCCGCCATGTCCGGCGAGTCCGCCCTCCAGGAGGATGCGGGAGCAGGATCCGGCGAGCCCTTGACGCCTGAGGAGCTCGCCGCGTCCGCCAGGACGAAGCCCTGGGACTGGGAGAAGGAGCTGGCGATGAAGGAGCCCCTCAAGCTGACAGGCGCGCCTGTCAGGGGCAGGCCTCCGGGGAGGAAGGCATGGACGGCGGCAAAGGCCGGGGCGGCAGGCGGCGTCGGCGAGAAAACCGTGAGGAAGCCGCCTGTCAAGCCCAGGAAGCCGCAGGGCCCAGCCCTGCCAAACTACTTGAAGCCTGCCGGCTGGCCCACGATCAGGCCGGGCAGGGGGAAGGGAGTCACCGGGACGCCGGCCTCCATGCGCGGGTCCGCCAGGGGCAGGCTGTTCGCCGAGACGGCCTCGCCCTCGCCGGACTTCGTGGGCAGGGTCTGCCCCGCAACCGAGATCGGCTGCGTCTCGGAACCCTTGAACGGTCGTGCCTGGAGCGTGGCACCCTTCAACGACTGCTCCGGCGCCGGGGATTCCGGGACCGGCTCCGTCATCAGCGGGACCGTCGACTCCGGAAACGGACTCAGCTCCTCGGAGGACCTCGGCAACTGCCTCAGTTCCGACCGCCCCGGCGGCGGTACCGAGACTTCCGGCACCTCCTTCGAGGTCCTGGACGTCTGCCTCCACAACAAGCTCTTGGACGCCGGCCTCTCCGGCCCTGAGCAGGACCACGGCCTCTCCGGCCCTGAGCAGGACCGCGGCCTCTCCGGCCCTGAGCAGGACCACGGCCTCTCCGGCCCTGAGCAGGACCGCGGCCTCTCCGGCCCTGAGCAGGACCGCGGCCTCTCCGGCCCTGAGCGGGACCGCGGCCTCTCCGGCCCTGAGCTGGACCGCGGCCTCTCCGGCCCTGACCAGCACCGCTGCTTCTCCGGCCCTGAGCGGGACCGCGGCCTCTCCGGCCCTGACCAGCACCGCGGCCTCTCCGGCCCTGACCAGGACCGCGGCCTCTCCGGCCCTGACCAGGACCGCGGCCTCTCCGGCCCTGACCAGGACCGCGGCCTCTCCGGCCCTGACCAGGACCGCGGCCTCTCCGGCCCTGAGCAGGACCACGGCCTCTCCGGCCCTGACGCCGCCACCTACTGGCCTTCCTGCGGAGGTTCCAGCTCCGGCTCCGACACCTTCGGGGTCAGCAACGGCAACCCCGATCCCCGAACCGGCTTCTCCGGCCTGTCCGGCGAGGTCTGCGGCAGCATCGCCTCCGGCACCTGCTGGGGAGGTGCCGGCATCGACGCCGGCGGGTCACCCGACGGAGGCACCAGCACCGACTTCGACAGCAGCGCCAGCCGAGCCAGCGGCGGAGACTTCGTTCCCCTGTCCGGCTACTCCGGATCGGCCGGCGAGCACCCCGACAACATGGCCTCCGGCTCCTGCAGCGGAGGATTCGACACCAACACCACCATTTCGAGGCGCTTCATGGATGACACCGACCTCTGGACCCGCTCCTCCGGCTCCCGCGCGGGAGGCCACGACCCCCGGGCCGGCCACTTCGGCACTGCCGGCCCTGATTTCGACAGTTTTGCCGTCGGTTGCGGCGGATGCTCCGGCACCTGCAACTGCGCGGGCGACTCCGGCACCGTCTTCGGCGGCTCCGCCACCTGCGCGGGCGACTCAGGCGCCGTCTTCGGCGGCTCCGCCACCTGCGCGGGCGACTCAGGCGCCGTCTTCGGCGGCTCCGCCACCTGCGCGGGCGACTCCGGCACCGTCTTCGCCGGCTCCGCCACCTGCGCGGGCGACTCCGGCGCCGTCTTCGCCGGCTCCGCCACCTGCGCGGGCGACACCGGCGCCGTCTTCGGCGGCTCCGCCACCTGCGCGGGCGACTCCGGCGCCGTCTTTGGCGGCTCCGCCACCTGCGCGGGCGACTCCGGCACCGTCTTCGCCGGCTCAGGCACCTGCGCGGGTGACAGCGGCGCCGTCTTCGCCGGTACCGGCACCTGCGCGGGTGACAGCGGCGCCGTCTTCGCCGGTACCGGAACCCGCGGGGGCGACTGCGGTTTCTGCGCCTCCAGCGGAGACTCCGGCGCCGTCATCGCCGGCTCTGGTCAGTGCAGGGGTGATTCCGGCTCCGGCGCTTCCGATCCTTTGGGCACCGTGAACGGCGGTTCCGGGAGCTCCGCCGGCCTGCCCGGCCCCGGGGACTTCGGCGGGGCCGGCAACACCGCCGCGTGCGGTTCCGCCAGGGAGGAGGAGGGGCAGACGAAGGCCGACGCGGCCTTCCCGGAGACCTCCGGCCTCGTGGGGACCCTGCTGGACAGGGCCCTGCTCGAGAGAAAGAACAGGCTGTACGGGCGGGTGCTCAAGTATTCCCTGCCCGCCCTGGCCGTGGCGGTCGTGACGCTCGGGCTCATGGCCCTGACGAGGCCGGGCCCCGTGTACTTCGCGGTCACCCCGGACATGAGGATGGCGGAGCTCGTGCCCCTGGACGAGCCGGTCATGTCGAAGCCGGCCGTCCTGAACTGGGCGGCCGAGACGGTCATGAGGGCCATGTCCCTCGACTTTCTCAGGTGGGAGGAGAAGCTCCGTGACCTGGAGCCCGACTTCTCGCCCCGTGCCTTCGACAGCCTGGTGGCCTCGCTCAACGACAGCGGACAAATCGGCAGGATGGTGAACCAGAGGCTGAACATGTCTGCCGTGCTGACGGGCGCCCCCGTCCTCACTGACGCGAAGACCCTCAACGGAACGATGACATGGATGATTAAGGTTCCCCTGATTGTCTCCTTTCAGTCCTCCGACGGGGTGGTCTCGAAGCACAACTTGACGGCGGAGGTGTCGGTGGCACGGGTCTCCACCGCCAGCCGCCCCAGGGGCGTCGTGATCAGCCAGCTTGTGGTGAACAGGGCCCGCTAGTTCTTCGCGCGGTTCAGGGGCCGTGAACCCCTGGACCCGCCTGAGGGCGACGGCCTCCCGCTGAGTGAGGCCGTCCGGCCCGGCCATTCGAAGCGTGGCAGGGCCGAGGGAGCGGGCGGCAGTGGTCCGGGCCTGCCGGGGGGTAGGAGTCCGGCACGGCCGTCCGTCCGGCGGGACGTGAAAAGGCTTGCACGTCCCGCCGGCACCCCTCCCTGCATGTCCTGCCTCCAGTCCCGGACTGCCGGGAGGGGTGCGGAACGAACGCCCGAGGCGCGGCGCACTGCCGCCTTCCCGAGGCTTCCAGCTTCATGCGGCCGCCTTCCCGAGGCTTCCAGCTTCACGCGGCCGCCTTCCCGAGGCTTCCAGCTTCACGCGGCCGCCTTCCCGAGGCTTCCAGCTTCACGCGGCCGCCTTCCCAGAGGAGTCCCGCGGCACGCGGCGCCTTCCCGAGGAGCCCGCGAGCGACGCGGTGACAAAGGTGAACGACATGAGCATTCTGAACAGCCTGAACAGGGTGGCGGACGGCATCTTCGAGCTCGTGGGTGGGCCGGCGTCGAGCTACTGCCGGCTCGAGAGCCTGGACGACTTTCACACCCTCTGCGCCTCCGACGGGTCGCTGGTCACCGCCTTCGCGGTGGAGGGGACGCCGGAGCCGGTCTCGGACGCTCTCGCCGCGAGTGCGGCGGAGGCGCTTTCCGGCAAGACCAGGGCGATATTCGAGCGGGGCGGCCACTTCGTGAAGGCCGTCTTCGACTACGATCCCGACGCCGGGCCCGAGACGGTGCGAGGCATGATGGCCCCGGCCCGGCGCGCCGCGTCGGAGTGCGGGCTCGACATGGGGAGGACCCTGGACGGCTGGGAGTCGGCCCTGGGCGGGCTGTGCGCCAGGGAGAGCCTCGCGGTGACGCTGTGGACCACCTTCGGGGCGCTCGCCCCGGCCGAGCGCGGGAAGGCCGCGCGGGCCTTCGCGGAGGCAGGCGCGGGCGGGATCCTGGAGGGCGCGGCGGAGCTCAGAAGCGCGCACGGCGGAGCGGTGTCGGCGCGGTCCGAGGGGCTGAGGCAGGCGGGGCTGAAGGCCCGCGTCATGCCGGCGAGAAGGCTCGTTCGGGACATAAGGGCCGCCATGTACGGCCCAACCGTCCCTCCGGACTGGGAGCCGAGGCTTCCCGGCGACCCCTTCCCCCTCGTCTGCCCGGAGCCGGGAGGGGAGGCG
>JAISFP010000334.1 GCA_031263525.1 Deltaproteobacteria bacterium | reverse complement strand
GGAAGCGCCACCGGCCTCCTCCCGACCGGAGGCACCTCCCCCGGAAATGCCGCCGGCCTCCTCCCGACCGGACGCTCCTCCCCCGGAAGCGCCACCGACCGCCTCCCGACCGGAGGCACCTACCCCGGCAACGCCACCGGCCTCATCCCGACCGGAACCCCCTGCATCGGAAGCGCCACCGACCGTCTCCCGACCGTAAGCGCCTCCCCCGGAAACACCCCCGGCTACCTCCAGGTCGTAAGCTCCCCCTGCGGAAGCGGCCACGGCAGACTCCCGACCGCAAGCTCCCCCGCAACTTCCCGGCCCGCTACCTATCCCGGATCCGATTCCCGCAGCGAAGACCAGGGGAACCAGGTCCAGCCCCTCGACCACGAGCTCCATGGTCTCCCCCGGAGGCCGGCGGAGTGCCCAGCCCCTGAGGGCCAGCCAGACTGACCTCATCCTCTCCAGGGAGTCCAGCTCCCCAGGCTCCAGGACCTTCGCAGGGAAGGGCCTTCCTTCTCCGAAGTACTCCGAGAGGGGCACCTGCCTGGTTCCCGGAAGACAGAGGGCCTCCAGCGCCTTCTCCGAGACAGGGCCCAGGGGTGAAAGAGCCGCGACGGCCAGGTTGAAGTCCGGCTCCACCCCTGCCATGGACAGCCAGAAGCTCGCCAGGCCCTGGGCCACCCTGGAGTCGAAGGGGTCCTCGCCCTTCACGGTCCAGGCTGGAATCCCCAGCTCCCTCAGGGCGTCCTCGAAGGCTTCCGAGTGGGTCCTGCTCCGCAGGAGTATCGCGCAGTCCCCGAAACGGGGAGTTCGCCACTCCCCCGACTTTCCCTGGACCTTGACGTTCTCCTCCCTGCCCTCGAAGACGTCCAGCAGGTAGCTCGCGAGGATCCTGGCCTCTGTCCGCGCTTTGTCATAGCCGGTGTCGCCCGGCTTGGGGGGCTGGGCAAGGCCGGCTGTTATGGCCCACTTAGGGTATGCATCCTTCTTTGGCTTGGGGATCCCGAGCAGGGTCACCCCGGGGCCCTTCACGATTCCTTCCCTAGCGTGCAACTGGGTGTCATACCTCGGCATGGCCTTTACGAAAAAGGAGTTGAAGAAGCTTATCAGCCTGTCCGTGGTCCGGTAGTTCGTGTCCAGGGATAGCGCCGCCCCCCTGCCCTTCCCGGCCTTCCGGAGAGCGTCCTCGAGATCCGTCATCACTCCGGGCTCCGCCCCCCGGAAACGGTAGATGGACTGCTTGTGGTCCCCGAAGACCCTCAACCCGTTCGGAGCAGTCTTCCAGTCTATCTCCGCGAAGGGGAGCGGGTCCGCCGGACTCTCCGCATAATCGGCTCCGACGGAAGATCCCCGGCCCGAGCCGGACGTCTCTCCTTCCAGTGCCCGGACGCCGGCCATGCCGCCGCCCTCCCTGCCTGGTGCCCGGACGCCGGCCTTGCCGCCGCCCTCCCTGCCTGGTGCCCGGACGCCGGCCTTGCCGCCGCCCTCTCCGTCAAGTGCCCGGACGCCGGCCTTGCCGCCGCCCCCTGGGGCCATTCCGCTTTCCCTGCCTCCGCCATCCCTTCCTCTGCCCCTGAGACCCTGGGGGCCTCTCAAGCCGGCACCGGTCTCCTGGCCTCCCGAACCCGCGCCCATGCCCTGGAGAATGTAGCCCAACGTGTCTGCCTGGAGGCGGTTGGTGTCCTGGAACTCGTCCACCACGACCAGTTTCCAGCGCTCGCTCTCCTCGGCTCTCATTTCGGGGCGTTCCTTGAGGATCTGCCTGGCCAGAAGGAGCATGTCGCTGAATATGACCGAGCCCCTGGCCCGCCTCTTGGCAAACGAGAGACCCCTGAGCTTCCCCGAGAGCCTGGCCAGGGCCTCCCGCACCACCCTGGCGTCCGCCTCGGCCAGCAGTTCCTTGGGGGCATCCAGGAGAGCGGCCAGCTTATCCCGGTAGCGACCGTTGGCGGAGTCGTCCTGCCTGAACCTGACCTCCTTGAGGACATCCACGAGTCTTTCCTGGCTGGCCGCCAGCTCGCCAGCGGCTTCCGTGCCCTTCCCGAGGCGCGTCACGGCAGTCCCGACTCCTTTGTCAGCCGCCGCAGTGCCAGCGCTCCCTGTCTGGCCCGTCTCCCTTGCCTTGCCAGTCTTCCCGCCCTGGGCGGCTCTTCCAGGTTGCCCGGGCAACCCTGCCTCCCCTCTCTTGCCTGCCTGCACTCTCTTGCCTGCCTTGCCTGCCTTGCCCGCCGACTCGTCTTTCCCAGCGGCCTTGGCCTTCCCGTCCGCGCCCTCAAGAAGCCAGCCAAGCCCGCTCCTGATGGTGACGACATCGTCCATGAACACCCTGATGGCCGTATTGACCGCCTCGCGCTGGTCCTCGTTAGACGATTTCATGAAGCCGGGCTTCTCGGAAGCGTCCAAGAAGGCCCGCGCGGTCTCGCTTATGGCGTCCAGAAGGCCAGGAATAGGGGACATGTCCGTCGCCTCCCCAGGGGAGAGCCCGTCCAGGCCCCAGTCGCTGGTCCTGAGCTCTATCTTCCTGAGCCAGCCGGTCACGCTCGCGGCTTCCCTGGACCTGGACGAGAAGGGCACGCGCCTCAGGACCTTCAGGAGATCCTTGTCGCCCGAGTGCAGGAGATCTTGTATGACCTCCATGAGATCCTCCTCCCCGTCGCCCTGGTCCACCGCAAGGGAGCTGGGGAGACCCAGCGACCACCCTGCCCTCCTGACCAGGGAGAAGGCGTAGCCGTGGATGGTGCCTATCTCGCTCAAGGCCAGGTTCCTGATCTCCTCGGACCAGAACAGGGAGAGATCCTTGGCCCTCGCCAGGAGCTTCGGGTCGCGGTCCTCCAGCGCCTTCCCCTGCTCCCTCGCCAGGTCTCTCTCGGCAACGGCGAGCTTCTCGCGTATGACCTTCGCCAGCCTGGACCGCATCTCCCCGGCGGCCTTGTCCGTGTAGGTCAGGGCCAGGACGTTGGCAACGCTCGGCCTCACGACGGTCACTCCGGAACCGTCCTTCCCCGCAGGAAGATCCCGGTGCCTGTCGAACTCCCTTTCCAGCCAGCTCACGATGTAGCCCACCAGGGTGCTGGTCTTTCCGCTCCCCGCCCCCGCAGTGACGCAGAGGTTCATGTCCGAGGCTATGACCCTCGTCTGGGACTCGTTGAAGCTGGCCTCGCCCATCTTGAGACTCCTCCCGGCGCGGCCTGCCGCGCCCGCCAAACTTTTCTCACCCATAGATCGCCAGGGGCGACATGCTCCAGATCATCACTGGCCTTCCAAACCCCACCCGGAACCTATCGAACACTTCACCACCCCGACCGCCGGGTTCCGGAACCTTCCTAACCATTCCCCTCCTCCCGACAGCAGGGTTCCGGAACCTCACTAACTCTTGACCGTCACCCTGCTGCCAGGTTGCAAAAATACGCAATGCCGTCATGCGGCAGGCGACACCCCGGTCCATGAAAGGCGCGTCATGACGCGCCACAGCACGCCGCGTCATTCCCTGCACCTGGGTTCCGGAAAACCTTTAATATTAAACACCCCATGCGGCACTCCGGCCCATGAAAGAAGCATTCAGTCGCACCGCAACATGTTGTTGCATTCCCTGCTCAATGACTCCTAAAAATCTTCCGAACTAAAATGGAAGTCCCGTCTTCCCTGACTTTCGGGATGCTCTGCGCCTGCAGCGGCCCATTCTTCAGAAGACGCTCCCGCTCCGGAAGCGCCGTGGCGGAGCCGCAGGCCATTAGCCGCGTACGTCCGGTCGAGAAGTGGTTCCCATCCCTCGCCTCCAGACGACCCCGTCCTTGCCGCCAGGCTCACCCGTGCCCGAGACCGGCATGACCGTGGCTCCGGCACCCAGCCCCGCCTCATCAGCACCGGAGCGCCCCGCCTCATCAGCACCGGAGCGCCCCGCCTCATCAGCACCGGAGCGTCCCGCCTCATCAGCACCGGAGCGTCCCGCCTCATCAGCACCGGAGCGTCCCGCCTC
>JAISFP010000290.1 GCA_031263525.1 Deltaproteobacteria bacterium | reverse complement strand
CGCCCCAGTCGAGCCGGGAGATCTTGATGTAGTCCCCGGAGCCCAGGTAGTTCACGTTGGAGATGATGCCGCCGGGGCGGACCAGCTTCAGGGCCTGCTCGAAGGCGTCCAGGTTCCCGCCCGCGATTATCACCTTGTCCACGGGCTTCCTGGAGTTGGCCTCCTGGATCTGCTGGACGATGTCGCCCTGCTTGTAGTTTATGACGTCCGTCGCGCCGTACTTCCTCGCGGCCTCCTGGCAGATCTCCCGCGAGCCCACGGCGAAGATCCTGCCGGCGCCCCTCATGTTCGAGCCGGCCACGGCCATCAGCCCCACGGGGCCGATGCCTATCACCGCGACCGTCTCGCCGTAGGCCACCCTGGCGTTGTCGGCCCCGTGAAGCCCGGTGGGCACCATGTCGGAAAGCATCACGCCCTCCTCCGCGGTGACGTTCTTTGGAAGGATGGCCATGTTGCCGTCGGCCTCGTTGACGTGGAAGAACTCCGCGAAGACCCCGTCCTTGATGTTTGAGAACTTCCAGCCGCAGAGCATGCCGCCCGAGTGCTGGGAGAAGCCCATCTGGGACTCCACCGCCTCCCAGTCCGGGGTGATGGCGGGGATGATAACCTTGTCGCCCGGCTTGAAGTCGCGGACCAGGGAACCCACCTCCGCCACCTCGCCCACCGCCTCGTGGCCCAGGATGAGGTTCTTGCGCTCGCCTATGGCCCCCTCCCAGACGGTGTGGACGTCCGAGGTGCACGGGGACACGGCCAGGGGCCGGACTATGGCGTCCGCCGGGCCGCAGGAGGGCCTCTCCTTCTCGATCCAGCCCACCTCGTTCAACCCCAACATTGCGAAACCCTTCACGGCTGACCTCCTTCCCGGCACCCCGGAGCAGGGCGCACGACAGCAACGGAAAAATAACTGTAAAAATATATCATCCCCATCTGTTGATGTCCAACCGTAAACGCAATACCCGCATTCCGGCTGCGATTCGGAAAATGCCGGACGAATTATTCTTGGAGGTTGTCGGTCAAGGCCTTAACAGCATACATGCCTAGGAACCAGGATGGAAAACCAACTGCGGACCTGTACTCGGGATGAGATTCCTCTAACCAGTCCATTGAGAGATTTCGGAACAACGATGTATAAAATTTTCTGAAATCAACGAAATTATCCCATGTCGCATATAACGTTAGCAAGCTGGCGTCATTCTTCACAAAACTTCCAATAGAATTGCCACAGGATGCATATTTTCGGGGATGCCGGCCACGTCCGCAGACTTCAGGCCCAATCTTCGACGGCCTTGCCGGACTCATCCGGGGAACCGGGCATCAGGTCATCCTTCTTCTGGCCCGGCATCGACAGCCCCGGCCGTTGGCGAGGGCATCACGCCTCCAGGAACAGTCCTGCAGAGAAGCTGCCGGGACGACGAAGCCCCCTGCCCCAAAGGATGGCGGCAATTAGCGCAACACGCACAGCGGACTGTTGCCAGGTCAGACGGACGGGCCGGGCAAACTCCGGCATGAGCGCGCCTTCCGGGGATACGCCCCGCCCCCTCCAGTCCAGACCGTGCCCGGGTGGTGCCGCATCATCGGAGGCCCTGGCGAGTTTCCGGAGCGAAGCTGAGCCTGACCGGATCGGGTCGGGTCGGGTCTGGCCGGTTCTGGTCGGAACTAGACGGCTGTCCGGGGGGAGTCAGGGTGCCAGCAGTGTCTCTTTAAGAAGCTGCCTGCGGAAGCTCTGCGGGAACCAGCGGGTGGAGGAGGCGCGACGAGCCGCTCGTCCGTCAGGCCTGCCAGGCCGTCACGGCCTACTTCCCGGTCTTGCCGGAACCGCCCGCCTTCCCGGTCTTGGAGGGGCCGCCAGACTTCACGGTCCTGGAGGAGCCGGACGGCTTCACGGTCCTGGAGGGGCCGGACGTCTTTCCGGTCCTGGAGGGGCCGGACGGCTTCACGGTCCTGGAGGAGGCGGACGTCTTCTCGGACTTGGAGGAGGCGGACGTCTTTGCGGTCCTGGAGGGGCCGGACGTCTTTCCGGACCTGGAGGAGGCGGTCGGCTTATCGGCCCTGGCGCGACCGACCGTTTTCGGGGACATGGCGGGGCCGGGCGACTTCCCTGGCTCGACGAAGCTTGCCGGCTCCCGGTGCTCTCTGAGGCTGGCGTCCTCCCCGAGAGCTGCGAAGACGGCGTGCTCACCGGGCTCGACGAAGCTTGCCGGCTCCCCGGTGGTGTCGGGCCAGGACTGGCCAACGCCGTCCTCGAAGTCGCCGTCCGGGGCCCCGGCGGCGGCGTCCTGGCCCTTAGGCGGCTTGGGGAAGAGAAAGCCGCAGAAGAGCTTGCCCTCCGGCTTCGGGCCCATGTCGCTCAGATCCATCTTGGCCGCGATCGCCTTGAACCTGGTGTTGACGGTGCCCGCGACCATTGGCTTGCCGAGGTTGTGGGAGGACGGGAAAAGGTAGTCGTCCTGCGTCACGTAGGGCCGAGTCCCCAGGTAGAGCTCCAGCTCCTCCGAAACGTCCCAGTCGATCTTGAGTTCCCTGCCCCCCCCGGCCCGCATATTCGGAAGCTTGATGGCCGGCCTGATCAGGCGGTCCTCGTCCATGACGCTCCCCACCTTCAGGCTCAGGATCTGCGAGAGGGGCAGGCGGACTCTCATGCCCAGGACGAACAGCGCACTGTCCCTGGCTCCGGTCAATCCCGACGACACCTCCCGCTTGAACCTCATCAGGCCTGGCCGGCCCTCGAACTGGCACTTGATGGTCATAAAAGCTCCTTCTCCCCCCCGCCGGGGCCTCGCGAAGCAGGGCTGAAGGGTGGGCCCTCCCGCGTTAGCGGGGATTCTACCCCCAAACGGGCCAGTTCGCAAAAAAAATGAGCAGGCGGAGCATGCCTGGCCACTCCGCCCCATGTCACGGACGTCCCGGCCCGGCCTCCGGCGCCGTGCCATCCGGAAAGCCGGACCGCAGGCACTCGGAACAGGGGACGGCAAGGCACGTGATCGCGGCTTGGCTGGGCGGAAAGTCACGAAGCCTGTCGGCAACGCCCAGACGCCGGCCTTCCGGCCGGGGTGCCCTGGATCGTTCAGGTGAAGGGCGTGCCCCCAGTTCCCTGCCCCCTCTCTTCCTTCCCCGGACCGCCGCGGACCGCGACTTCTCCGGTCGTCACTACTCTCCCGTGACCGCCTTCCCTGCGGCTTCGGGGAAGCGGGCGCAAGGCCGGCCCGGAAAACCTGGGATGTCCGGCCTCTTCGGAAAGCCTGAAAGAGAATCCTCCCCGGAAAGTCCGGGAAGTCTGGCCTCCACGGAAAGCCGGGGAGATCCGGCCTCCTCGGAAAGCGGGGAAAGCGGGGAAAGCCGGCCTCCCCGAAAGCCTGGGAGATCCTGTCCTCGGAAAGCTGGGAAAAGCCGGCTTCCCCGGAAAACCGGGGAGCTCAGGCTTCCTGGGAAATCCCGGCAGAACCGGACTCTTCGGGAGGGCCGGGAGCTCCGGCCTCCCCGGAAAGACAGGGAGAGCCGACTTCCCCGAAAAGGCTGGGAGAGCCGTCATCCTCGGAAATCCCGGCAGATCCGGCCTTGAAGGAAGGGCCGGTGGCACCGGCCTCACCTGAAAGACAGGGAGAGCCGGAATGTTCGGGCAGGGAAGTCCGGGAGTCCGCAAGATCCGGTCGTTTCGAGGGCCCGGGAGATCCAGGAAGGGCCGGCGGGCCGGTCCGGGTTGCCGGGGAAATCAGGAAAATCTGGCCGGCCCGTGATGGCCCGGCGGAACCGCGTTTCAGGCAGGAATTCCGCAGGGCGGCGGGAACCCGCACCGAAACTGGCCGCAGGTCCGGAAGCTTTCGGCATGCTTGGGGAGACCTGGCGCCGGCCCGGGAATGTTCCTGCGGACACAGGCCGGCTAGGCTCCCCCGCGCTCAGGCGTCCGGAGGCGCAGGATGTCCCGCAGACGCCGGGGGCATCTCCCGAAAGGAGAGCCGTCCCCGGGAAAGGCAGGACAGACGGCCCCGGACAGGACGTAAAAAGGGCCCCGGCCCGGGCGTCTGCGCCGGGCCGGGGCCCTGGAGGGGCCCTCCGCAAGGGTGGGGAGGCTGCGCGGCGATACGCTCACCGCGAAGCTCTATGTTCTAGGCGACCTTCCCGCAGCCGCAGCCGTTGGCCTTGGAGACGGGGGCCTTCTTGGCGGACTCCGCCTTGGGGACGGCGGGCTTCTTCGGCGTCTCCGCCTTGGGGGCGGCGGCCTTCTTCGGCTTCTCCGCCTTGGGGGCGGGGGCCTTCTTCGGCGTCTCCGACTTGGGGGCGGCGGCCTTCTTCGGCTTCTCCGCCTTGGGGGCGGGGGCCTTCTTCGGCGTCTCCGCCTTGGGGGCGGCGGCCTTCTTCGGCTTCTCCGCCTTGGGGGCGGCGGCCTTGGGGGCCGCAGGCTTCTTGGCAGGGGCGCACCTCTTCTTGGCGGGCTCCGTCTCCGGGGTCTTTGCTTTTGCTACGGTCATGTTTGGTGCTCCTTGGGAAAGGTGAAAAATGTCTGCCTGGTCAATATTAGCAGAGCCGGGGAATTAAACAAGTTTTTTCGGGACTCGCGTGGCCGCGCTGAAGAAAATTTCCGGGCCGATCCGGGAGCTCCGGGGTCAGCCGGGAGAGGCGTCCGGTCCCGTGCCGCCGTCAGATCTGTCAGCTAAGTTATCGAAATCACTGATAAATTTCCTTAATACTTCACCTTGAGACTTCTCCCGGTCCTCCCTTCGGGAATCCCGCCCCCGCCCGTTTCGGGCATGAAAAAAAACTTTCCGGGAGGTTAAATTTTTTTGCCCGGGCACCCCGCGGGAGGGTCCCGGGAAACCTCCGCGTCCAGCGGACCCCGGACCCTGACTGCCCCGGCAACTCGCGCACCGGACCGCAGGGTCTGCTCCGGGCCCGGCCGGCAGGGGTGCGCAAGCCCCTGAAGCCCTTGCCCTGGGCTCTTTCCGGTCCGCCGCGCCCTTCCCGGACAAGTCCATCCAACCCAGCCCGCCTCCCCCCGCTCTCAGTCCCGCCTCGTCTCCCGGTCATGCCGAATGCCGGACAGGACTGCGCCTGTCCCCTCCGTTCCCGGCCCGTGACCGGACCCCGCCCTTGCGGGGCACCGTCCGCAGGTCAAAATTCGTGAGAGAGCCAGGTTTTGCCCCAAATTTTCCTCGCGATCCCCCTCCGGCACCCGCCCCCCGCCCTGTCCGGGCTCCCGTCCGGAAGCCGAAGGCCCCCCACAGGCTCTTGCGGGTCATTCGGGCAATCCGAGCAATCCGGGTCTTCCGGGTCTTCCGGGTCCCGAGCTAAAGTCCGATCGCCGGCAACGCATGAGATTTGGCTTTCGAGGGACAGAGCCAGCAGTCCCCTCCCTCGCTCCTTGCCCTTCCTGCACCTCCTCTTCCCTGCCGGTCTTTCCCCTGCCTGCTTCCGGCCCGTTAAGCCGACCTCTTCCCGGCCCGTCAGCACCCCTCCGCCTTCCCGGACCATTAAGCGTCCTGCCTACCCGTCCCTTGAATTCCCGCCGGCGTCGCGCGGCGCGGGCGGCGCCGGCGCGCCCCGGGGGGCGGCGGGACGCCG
>JAISFP010000118.1 GCA_031263525.1 Deltaproteobacteria bacterium | reverse complement strand
TTCTCCTTCTTGTTCTGGGAGAGCTTGATCATGTCGGCCACCTCGTAGGCGGCGTTGGCCTGGCTGAGCTTCTTCTGCTCCTTCAGGATGTCGCCCAGGACCTTGTGCGAGGTGAAGCTCTTCAGGGCAGGCGGGTGGCCAGTTGGGCCTCGGCCAGGGCGGCCATGTTGTTGCCGAGCCGCCGGTAGCAGAGCGCCATCCACATGTGCTTCTCGGCCAGGTCATGCCTGACGTAGATGAGGCGCTTCAGGAGGTTCACGGCCTCGCGGTAACGGTACTCGTTGAAGGGGATCTTCACCTTGGTGATGATGAGCTCGCCGTGGTAGGGCCAGCGGGCGAGCCCCTTCTCCAGCCAGGCCAGCGCCTCCTTGGAGGCGTTGATGCTGAAGAGGTACTTCATGAAGTCCACGGTCTCGCGGTGGTCGGGCTCCTCCTTGAGGCCTATGGCGAGCGTCTTCGCGAGCGCCTCGGCCTTCTCGGCCTCCTCGGAGTCGCCCATGTCCTTCAGGATGCCGGCCATGAGGTGCTGGGGGCGCGGGTCGCGCGGGTGTTTCAGGACCATGGTCTTGTAGATCTGGAAGCTCTGCTCGAAGTGGCGGTTGCGGCGGTAGAACTCGGCGAGCTTGTAGCGGAGCTCCTCGTTCTCCGGCTCTATCGAGATAACCTCCTGGAAGTAGCGGAGCGCCTCGGGGTAGTTGCCCTGCTTCTGGTAGATGTTGAAGAGCCTCCAGCGGATGCCGGTGTTCTCCGGGGAGAGCTGGGAGGCCTCCCGGAGGTGCGCCAGGCCCTCCTCGGTCCTGTTCTCCTTGATGCAGAGCTCGCCCATGGCCATGTTGGCGTTGATGTCCTGCGGGTTCTCCTTCAGCCGCCCCAGGAGCCTGCCCCAGCGGATGAGCTTCTCGCCGGAGGCGATTTTCCCGAGCTTCACCTCCAGGTTGCCCTTCAGGATGTAGAACTCGTGGTCGTCCGGGTGCTGGAGGAGCCCGGCCTCGTAGACCTGGTGCATCTTCTTGGTCGCCCTGAGCTCGGCGTAGACCAGTCCCATCTTCTTAAGGATGTTCTGGTTGGTGGGCGTGTAGAAGTGCGCGATGAGCACGGGCTCCAGGAGCGACGCCGCCATCTTGGCCTGCTTTCGCTCAATGAGAGCCTGGGCAAGCGAGCAGGCCGCCTCCAGGTCGTCGCGGTTGTTCACCAGCCTCTCCAGGGAGTCGGCTATGGTGAACTCGCGGTTGGCCTCCTCGGTGAGCCCCATTCTGAAGTACACCCTGCCCAGGCCGTCGTAGGCGGCGATGGTGAGCGGCCTCAGGTAGAGGATGTCCCGGAACCACTTGATGGCGTCCGCGTGGCGTCCCTTGGCGGCCAGCGTCTGGGCGCGGCGGAGCATGCTCGCGGGCTTCCTCTGGAATCCCAGGCCGGCGAGCACCATGTCGAAGATGTCCTCCACGGGCGGTATGCGCTTGAAAAGCCTGCACATGCCCCCGAAAAAGTTGGAGAACGCCCTGGCCACGGCGTTGCGTTTCGCCGGCGCCTGGCCGTCACCCGGCGGGGTGAGGTCCAGGGTGGCTATCCCGTCCGCTCCGCTGTGGACCGTTGTCTGGAAGGACGGCCCCGCGGCCTCGGCCGCGACGGACGCCGCGCCCGCCGTCATTCCGGCCAGGGCCCCGGTCGTGGCGGCAGCGGCTATGGCCTCCTCGTGGCGGGCCTTCTGCTCCTCCTCGTCCTTTTTGGCCGCCTCCGCCGCCGCCTTTTCCCTCGCCTCCTCCTCGAGCCGCTGTGCGAAGGTCTTCAGCCCCGAGCTCGCCGCCATGGATGGCGTCAGCTCCCCCATGTCGGCAAGGTCATCCGGCGTCAGGGACGACGGCGCCAGCGGCGCAGAGGCGGGGGAGGGCGCCGGCCGGTCCTGTGGGACCGGACGCGGCGGCGGGGGCGGGAGCTCCGCCTCGGCCGCGGGCGCCGGGGCGGGCCTCTCCTCCGGCTTCCTCGCCGGGGCGGGCTGGAGCGTCTCCTCCTCGGGGACGGGGACGTGCTGCCTTGGGGTCTCTTCAGCCATTCGGGCGCTTTCGGAACCGGGCGCTCAGGGCCCGGGGCCAGGGGCCAGGGGGATCGGAAGGACGGCGAACTGGAAAGCCTGAAATCGGAGAATCCGGGAGCCGGAAGTCAGGAAATCGTTGAATCCGGGAGCCGGGAGGCCGGAAACCAGGGGAAAGCGGGTTCCGGAAGGCAGGGAATCGGGGGAGCCTGGTGCGGTCGGAAATCAGGGGAAACAGGGTTTGGGAAGGTCGGCATGCCGGAATTGAGCGGAACGGCTTTCGGCAGGCAGCCGGCTCTGGAGACGGGCCGCAGTGGCTTGATGTTCGGAGGACGGGAGGCTTCGGGCTGTCAGGCACGGGGCCGCCA
Source organism: Deltaproteobacteria bacterium (assembly GCA_031263525.1). Lineage (GTDB taxonomy): Bacteria > Desulfobacterota > Desulfarculia > Adiutricales > Adiutricaceae > JAIRZX01. The sequence continues at coordinate 16,807 of JAISFP010000118.1, read as the reverse complement.
TGAGGTTTCAGGAGATTAAGCAAGATAAGGGCCAAGATTGCCGGAGGCCACCGGTTGCGCCGGGCCCCGTCGTGCGGCGGAGTATGAGCCCGGTTTCCTGGCATGCGGAGGGCCGGTGCGTGGGCAACGTACCGGACCGGGCCCGCTGGCCTGGCCTGAAAGCCGGACCGGGTCAGTTGGCCTGGCCTGAAAGCCGGACCGGGCCCGTTGGCCTGGCCGGGTCCGAAGGCAGGAGCTGGGGGACACGGCGCCGCCTCTCCGGCAGCTACTCGCCTATGATCTTGACGAGCACCCTCTTGCGCCGCTTCCCGTCGAACTCCCCGTAGAAGATCTGCTCCCACGGCCCGAGATCGAGCTTCCCCTCCGTTATAGCCACCACGGCCTCGCGGCCCATCACCTGGCGCTTCAGGTGGGCGTCCCCGTTGTCCTCGTAGGAGTTGTGGGCGTAACGGGAGTGGGGCTTCTCGGGGGCCAGTCCCTCCAGCCACCTCTCGAAGTCGGAGTGGAGGCCCGGCTCGTCGTCGTTTATGAAGACCGAGGCGGTGATGTGCATGGCGTTCACGAGGCACAGCCCCTCGGCCACACCGGACTCGCGCACGGAAGCGGCCACCTGGGGGGTGATGTTAACGTAGGCGCGGCGGGTCGGGGTCTCCATCCAGAGTTCCCGGCGGAGGCTTTTCATGGCAGTTCCTTTTTCAGGGGGGCAGGGGCGTCCGGGGCGTTCCGGGCCCGGCGGCAGGCCGGAGGGACGGCCCTGTGGGACAGCCGCGGCACGCACCCTCGCTTATTTATTATATCGGTCGCCGGCAGGCCATTCAATACTGCGGTTCATGGAAACCACCGCCGAAGGTGCCGCGTCGGGCGCTGTCCTCCAAGAACTTGACACGGCAGAGCCCGGGCAGGAGGAGGGCGCCCCGGTCCGGAAGGGTTGCCCCTGTTCGGGAGGGTGCCTCGGCACGGGAGGGCATTGCGGTCCGGGCATCCGTTCCCGTCAGCCGGGCGGCACCGTCCGGTCCGGGGCGGGACACCGAGCCTGTACCGGGCAGTTGGGACGATGCATCAGTTTTTAATAACTGACTTGATTTTTTTGTCAGGGATCAATCTCTGGAGCTGATATTCCGCAAAAAATGGGCATATGGCCCTTTACGCCACCGAGGTGCCACCGATCAACGAGCCGGGTCCGAACGTGTTGTTCGGGCAGGGGCGTGCTCCGGCTCTGGGCCCGGTGCGGTTCAGGGAAGCTTAAAGATATTACCTCGGAAATTAAATCTGGCCCTCGTGTTCCTCTTCTCGGCGAGCTTGGCCGTGAAACTGGCCCTGCTCTCCCCCTCCGGCCCTAACCCTTCCCTCAAGGCACCCACCCATTCAGTGCTCGCCCCTTGCCCCTGCCTGCCTCAACCCCGCCCCAAAGGCCTCTCTCTCCTGTCCTTACCCTTTTACAATCTCGCCCTGAAAAGGATACCTGAGGGCCATATTTAATGTCCGAGGCAATACCCTCGCCTCTCAGTCTCTCACCCTCTCCCCCGTCATACCCGGCTAAGCCTTCTTCAGATCCACGGCCTTCAACGGCTCCTCAGCCGTCCCCGGCTCCACGACCTTCACCTGCTCAGCTGCCGTCCCCGGCTCCACGCCGTCTCCGACTCCGCGTCCGTCTCCGGGTCCCCGGGCATCCATCCAGGACGTCCCCGAGTCAGGCGCCGGCGCGCAGACCCTCTCCTCCTCGCGGAAGTCGCGGCTCTGGGACAGCGCCGCGGCCGCCACCATAAGGGCTGCCCCCGCCCACATGACGAGCGTCATGTCCTCGTCCAGGAAGATCATGCCGAAAATGGCGGCGAAGACAGCCTCGAGAAGGAGCAGGAGGGTCACCTCGGAAGCGCGCAGGTGCCTCTGGGCGGCAGTCTGGCCGGCGATACCCCAGGAGAGCGAGAGGATCCCGTAGAGGGCGCACGGGAGCGTGACCCAGAACACGTGCAGGCTCGGAAGGACGCCCCTGGCCGCGGCGATGCCCAGGCAGATGAACCCTGTCGCCGCGAGCTGCACAGTGACGAAGCGGTACAGCTCCACGCGGTTCGCGTAGCGGCCGGTCACCACCACGTGGGCGGCACTGAAAACGGCGCTAACGAGCACCATCAGGTCCCCGATAGTGAACCACGTGCCGCCCGGCTCGGGGTCCGACAGCAGCCAGAGTCCGCTCACGCCCAGGGCCAGCCCGCCCCAGATGTGAAGGCCGGGCATCCTGCCTATGAACAAGGCCATGATGGGGACTATGACGATGTCCATGTTGGCCAAGAAGGCCGCCTTGCCGGCCGTGGTCGAGACCATGCCCGCGTACAGGAACAGCGACTCCAAGGCAATGAGCGAGCCCGTGACAAGCCCGGCCCAGACCCAGAAGAACCTCCCCGGGGGACTGCCGCGGTAGTTCTTCGGGAGCGCTCCGGATTTCCTCATGGCCAGCGGCAGGAGGGCTGCGGCGCTCACGAGAAATTTTATCCCCGTGAAGGCCATGGAGTCCATCTGGACCACAGCCCAGCGGATAGTGGGGTACGCACCTCCCCATACGACGGCCACCGCCAGAAGGATGAGAATGCCCTTCATTCGGCTTCGCAACGGGTTACTCCATGTTCGGGCCGGTCGGCGCAAGGGTAATGCTACGGGAGACAGACGCGGCCGCCGGGAACGGAAGCAGCGAAGCCGGCGGAAGCGACCGCCGGGAACGGACGCCGCGAGTACGGCTGAGCGCGACCGCCTGGGACTGGCGCCGCGAGGCCGGCTGATGCAGCCGCCAGGAACTGACGCGCCGCGCAACCGGCCGAGCGTGGCCTGCGGCCCAGTGCGCCTGAACTGGCCATCCCTCCAGCGCTTCCCCGCAAAGGTACAGGGGCGAATGAAAGATTACGCCCTGACCGGGCCCGATCGGGCCGAAACAATACTCCGCCCCGCCCGTTATGTCACGAAAGAATTTGCTCCTGCGTCCCAATTATGTCCCGGGTCCGCAGTCCGCTTTGGCGTCAGATGTCTGCCGGGCCTGCGGCAGGTCCGCCCCTCTCGCGAATCTGCGGGGGAGTCCGGCTCGTTTCAGAGTCAAAACCAGTTCAGGGGCATGGCGTGACATGCGGCTCTCAGACTCTAAGGCTCCCCTTATCCCAGGCCAGGTTGACCGCCCGCCTCGGGTTCCGCAACAGGCTCCCTGGCGCAGGAGCCAAGTCAGATCCCTGCCCCGGAAGATCCAGGGCGGAGGGGGTCATGCCCAGGCTCAGGACACAGTCCTGGGTTCCCCCCTTCCACGGCTCAGGGATCAGTCCTGGAATCCCCTGCTAAGGGCTAAGGGCTCAGGGCTCAGGCCCGGGTTCCCCAGCCACCGGTTTCTCGGGCGACGGCTCCCCGGACCCCGGCTTCTCGAGCGACAGCTTATCGGCAACCGGCACCCCGGACGACTGTCCATGAGGGAGGTCCACCCTCTTCCTGGAGGTCTTCTGGGATAGGGCGGCACCCGCCACCACCAGGACGGCACCCCCCCACATGGCCAGGGTCATGATCTCCTTAAGGAAAATCATGCCGAAAAGCGCGGCGAAGGCCCCCTGGAGCTGGAGCATCAGCGCCACCTCGTAGGAGCGCATGTGCTTCTGCGCGGAGGTCTGGATCAGGATGCCGCCGGCAAGAGAAATAATGCCGAACATGCAGATTGGCAGGAGCCCCCAGAAGGCCGGCGCGGACGGCAAGTTCCCGGTGAAGACGGCTATGCCCAGGGAGGCAAACCCGGTCAGGGCGAGCTGGACCGTCACGAACCGGACGGAGTCCACGCGGTTGGCGAAGCTGGCGGTGAGTATCACGTGAACCGCAGTGAAGACGGCGCTCACGAGCGTCAGCACGTCCCCCACGTTGAACGTGCCCTCCCCGCCGGGGTTGGACAGGAGCCAGAGGCCGATCACGGCTAGGCACAGCCCCCCCCAGACCGGGAGGCCGGGGCGTCTGCCGGCGAACATGGCCATCAGGGGGACGATGACCACGTAAAGGCCGCTTATGAACCCCGACTTGCCGCTGGTGGTGTAGACCAGCCCCACGTACTGGAGGATGCCGTAGATGGCCAGGACGGAGCCCGTCGCCAGGCCGGCCTTGAGCCACAGGAACCTGTCCGGCGGCCCGCCCCCGGGAGTCTCCGGGAGCCGGCGGGACCCGCGTATGGCCAAGGGCAGGAAGGCTACGGCCGCCAGGAGGAACCTTATCCCGCCGAAGGCGAAGGGGTCCATCCCTACAGTGGTGAGGCCCCAGCGGTTCATGGGGAACGTGAGCCCCCACACCATGGTGAGAGCCAGAAGGAGCAGCGCGGATTTGGTCCTGGGCGTCATTGGCATAATCCGGGAGATAGGAAGTGGCCGGACAGGCCCGCGGCTGTCTTTTCCGCCGCCGCGAACGACCGGGGGAGGGCCCGAAGGGACGCAACCTGCCTCAGGACGTGGACATGTCCGCGGGGACGGGAGGTGCCGGCAGAAGTCCAGCCATTCCGCACACGTTCCATGCCGGCGCGGGACGGGGCGGATCATGGCCCCGGCAGAGGCAAAACGGTCGGTCCGAAGCCCGATAATACTCCGTCCCTGCCTCCGTGTCACGCGTTGGTGCCGCGCGACCGCTCGGACGGGCCGTCTCCGGGCTCCGGCAGGGCGCACGGAAAGTCCGGACAGCCTGTCCATATGACGGGGAGGACGGAACGGCGGAAGACGCAGGCCCATCGCGACCTGCCCTGACGTCCGGGCCATGTCTGAAATTTTTCGGACACCCTCCACGGAAGCCACATAAACGCCCTCCCCGGAAGACTCCGGAACGTACTCCACGGGAGCTCCCGGAACGCACTCCACGGGAGCTCCCGGAACGCACTCCACGGGAGCCCCCGGAACGCACTCCACGGGAGCCCCCGGTACGCACTCCACGGGAGCCCCCGGAACGCACTCCGGGGGAGCCCCCGGGACGTCCTCCCAGTTCCTTTCCGAAAGCCTCGCTAGGCGGCCCGGAAGGCGGGTCGGCATGCGGCCCCCGCTCAGCCCTCCGGACAGCCCGGAGCCATAACGGAGGTCCTGCCCTGTCCCGGCCACGGGGGGCTTTCAGGACCCGGACAGCCCCTTCCCCGCCTCGGGAGCCGGTCCGCCAGGACGGTCTCATTCCTCCTGGGCGGGGTTCTCTGGGCAACGACCGCGCCGGCCACCACCAGCGCCGCCCCGGCCCACATGGCCGTCGTCATGGCCTCGTCCAGGAAGATCTTGCCGAAAACTGCGGCGAAGGCTCCCTGGAGCTGGAGCATGAGCGCCACCTCGGAGGCGCGGAGGACCTTCTGTACCTCCGTCTGGGCCAGTGTGCCCAGGGCGAGCGAGAGAATCCCGAACAGGAAGGCCGGAAGCGTCAGCCAGAAGGCCTGCGCGCCCGGCAGGCTCCCCCTGGCGGCGGAGATGCCCAGGGAGGCCAGCCCGTTCAGGGCGAGCTGGACCGTCACGAAGCGCACGGTGTCCACCCGGTTGGCGAACCTGGCAGTCGCCATCACGTGGCCGGCCATGAAGACCGCGCTCATGAGAGTCAGCACGTCCCCCCGGTTGAACGATCCCGCCCCTCCAGGGTCGGAAATGAGCCAGAGGCCGAACAAGGCAAGACAGAGCCCCGCCCAGACGTTCCTGCCCGGAATCCTGCCGGAAGCCATGGCCATGAGCGGCACGAACACGATGTACATGTCGCCTATGAACCCCGACTTGCCGCTGGTGGCGTAGACCAGGCCGAGGTACTCCAGGACGGAGTATGTGGCCAGGAGTGTGCCAGTCGCCAGGCCGGCCCAGAGCCAAACGAGCCTGCCCTGAGGCCCGCCCCCGCGTTTCACGGGTGGGGTTCCTGACCCGCGCACGGCGAACGGCAGGAAGGCCGCTGTCGCGAAGAGGGACCTTATCCCCGCGAAGGCGAAGGGGTCCATCCCGGTCAGGAGGAGCGCCCAGCGGTTCATGGGGAACGCGAGGCCCCACATCATGGAGACCGCAAGGAGGACCAGGACGGCTTTCGTCTTGATGAACATCTGCGTCTCCGGGCAGGGCACGGCGGCGGGAAAACACCGGGCATGCCCCTCCGTCCCAGTGAAGGTCGGGAAACGGGCCCGGCCCGGCCGGCACCTGGCGCAGGCATGCGGGCTTCCGGACGGCGGCAGGCCGGCGGATGCGGACCGGGAAATAACTGCCGTGAGGATGCCGACCGGGGACGCCTGCCGGCGTTAGGGCAGGGCGCCCTGGCAGGGGCGGCCCGATTCAGTCGTCATGTCCGGGACGCGCAAGTATATCACCGTTTGCTTGCCCGCAACCGCCCCGACCAGGACCGGACCGCACGTGCCTTCTCGCGGCCGCAATGGGAAGGCACTGCACTCCTGTCCAGTGATACCGTCCCGTCTCCCGGCCTTCTGCGCCCATCTGCGGGCCAGTTGGCCAGGCTAACCGACGCTCGCCGTCATGTAAGGATGCGTATGTGAAAATTACAAATTTAAATCCATGCCACAGTCCTTGAGAGGCTGAGGATTACTGTCAAAATATTCTGACAGATATCATTGAATATTATTTCCGCGTCTGTCGTAAGGCAGGGAACGGCCTCTCCGTCAGGACCGGCCGGATCCGGCCCGACCGGTTCCGGCCCTACAGGCCCGGGCCCCCGGACGGCTCAGGTCAGGAACAGCGGCACGAGGCACAGGCCCAGCACCAGGACCAGGACGACCGCCCTCACAGCCATGAGCCCGGCGGAATGCGGGCCGCCGGGCAGGATCACCCTCTGGCGGGAATGGTGCTGGGCAATCAGCGAGCCCGCAACCACCAGGGCGGCCCCCGCCCACATCGGGCCCGTCATGACCTCGCCAAGGAAGATCATGCCGAATACGGCGGCGAACACCGCCTGGAGCTGCAGGAGGAGCGCCGCCTCGGAAGGCCTGACGTCCTTCTGGGCAGTCACCTGGAAGTAGTAGCACATCGACACCGAGAGGATGCCGAAGAGAGCGAAGGGAAGAGTGGCCGTGAAGGCGGCCGCGCCGGGGAGGGCGTCCCGGACGTAGGCGACGCCCAGGCACACCGCGCCGACCATGCCCACCTGGACGCCCACGAAACGGAAGGGGTTCACCCTGATGGCGTAGCGCCCGACCAGGAGCACGTGCACGGCCCAGAACAGGTCCGCTGCCAACGTCAGCGCGTCCCCCCGGTTGAAGCCCCCGCCGCCGGGGTTCGAGACCAGCGCCAGGCCCGAGAGCCCAAGAGCCAGCCCGATCCAGACCGAGGGCGCTGGGATCCTGCCCAGGACCAGCCCCAGCGGGGGGACCAGGGTGACGTACAGCCCGCTGATGAACCCGGACTTCGCGCTAGTGGTCCAAACCATGCCCTGGTACTGGAGTGCAGTCCCGACAGTCAGGAGCACCCCCGCCGCGAGTCCCGCCCAGAGCCACAGGAGCGGGTGCGGGCGCTCGCGGTCCAGGGCATGGCCGGGCGCTCTCGCCCTCCTCGCCAGAGCCAGGGGAAGCAGGGCCGCGGCGCTCACGAGGAACTTGATTCCCGTGAAAGCGAAGGGGTCCACCAGCGCCACCGAGTAACGGATGGTCGGGAACGACGCCCCCCAGATGAAAGTGGCGGCCAGCAGGAGGAGGCAGGCTCTGGTCTTGGTGGTCATCAGCCTCCTCCTGGAGTTCCGGCACCGTCATGGCGACCGGCAACAAATGTATCCCAAATCACACCGTGCCACAAGTCCTGGACACAAACCTTATTTAATAACGCCACATTTCGCCTGCCGGGAAAGGTCCGGGAAGCCGGCCCGGCAAGACCGAATCATCCGCCGGAACCTCCGGGAACGGGAGACGCATTGCCGCCGCAAAGCCTGGCATGACATGACACGCGCCCATGTCTGCCTGCCGACAGAGCCCCGCCTTTAGACAATGGCGCATGCTAAGTTGAAAGCAAGCTTTTGATATTTCCCAGGCGGATAAATGTCAGCGAAAATGCGAATTTGCTCGAATAGTCTCCACGAATTCCAACGCACATCCTTATCCAAAGTTAGGGATTTATGCGCTAATACCTTAATTTTACTCTGATTTTGCATTCTCGTTGAGAAAGCCATTTAAGTCGCTAAACCAGTAGGCTCTAGCAAATTTATCACCGATAAATGGATGAGTTGATAAAAATTAGCATGGAGATCAGAAAACTACAATTCTGTATCTTTTGTCCATGGGAGCATAAACATCACACTTTACACCGCTGACATTTATCCGCCCGGGTAATATGACAGACTGGCATTCTCCTCTTCCTGCCTGGGGTCTCCCTCTTCCCCCCAGCCATCGCCCTCCCCTCCCCAGCCATCACACCCCTCCAGGCTGCCAACGCCTCTTCCCCACAGCCAGCCATCGGCTCCCATCCCTTGCCTTCCGTCGTACTCCTCTAGGAAGCCAACGCCATCTTTCCTCCAACCATTACCCTCATCCCACCTGCCATCGCCCTCATCCCGCCTGCCAACGCCCTCTCCCCGCCTGCCATCGCCCTATCCCCGCCTGCCAACGCCCTCTTCCCCACTGCCTGCCATCGGCTCCCATCCCTTGCCTTCCATCGTACTCCTCCAGGCAGCCAACGCCCTCTCCCCGCAAATCATTACCTTCATCCCGCCTGCCATCGCCCTCTTCCCCCCTGCCTGCCATCGTACTCCTCCAGGGTGCCATACCCCTCTTCCCGCCAGTCATTCCCCCTCCTTCCCCCTGCTATCGCACTCCCCCGGCCTGCCATCGCCCTCATCCAGACTGAAATCGCCAGTCTTCAGGCAGAAACCGACCTCCTCCCTACCTCCCTACCTCCCTACCCTCTCGTCCTCTCCCCACCCTGCCTTCCTCCACGTCCCCCCTGCCTTTCCCGGCCACTTCCCCTTTTCCCTGGCCCCAGACGCAGAAAGGGCCGGAGAGGTTCAAGCCCCTCCGGCCCTTCGGCAAAATCAAAATTTCCGAACCGAATCCGGCCAGGATCCTCGCCGGGCCGCGAAGCCCTGCCGAATCCGGAAAGCCTCCCGTAACGGGCGGCCAGGGAGCGGTCGCGCGGCTTCGCGACCGGACGGTCGAACTACGCGGTGCAGGCCGGACGACCGGCCCGGAAGCCAGGCCCGGCGGCCCCTGACACCCGCGCGGCGAGGACGGCCCGGTCAGCCCCGACCGGAGTCAGGCGTTGCGCTTACGCGCCTTGTCGATGTGCTTCAGGCGCCCGGTGGCCCTGATGAGCTGGACCTCGAGCTCGCCAATGTCGGGGAGCTTGCCCACGCCTCCTATGCCCTTCACGAAGTCGTCGGTCTGCTTCTGGGCCGCCTCGAGGAGCTTCTTGAGCTCCTCGGCAGCCTTCTCGGCCTTCTCGCGGTTGGCCAGCATCGTGTCCCAGTCCTCGGCCGACTCGGCCAGGACCGTCACGCGGTCGGGGAGGACCTCTATGACGCCGGCGTCCACGTAGATCTCGTCGCCGTCGCCGGCGGCGGTCCTGTACTTCACGACCGAGCCGCCCTCCCCGGTCTCCTTCAGGGGGGTGAGGAAGGGGGTGTGGCCGGGAAGGGCCGTGAAGGCGCCCTCCTCGCCGAAGGCGGTGACGGACACGACCTCCACGGGGTCAACCATGCGTCCCTCGGGGGTGACCAGGGTGAATATGAACTTCTTCTCGCTCATGGTAAGGCTCCGGGCCGCTGGGGCCACCCGCTGTGAGGCTAGTTGCGCCTGAATGTCCCCGCGAGGCCCGCCCGCAGGTCCGGACGGCCGGGGAACCGCCGGGCCCGCCTGCAAGGTCAGGGGCCCGGAGGGCCTGGGATCTATGATGCCCGTGTGCCCGGAGGCCGGGGAACTGCGATGGCCCGTGTGCCCGGAGGCAGGGAATCCGCCGGGCCGGGGGCCCGGAGGGCAGGGCCAGGGCCGCCGGAGGCGGTCCATCCCATCCCGTCAGGGGCTGGGCCCGGCGACAGGCCCCGGGCCCAGGGCTCAGGCAGCCGTCAGGCCGCGTCCTTGGCCAGGCGCTCGGCCTTCTCGCGGACCTCCTCGATGCCGCCAACCATGTGGAAGGCCTGCTCGGGAAGGTCGTCGTGCTTGCCCTCGAGGATCTCCTTGAAGCCGCGCACGGTGTCCTCGACCTTGACGAACTTCCCGGCCGAGCCGGTGAAGACCTCGGCCACGAAGAAGGGCTGGGACAGGAAGCGCTGGATCTTGCGGGCGCGGGCGACCGTCACCTTGTCGTCCTCGGAGAGCTCCTCCATGCCCAGGATGGCGATGATGTCCTGGAGGTCCTTGTACTTCTGCAGGGTCTGCTGGACCTTGCGGGAGGTCATGTAGTGGTCCATGCCCAGGAAGTTGGGGTCCAGGATGCGGCTGGTGGAGTCCAGGGGGTCGACAGCTGGGTAGATGCCGAGCTCGGCTATCTGCCGGGAGAGGGTGACCGTCCCGTCGAGGTGCGAGAAGGTCGTGGCCGGGGCAGGGTCGGTCAGGTCGTCGGCGGGCACGTACACGCACTGGACGGAGGTGATGGACCCCCTGTTGGTGGAGGTGATGCGTTCCTGGAGCTCGCCCAGCTCGGTCGCCAAGGTCGGCTGGTAGCCCACGGCGGAGGGCATGCGGCCGAGGAGGGCCGACACCTCGGAGCCCGCCTGGGTGAAGCGGAAGATGTTGTCCACGAAGAGGAGCACGTCCTGGCCCTCCTCGTCGCGGAAGTACTCGGCGGCGGTGAGGGCGGTGAGCGCCACCCGGGCCCGCGCTCCCGGCGGCTCGGTCATCTGGCCGTAGACCAGCGCCGCCTTGTCGATGACGCCGGACACCTTCATCTCGTTGTAGAGGTCCGTGCCCTCGCGGGTGCGCTCGCCCACGCCGCCGAACACCGAGATGCCGCCGTGATGCATGGCGATGTTGTGGATCATCTCCATCATGATGACTGTCTTGCCCACGCCGGCGCCGCCGAACAGGCCCATCTTGCCGCCCCTGGGGAAGGGGACGAGCAGGTCTATGACCTTCACGCCGGTCTCGAGCACCCTCACCGAGGTGTCCAGCTGGGTGAAGGGCGGCGACGGGCGGTGGATGGGGTAGGTCTTCTCGGCCTTGACCTCGCCCAGCCCGTCCACGGGGCGGCCCACGACGTTCAGCACCCTGCCCAGGCAGGCCTTGCCCACGGGCACGCTGATGGGCCCGCCGGAGTCCTTCACCGGCATGCCCCGCACCAGGCCGTCAGTCACGTCCATGGCGATGGAGCGGACCGTGTTGTCGCCCAGGTGCTGGGCAACCTCGAGGATGAGGTTGTCGGGCACGTCGTTGATGGCGGGGTTGGAGACGTACAAGCCGTTTAGGATCGAGGGGAGCTCCCCCTCTTTGAAGGCCACGTCCACGACAGGCCCTATGACCTGGATTATCTTGCCCTCGTTCATGCTGGTAATCGCCTCCTTCAAGGGGGAATGAAAGCTTCAGGGCCGGGGCGCGGGCCCCCCGCCTCCTTTGTGCGGTGCCGTCCGCGCCTTGCCCCGCGCGGGGAGGGTCCGGAAGACCGGGGAGGGCCCCGAAAGGTCCTGGGAGGACCGGGAGGGTCCGGAAGGCAGGGGAGGGCCCCGAAGGGTCCTGCGAGGACCGGGAGGGTCCGGAAGGCCGGGGAGGGCCCCGAAAGGGGCCTGCGAGGACCGGGAGGGTCCGGAATGCCGGAAGAAGGGGGAGATCCGGAAAGGCCCCGGCGGGCCGTTCCGGGCGGGGCCGGCGGACGGCCCCGGCGCGGCTTCCTCAGCCCTTCAGGGCCTCGGCGCCGTTCACGATGTCCAGGAGCTCGTTTGTGACCGACGACTGCCTCGCCTTGTTGTAGGCCATGGTGAGGCTCTCGATTATGTCCTTGCAGCTCGAGGAGGCGTTGTCCATGGCCTGCATGCGGGCGGCGTTCTCGGAGGTCACGGACTCCAGGAGGGCCCGGAAGATCCTGTTGTTCAGGGCGTTCTTGACCAGCCGCTCCAGGAAGTCCTCCGGCGGGGGCTCCATCAGGTAGTCGATGTGCTCGCTCGCGGGCGCGACGTCCGTCGAGACGGAGGCGACCTCCGTCGACGCCTCCTCGGGGGCCAGCGGGAGGAACAGGGACGCCCTGGCGGGGTGGCGGTTGATGTTCTCGAAGCTGGTGTGGACGATGTGGATCTCGCAGAAGGGATCCTTCTTGTCCATGTAGGCCTCGCGGATCTCGGACGATATGGTCTTGGCCATCTTGAAGTCGACGTTGTTCATGACGCCGACGTGGGCCTTGTACCTGGAGCCCTTCCTGCGGGAGTAGTAGTCGAAGGCCTTGCGGCCCACCATGAAGACGGAGACCTCCAGGCCGCGCTCCCGGAGCTGCTTCACCAGCTTGTCGGCCACGCTGAAGACGTTCGAGTTGAAGCTCCCGCACAGGCCGCGGTCGGAGGAGATGACCACCACCATGGCCTTCTTGGAGTTCTCGGGCGGCTTCAGGAAGTCCGCGAGCACCGTGCCGGAGCGGCGGCCAATCTCGGCCAGGAGCCGGTCGAACTCGTCGGCGTACTCCTTGAGCTTCTCCGTGCGCCCCTGGGTGGCCCGGAGCTTGGCCGCGGCCACCATGTTCATGGCCTTGGTGAGCTTCTGGGTCTGGCGGACGGCCGTTATGTGGCGCTTTATGTCTTTGAGCGATGCCATGCGGAACCTTCCGGGGGGCCCGCCGCAGGGGCGGCGGGCCTGTCTGGTCTAAAGGCGGGGGGCCGGCGTCAGGCCTGCTCGGCGGGCTTGTAGATGCCCTTGAACTCGTCCAGGGCGGCCCTCAGGCTCGCGTCCGTCTCGGGGGAGATGTCGCGGTCGTTCTTGATGGCGTCGAAGATCTCCGGGTGGCGGTTGGTCATGAAGTCCAGGAGCTTCGTCTCGTAGTCCAGGACCGTGGACACGGGGTACTCGTCAAGGTACCCGCGGGTGCCGGCGAAGAGGACAACGACCTCGCGCTCGGCGGGCATGGGCTGGTACTGGGGCTGCTTCAGGAGCTCCACCATCCTGCGGCCGCGGTTTATCTGCTTGAGCGTGGCGGCGTCCAGGTCGGAGCCGAACTGCGCGAAGGCCTCGAGCTCCCTGAACTGCGCCAGGTCGAGGCGCATGGTGCCCGCCACCTTCTTCATGGCCTTGGTCTGGGCGGAGCCGCCGACCCGGCTGACCGAGATGCCGACGTTGATGGCCGGGCGCACGCCGGAGAAGAAGAGGTTGGGCTCCAGGAAGACCTGCCCGTCGGTGATGGAGATGACGTTGGTGGGGATGAAGGCGGAGACGTCCCCGGCCTGGGTCTCGATGACGGGGAGGGCCGTGAGCGAGCCCGCGCCGAGGTCGTCGGAGAGCTTGGCCGCCCGCTCCAGGAGCCTGGAGTGGCAGTAGAAGATGTCGCCGGGGTAGGCCTCGCGTCCCGGGGGCCGCCTCAGGAGGAGGGAGACCTCGCGGTAGGCCACCGCCTGCTTGGAGAGGTCGTCGTAGATGATGAGCGCGTGGCGGCCCTTGTCGCGGTAGTACTCGCCCATGGAGGCGCCCGCGTAGGGGGCTATGTACTGGAGCGGGGCCGGGTCGGAGGCGTTGGCCGCCACGACCACGGTGTACTCCATCGCCCCGTGCTTCTCCAGGTTCGCCACCACCTGGGCCACGGTGGACTTCTTCTGGCCCACGGCCACGTAGATGCAGACGACGTCCTGGCCCTTCTGGTTGATGATGGCGTCCACGCAGATGGCGGTCTTGCCGATCTGGCGGTCCCCGATGATGAGCTCGCGCTGGCCGCGGCCGATGGGCGTCATGGCGTCGATGGCCTTGATGCCGGTGTAGAGGGGCTCGTGGACGGCCTTGCGCTTGATGATGCCGGGCGCCACGACCTCTATGAAGGAGAACTCCGTGGCCTCCACCGGCCCCTTGCCGTCGATGGGGTGGCCCACGCCGTCCACGACGCGGCCCAGGAGGGGGTCGCCCACGGGCACCTGGGCGATGCGGCCCGTGCGCTTGACCTCGTCGCCCTCCTTGATGTGGGCGCAGTCGCCCAGGATGGCGACGCCCACCCTGTCGGTCTCGAGGTTCAGGACCATGCCCAGGATGCCCCCCGGGAACTCCAGGAGCTCCATGGCCATGGCCTTCTCGACGCCGTAGACCAGGGCCACGCCGTCGCCCACGGAAAGGACCGTGCCGACCTCGGCCAGCTCCACCTGGCGGCCGTAGTCCTTGATCTGCGATTTGATGATCTGGCTTATTTCTTCCGCTTTGATAGCCATCGGAGGCGCTCCTTGAAGAGGTTCGTTCTCTCTGAGATGTTCCCCTCCCCTGCCGGGAGGGCCGCCGGCCTGGGCCGGCGGGCCGGCGCGCGTCCGCGCCGCGGGCCGGACCCGGCCCCTAGCCGGCCGCGAAGGCGGAGGCGAGCCTCGTGAGCTGTGCCTTCACCGATCCGTCGAGGACGAGGTCCCCCACCTTCACGGCGATGCCCGCTATGAGCGAGGGGTCGGGGGCCTGGGCGAGCTCGATGCGCGAGCAGCCCAGGTAGACGCGCAGGGCCTCGCGGAGGGCGTCCAGGTCCGGGCCGGAGAGCTCGGCGGGTGTCATGACCGTGCCGCGCATGATGCCGTCCTTCTCGTCCGTGAGCCTCACGTAGGCCCTGGCCGCCTCGCCCAGGATGGAGATGCGCCCGCGGGCGTACAGGAGGCGGACGAAGTTCCCGACGGTGACGGAAAGCCCGGCGTCCGCGAGCACGGCCTCCAGTATCTTGGCCCGGATCTCGCCGGGGATCGCCGGGCTCTCCAGGACCGAGCTGTCGGGCCTGGCGCCCTCCACCGCCTCGGCGAAGCGGGAGAGCTCCTCCCCGTACTCCTTGTACTTCCCGTCCTCCTCGCCTATGGAGAGGAGGGCCCGGGCGTAGCGTGACGCCAGAATGCTGTCCATGGTCTCAAACGCTCCTCTGGGGCCGGGAGGGCCCGGAAAGGCTAGGGGCCCGGAGGCCGGAAGCTCCGGAAGGGGGCCGGGAGGCCCGTGAAGGACTCGGGCCGGGGCCTGAAGCACCGGAAGGCCCGAGAGCGGCCTGGAAGGGCCGGCGGGAACCCGGAAAGCCCGGAACCCCTGCCGGCTTGCGGCCCGCCCATGAAACGGAAACCCCCGCGCGGGCCTCGGAGGCCACGCCCGGGGGCGGGAAAGGGGATCAGCGGCGGGCCGGGAGCCGGGTGATCTGGCTCACGAAGTCCTTCATGATGAGGGCCTTGTCCTCGTCCCTGACGTTCTTCGCGAGCACGTCCCCGGCGATCTCCACTGCCATGAGCCCCGTCTGGCGGGCCAGCTCGCGGCGGGCCGAGACCGCCTCCTGGGCCACGGCGGTCTCCGCCTTCTGGACTATCTGCTCGGCGGTCCTCCTGGCCTCGGCTATGATGCGGTCCCGCTCCTTGGCACCGTCCCGCTCGTACTGGGCGATGATGCCGTCGCGCTCGGAGGCCAGCTGGGAGAGGTTGCGCTTCATCACCTGGTTCTGCTCCTCCAGGTTGCGGGCCTGGGTCTCCAGGTACTCCATGGTGCGGGCTATGGTCTCGGAGCGGCCGCGGAAGAACGACTTCACGGGCTTCCTCAGGAGAAGGAAGAGGATCGCGAAGAAGACCGCGAAGTTCATGACCCTCAGCCCGAAGTCCTTCCAGCGGCTGGCGTCGTAGCCGCCCCCGCCCTCGGAGGCCATGAGCCCGGACGAGAGGAGAAGGAGGCAGGCGGAGCCAAGGGCAAGCGCGGCCAGGAGGGTCTTGTGTGAGGTTCGCATTGCTCGGCCTTTTGTTCCCGGTCCGGGGGCGCGCCGCCAGGCGCGGCCAGGAGCCGGAATATCCGTGGGGGCCCGTGACGGGCCGGGAAGGCTGGGTGGGGACCGCCGCCCTGCGGGTCGCCGGCGTGCCTTGGGGGGCGGCCCGGCGTATGGACGGGCCGGAAAGAAATCTGTCTAGGCGTGGATCTCGCGGCCCAGGAGCTTCTGGGCTATCTCGCGGCCCAGCGTGTGGGCCTCGGCCTCCAGGCCCTTCCTGACGTCGGCCACCTGGGCCTCAAGGGCCTTCGCGGAGTCCTCCAGCTTCCTGGAGGACTCAGCCTGGGCCTTCCCCAGGATGTCCCTTTCCTCGTTCTGGCCCTCTATCTTCCTGGCGTTCTGGACCTTCTCGCCGTCCTTGACGGCCCCGGCCCTCTCTTCCTTCTCCTCGGCCTCGCCCAGCTCCAGCTGCTCCTTGAACTGCGCGGCCTTGCTCTTGAGGTCCTCGAAGAGCATCTCGCGCTCGTGCAGGATGTTCAGGACGGGCCTGTAGAGGATGCGGTTCAGGATGAACATCAGGAGCAGGAAGGTTACCAGCTGGGCGACGAGCGTCCAGTCCAATGCTACGCTCACCATGTTGAAGTAGCCTCCGCAAGGCGGCCTGCGGCCCGTGAAGGGCCTCCGGTAGCCAGAGTTTAAAGGTGTTTTGTAAACGGGAGAATTATAGGGAGATTCTCAAGCGGAGTCAACCCTTTCCTTTCCGCCGGCTTTCTTGCCGGGACCGCCGCCCGGGTGATATAGTCCGGCCTGGAAGGCCGACTCCGCCGGCCCGGAGCCGACTGAGGCGCCCCCGCCCGAACAGACCCGAACCCCTGCAAAATCCGGCGGATCCGAGGCCATCCGCGCCCGCCCGAGCTGCCGCGGAACCCTGCAAAATCCGGAGGATCCGAGGCCATCCGCGCCCGCCCGAGCTGCCCCGTAACCCTGAGATCGGACGAGCGTCGGGTGGGGTCCGAGGGGCGCAGAGAGGGGCCGGGACCGTGGTCGCGGGGGCGGGTCCGTGG
>JAISFP010000101.1 GCA_031263525.1 Deltaproteobacteria bacterium | reverse complement strand
AAAGGATACCTGAGGGCCAGTTTTAATTTCCGGAGTAACATTTACTTGAAAGAGTAATATTATAAAAATCAAAAAGCATGCCATCTTGCATTGCTTCGCCTACGCTCTAACTTCGAATGACAATTATGTAATGGTGGAAAGGCATCTTCACCTGAAAAAAAACCGCATGTTTCCAGTCTGTAGCTGGCCTGATGAGGAATGCAACCTTTTTGATAATCCCGAAGCCCGCGGACGGCCAGTGGCAGCTGCACCTGCCCGAGCCGTCCGAGTCACGGCAACTTGGCTTCGAGCCGGCTTTCCGGGTGGGCTTGCGGGCCAAGAATCTAATTTTAAAAAAAAAACAAAAATCATGCCAACTAATTTATATTGAGATTCTTCCGCCAACTGATACTTTTAGCGTTGGTGTTCCCTTAAAGTCGTCGTCCAGGCTGACGGAATCAGCATCCGGTCCAGTCCCACGTGTGTTCCGATCGGTTAACTGGACACCATATACGGAAGGAGAATTTATCACTTAGATAGCGCTTCAGCCCTTCAAACAATGATGTGTTGAGGGAGGGGAAGCCATCTTGAAAGTTCCTTAAAAATTGCTAGATGCCCGGAAGTAACGGTACGAGGCTGAGAAGCGGTTTGTCTTGACAACAATCAATATTTTAGTTATAAATCAAAGGTAAAGTAATTGTTGCGTTTTTCTATGCTAAAAACCAGCAATAAATTTAATAAACATCAAATTATTTTTTCTGTTTTTAATTCAATTTGACATCTTAACGTTTTTGCGCTAGGGGTTCTCTGTATCAGGCGACAGGCAGGCGGCATTCTCCTGGCCACAAATGCCTCTTGCCGATTCCATGATGACAGAATCAGTCTAATCAAGTCAAAGTTTCTAATAAATTTTTTTAATTTTAAAGGTGATAAAAAATTTCAGTAAAGTTACTTCATATGCCTTATTTCAACTTAACGTTAAAAACTCATTCACATAATCAACAAGAAATAACTTTTTTTATAATATGTTAGAATTGAATCTTTTTTTAGCGTTATATCTTAGTATTTATTCTCTTTCATATGATAGCTCTGCAGAAATTCAGCTTAATTATTTCTAATTTTTCTTAGTAATTTCTCCACCTTAACACTGTTCGGACCAAGTTATACGTCATTGACATTTACTCAATGTTCTTAAATTTAATTTTCAGATTCAATTTTTTGGTCAGGAATCATCAAGCCACGGACAGAAATGACTTTATTTAGTTCTTCCGACATTATATGCGACTTTGACGGAACCGTCACACCGGTAGACACCACCGATTTGATTTTGTCGCGTTTTGCCCTGCCCCAGTGGGAGGAGATTGAATCTCAATGGGTATCCGGCCTAATCAGCTCCCGCGAGTGCATGTGCCGGCAGGTCGGTCTGTTGAGAACTGATGAAAAGTCTTTGAACGCCTTGATAGATGAAATTCCTCTTGCCGATGGGTTTGAGGAATTTATGCTGTTTGCTAAAAATTACGATCTTCGGCTACACATAGTGAGTGACGGACTTGACTATGTCATTCGCCGGATTTTGTCCAATTATGGTATATCTGGAATACCCGTGACGGCCAATCGTCTAATGATGACCGGTGACCGCTATGAGTTGGAATTTCCTCACAGCCAATCTAGCTGCGGCTCCGGTGTCTGCAAGTGTGCCGTGGCGGAGGAGATCGGCCAGCGGATATTCTTAATCGGCGACGGTCGTACCGACATCTGCCTGTCCGACCATGCGGACATGATTTTGTCACGGCGGGGAATGCCCCTTGAGAGCCACTGCCGTGAAATGGGGCTGCCTTATCACAGTTTCAGCGATTTTTACGATGTCGTCACTTTTTTTGAAAACTGCTCGGGAACAGTTCCCGACCCTGGCCAGTATTTAAACCACCAGGCCATTCACCAGGCGCTAAAGGCCGCCTCTCGGAATAAATAAATGAATTTTAAGGATTATGACGAAAAGGCTCTTCTGGATTTGGA
The DNA here is from genome assembly GCA_031263525.1 of Deltaproteobacteria bacterium. Classification (GTDB taxonomy): domain Bacteria; phylum Desulfobacterota; class Desulfarculia; order Adiutricales; family Adiutricaceae; genus JAIRZX01. The sequence goes on along the minus strand of JAISFP010000101.1, from coordinate 8,876 downwards.
AGCCAAATATTGTTCCTTCGGCGACACGGTTCATTACCTTGACCCGCCCAAAATTTTCTCAAGATGCGAAGGTTCTTTTCTCTATGACGCGACCGACACTCCCTATCTTGATTTGCAGATGTGGTACTCTGCGGTCAACTTCGGGTACGGCAACCAGCGCCTGAACAACGCCCTGAAGCGGCAGATAGACTCCTTGCCGCAGCTGGCCTCGCAATATCTCCACAGCGAAAAGATAGAACTGGCCACCGCACTCTGTCGCCATATGGAGGACTCCCATCAGATAAAAGGGCGGGTTCATTTCAATGTTGGCGGTTCCCAGGCGGTGGAGGACTCCCTCAAGCTGGTCCGAAACTTCTGCGGAGGCAAAAGTTTCATGCTGGCCTTCGAGGGTGGCTATCACGGTCGGACCATCGGAGCCTCCAGCATCACTTCGTCCTATCGCTACCGCCGCCGCTATGGCCACTTTGGCGATCGCGGCATGTTCATTCCATTTCCCTACTGCTTCCGTTGCCCCTATAAGATGCGCCGCGACTTCTGCGATCTTTTCTGTGTCGGCCAGTTTGAACGTCTGTTTGAAACCGAGTATTACGGCCTGTGGGATGCCAAGGCCAGCGACGCGGAATATGCGGCCTTCTACGTTGAGTGCGTTCAGGGAACCGGCGGATACGTCATTCCGCCTCCGGGATATTTCCCGGCCTTGAAACGCGTTCTGGAAAAGTATGGGATACTTCTGGTGGATGATGAAATCCAGATGGGTTTCTACCGTACCGGTAAATTCTTTGGAATTGAAAATTTCGATGTCAGCCCTGACGTCCTGGTCTTCGGCAAGGCTATGACCAACGGCCTGAACCCACTGGCCGGCATGTGGGCTAAAGAGGAGATGATCAGCCCTGAAATCTTTCCCTGCGGCTCCACCCATTCGACCTTCGCCAGCAACCCCTTGGGCACGGCCGTGGCCTTGGAAACTTTGAAAATGGTCCAGGAAATTGACTATGAAAGCAAAGTCAAAGATAGCGGTCGCTATTTCCTGGAAGGTCTGAAAGTGCTGAAGAAGAAATACGCCATCATCGGTGACGTGGACGGGCTGGGTCTGGCTCTGAGGGCGGAAATCTGCGCCGCTGACGGCTTCACCCCTGACAAGGCCATGATGGACCGCATTGCGGATGAAGGCTTACGGGGCGACATCGAAGTTGACGGCCGAAAATTCGGCCTGGTGCTGGACATCGGCGGCTATTACAAAAACGTCATCACATTCGCTCCTTCCCTGGAGATCACCAGGGAAGAGATTGATCTGGGATTTCGTCTTCTGGAAGAAATTCTGCGGCGTGTTACCAAATAAGGGATTGCTCATGGATGAACTGGCCAAACTGGGGCCGGTGTTTCCCGGCAGCCCCATCGGCGTCCTGCTGATACACGGATTGACCGGTACTCCCACTGAACTTTCGCCTATTGCCAAGGACTTGAACCGTTACGGCTTTTCCGTGTTCTGCCCCCTTCTGGCCGGACATTGCCAGTCGGAGGCCGAACTGTTGAAAACCGGCTGGCGTGACTGGTACGCCAGCGTCGATACGGCCTGGCAGGCTTTCTCCCGGCAGGTTGAGCCACTCTTTGTTGGCGGAATATCGGCGGGGGCCGTTCTGAGCCTGTATCTGGCTCAAAAACACCCCGGTGTGGTCCGAGGCCTGGGCCTCTATTCCATAACCCTGCGCTGGGATGGCTGGAGCATCCCCAGGCTCATCATTCTCCTGCCGCTTTTGTTGCGGATTCCTATAGTCGGCAAGCGTTTCCGCATTGAGGAGAACTATCCATACGGCCTGAAAAACGAGAAATTAAGGGAAAGAGTTCACGCTCAGATGATGAGCGGCGATCCCTCGGAAGCCGGTTTCTCCGGCACTCCCTTTCCTTCCCTGCAGGAATTGCTTCGCATGGTGGACCTGGTGAAGGCCGGCCTGCCAGAACAAGAGACCCCGGCTCTCCTTGTTCACTCCCGGGACGATGATATAGCCAGCATCCGCAACGCTTTATATGTGAAGGACCATATCGGCGGACCAAGCCGCCTGTTGGCTCTGGAATCTAGCTACCACATGATAACCATTGACCAGGAACGCAAGAAAGTCGGATTTGAAACGGCCAGATGGTTTTTCGAGCTATTGACTGATACTGAACAAAATCAATTGGCCGCATTTGCCAAAAGCCAGGAACTGATCTCATCGTTGAGCGAGGCAGAAGATTTTAAGGAAAAATCCCGTTCAGAACTTCTGAAAGGACTGTCCAAACGCAAGCATTGGATCCAGGGCATCCGTTGACCGGACATCGTCATGAACATCCCTTTCAATATCTTCCTTGAATTATGAGACCTGTTTGCCGGAGTCGTCCTGAACAGCTGAGTTTACGCTGAATTTTAAATTTATTACGCTTCAGGATAAATATTATAAAATACTGAAATCTTCTCTCACATTATGGCAGCGAATCATGGCAAAGAGATACCAGATCTGGGATCTTGCGCTGATTTCTCACCCATGGAACGATAGCCAAAATTATAACATTTAACCGAACTCGTAATACTCCCGGTTCATCATAAAGCTAGGCTGAACAGAACCTTCTGCATTTTACACATCTGCTACAATTTTCTTGACCAGGTTGTTCTCAACTGTACTGAACTTGTCCGGATTGTTCTGGATGGGTCCAGTACCGACGACGTTCGACTTGGCCGATTGTCGAGGTTTTGCCGGCATGGACATGATTTCCGACTCTTAACGTCCTTGTGATGATAATGATATTCTTTCGTTCATATCCGTTTCCTGCAATCCGTCCTGTTAACCAAGCGAAGCAGGCATGCCTAATCTATTATCCTTTCACGAAAATATTACCAGTTTAACTAAATGTCTGAATTTTGGCTGTCAGCCTATGGATGGAAAGACTGGGAAACACCCCAGTCCTGGCATCTCCTCGCCATGATTCGCTCTAAAACATTGAAGAAGATTCCGACATTTAATTAAACGGTTAATATGAACTAATTAGCCGGTAAGCTGGTCTCCCACTTAGCCCTCAAGGTCACTTGGTCCATCCCAATTCGTTCATACTTTCATGAAAAGGTACTATTACCCTTTCATGTAAATCTGAACGAATTTGGCGGCAAGCTGGCGAAGGTGTCCGGCTTTTTTGGCGACCGCCCGCCGGCCCCTTATCCACCCATGATGATCCTTAAGAGGAATAGGGCACAACTCGTTGAGTTTTGGCCCTAAGTTTTTATTTAAGGTCCTGTACCCCTCATTCGTTCATATTTATGAGAAAGGGTAATATCGAATTTCCTAAAAGTTAAAGACAGGCACGATGTCCTGGGAGCGGGACAGCCAGGATGTCCAGGGGACCGCACGGACTGGACATGGATTGAGGCTGAGAAGCCCGGACCTTCCAGGCGAGTGGGGAACTGTCACCGGCTCAAGGTGGTTCTCCAGCAGCACCTGCGGGTCCGGACTGGTCGGCTCTATTACGATGGCAAATTCACATGAACCTCGTCCACGGCTCCTGTCCCGGCCCTGGCCCTGTCCCTGGCTTTGCCCCGGCCCTGTCCCTGGCTTTGCCCGGGCCCTGTCCCTGCCTTTGCCCCGGCCCTGTCCCTTGACCGTGTCTATGCTCAGGTCCTGCCTTTGCCCGCCCTGTCACTCACCCAGTCAGTGCCCAAGTCCAGCCACTGTCTTTGCCTAGGTCCTGCACTCGGCAATCCCCCCCTAGACTGGACATGCCGGGGCCGGCCCCCAGGCACAGGGCACCTGAAAGGAGCCCGCGACACTCCTCAGGAAGGTTGTTCCCTCCCCTCTCCGGCCCCTGGGCCCTGGGCAAACGGGTTTGAGTCCGGCAGCCCATTATGTTAACATGCTGATAAGTTCTGAATCCTTGCTGGGGACAGTGCCTTTCGCCGTCTTTGCCGAGAGCCTGGAGGTGCCCGAAGCCGGCAAGGCCCCGCCTCCCCTTGCAACCACGGGCCCCAGACGGGTCCGGTCGCCGGTGCCTTTTCCCGACCCTCTTCCTCTCCTGTTCAGGCGCTAGCCTGAATCTTGGCATGGTGGCCTCATGTACGTGCTAGATGGCGTGTTCCCCGAAAGGTTCAAGACCATACGGGAGAAGCGCGGCATCACCCTGCTCCAGCTGAGCGGCAAGCTGAAGAGGCCCTTCCAGGAGCTCGCCGACTACGAGACGGGAAAGGTCACCCCCTCCCTGCAGACTGCGGCGAAGTTAGCGAGCGTCCTGGACGTGTCGCTGGACTACCTGGTCGGCCTCTCCAAGGATCCCGGCCACGGGCCGGGGACCTTCGCCCCGCTTCTGCCGTCCTGGCTCCAGGGCTGCGCCGACGATCTCTATGGCATCGACTCCTCCCAGCAGGCCGGCCTCCGCCTTATAATAAGGACTCTCTCGGGTAAGCCCGGACAAATGTCCCCCGACAGGGACATCTTCGCCAACACCGTGGAGCCGAAGGCATCCGAGCTCTCCGAGCGGGCGGGCGGCCTCTGGCCTGACCCCCGCTTGACTGCCGGGTCGACGGCCGACGTCTTCGACAACGAGGTTCTCCGCCGGACTGGCTCGGGACCGAAGCCCCGGCCCGCTGGCTACCAGGATACGGCCAAGGCGCAGGTCCTGGACGATCTTTACGCCACGGAGACGATGCCGGTCCAAGCTCCCGTTGACCCTGCGGTCCTTACGCAGGGGAAAGGGGCACTCGGGCGGAACCTGCCCCCGTCGGCTCCCAGTTCCGGCCTCGTGGACCAGGAGGCTCCCGGACCCGGGGGCCGGCCTTCCAAAATATCGAAGAAGGCCGGGGCTCTGTCAGAGTTCGGACCTGCCGAGGAGACCCGGACCAGCCGAAGGGAGCCTGCGATCCAGGACCCTGAGGACAAGCTCTCCAGCGCGGCTGAGGGCCACCTGTCTCCGCCTGACTTCGGGCCAGCCACGGCGGCCCCGGACGTTCCCCGTGAGCCGGAGGCCCCTGAGCCGGGTGTCCCGTCCGCCAGAAGATCGAAGAAGGGCGGGGCCCTTTATGGGTCCGAGCGCACCAGGCCGCCTCGGTCCGGCCCCCGTGAACCGGAGGTCCAGGAATCGGATGAAGAGCTCTCCGGCCTGGCGGAGGGCCCCCTGTCTTCGGACGGCTCCGGGCCCGCCGAGGACTCCTCACTGTCTCCGGACGGCTCCGGGCCCGCCGAGGACTTCTCACTGTCTCCGGACGGCTCCGGCCCCGCCGCGGACGCCCAGGACGTCACTCTGTCTACGGAAGGTTCCGGGCCCCCCACGGAGGCCCAGGACGTCTCCCAGCCCCCGGATGCCTCCGGCCTCCCCACGGAAGACCAGGACGTCACCCAGACCCAGGATGTCTCCGGCCTCGCCACGGAAGCCCAGGACGTCTCCCTGTCTCCGGACGGTTCCGGGCCCGTTGCGGAGGCCCAGGACGTCTCCCCGGCTCCGGACGGCTCCGTGCCCGCTGCGGTGGCCCAGGACGTCTCCCCGGCTCCGGACGGCTCCGGGCCCGCTGCGGAGGCTCAGGACGTCTCCCTTGAGCCGGAAGTCCCGGAATCGGAGGGCCCGCCCGCCAAAAGATCGCGGAAGGCCGGGACCCTCTCAGGCCCAGGACGCTCCAAGACCTCCCGGTCCGGCCCCCCCAATCCAGAGGACCCGGAACCGGAGGGCAAACTAACCAGTGTGTCGGAGATGTCTGGTCTTCCGGTCGAGGCCGGGCCTGTTGTGGAGGCCCAGGAGGGCCCCCGCGAGCAGGGAGTGGGACCTGGAGACGAGCTAACCGGCGCGGCGGAGGGTGGCCAGCCTTCGGTCGGGTCCGGGCTTGTTGCGGAGGCCCAGGACGGCCTCCGGGAGACGGCGGCTACGGAACCGAGCGGTCCTCCCGCCAGAAGAACGCGGAAGCCCAGGGCCCTGTCCGGGTCCGGTCGCGCAAAGGCGTCCCGGTCCGGCTCCCCTGATCCGGAGGTCCCGGGACCGGAGGGCGTGCTCTCCCGTACGGAGGAGCCCGCGCTTCCGTCAGGTTCCGAGCTTTCCGAGGAGTCCGGGGACAGCCTCACTGAACCGCCGGCCCCCGAGCCGACTCCCACTGAGCCGGGTGTCCCGACCTCCAGAAGATCGAGGAAGGCCGGGGCCCAGTCAGTGACCGGGGACGCCAAGTCGCCCCGCTCCGGCTCCCGTGAGCCGGAGGTTCCGGGACCGGAGGGCGATCTCTCCGGCGCTGCTGAGGCTCCCGCTCTTCCGGCCGGGTCCGGGCCCGCCGAGGCCCGGGACGGCTCCTCTGAGCCGGGCGACCCGCCCGCCAGAAAAAAGCGGACGCCCAGGGCTATTTCTGGGACCGGGCGCTCAAAGGCACCCAGATCCGGCTCCAGTGAGCCGGAGGCCCCGGAACCGGGAGCCGGGCTTTCCGGGACTGGGGGGGATCCCTTCACCCCGGTTGGGACCGTATCCGCACCCGAGCCCTCGCCTGAGTCCACGGACGCCTCCCCGGAGAGGGAGGACCCTGATCCGGGAGCCGGACTTTCCGGAACAGGGGGAGATCCCGTCCCTTCGGCCGTGACCGTGCCCGAGCCACTGGACTGCCCACCGGAGAGGAAGGACCCGGAAGCGGGAGCCGCGCTTTCCGGGACATGGGGGGATCCCGTCCCGCCGGGCGGGACCGTGCCCGCGCCCGAGTCCCTGGACTGCCCCCCGGAGAGGGAGGTCCCGGAACAGGTAGCCGGGCTTTCCGGGACATGGGAGGATCCTGTCCCTCCGGCCGGGAGCGTGCCCGAGCCCGAGTCCCTGGGCTTCCGCCAGGAGGGGGAAGGACCCGGAACCGGTGGAGATGGCCCAGGAACTGCGGCGGCTCTCTCCGGAGCATCCGAGAATCCCTTGCCTCTTGCCGGGGCCGAGCTCGCCGAGGTGCCGCCGGACGCAACCTTGGAGAAGGAGAGCCCTGAAGCCGGGACTTCGCTCTCCGGGATGGAGGAGGCTCCCCAGCCTCCGTCCGGGACCGGGACTTCGCCTTCGGAGGAACCCCATGCCGGCTCCCCGGAACCGGAAGGTCCGGATTCTGAGGTCACTCTCGCCCGGGCGGGGGAGGGCAGCGGGACTTCGGCAGGGCCAGGTTCCTCGGCTGTGCCCCTGACCGGCCCTCCGGAGCCGGGGCCCGCGTTCTCCAGGGCTGGGGACGATCGCCGGCCTACGGTCGGGGCCGCAGCGGATCCCCTGTTCGGACGCCGGAATCAGAATGTCGCCGAGCCGGGGACCGGCATCTTCGGGAGGACGGGGCGTCCGAGGCTCATGGACGGGCCTGCGGATCCTGTTTTCGGTCGCATGAGTACGTCCTCCGTGGCTCTGGGGACCGGGCTCTACGGACCTTACTGGTGGACGAGGGATCCGGTCTTCAGGGCCGCGTTCCTGAAGGATCCCGTGTTCGGCGGCACTGCGCCGCAGGCCCGCAGGCCGGATAACGGTTTCGGTCCCGTTGCGAGTCTTTCCGGGCAGGAGGCAGGCCCGATGCCGGATCCTGTCTTCGCCCGCCCGGCGTCTCCGGCTAACGGGGAGGGTTCCCGGCTCGCCGGGACACAGGATGATGCCGTGCCCGGGGCAATCGCGGCTGACACGACCCGGCAGGAGCAGGATTCCTGGCGTGGGTCCGGCGGCCCGGAGGTTCCTTCAACGGAGCCCGAGGCCGCAGATGCTTCCGCCATTGGGGCAGAGAAGTCGCTGGAGCCGGAGGCTCCCGGCACATTTGCCGAGGAGGCCCGGGCTCCCGGCCCAGGGCCGGGAAGACGTGGCAGGCGCTCGTCCGGTCAGACTCCGGAGGAGAAGACCAAGCCTCCCAGTGTGCCCAGGACCCCCAGGGGTGCCAAGGGTGACGAGATGCCCGACCCGTTCGCTCAGAAGCCTGAGCCTTGCCTGAGCGCAGAGGTATCCGATGCGCCAGAGGCAACCGAGGCTCATGCGGCTGACTGGAGGCCGAACCAGCCTGATCTGACGCGTGAGCCCGCCCAGAACGCCGAGGCGGCGAAGGAGCCCGCCGTCGAATGGAGGCCGGACCCTCTTGCCCTGCAGCTGGATGTTGCCCAGGGTGCCGGGGCTCTCGGGACTCTCGGGGATCCCAAGCCTGCCAAGGCCCCCAAGCCTGACTGGAGGCCGGACCCGCTTGGCCTGAAGCGGGAGTCTGGCCTGAGCGCCGATTCTTCCGAGGCCCTCCCCCAGCGTGTCGAGGTCGGAGCTCCCCCCAAGGGCGGGGACTCCGCCGGGGACGGGCTCCTGGCCGACCTGAACGCCGAGCTGGAGACTGCGGTCCTGGAGGCTCTGGCTGAGGATTCAGCGCCTGCTCACGTGGCAGACGGCGCTCCTGACCTCGGGTCCTCCAAGGACGACGGGCGCCTGGCCGAGCAGAGTTCCTGGCAGGGGGCCGAAGCCCTGGAGGCTCCGTCCTCCGATGAGTCCGCACAGGCTCTCGCTCCTCCCGAGGTCGATGACTCTCCGGAGACCGAGGCGTCTGGCGCTCCGGAGTCCGGGGCCTCCGAGGCGGAGGGGCTCAGGGCCGAGCAGAGTTCCGGACAGTGGTCCGAAGCCCTGGAAGCTCCGTCCTCCGATGAGTCCGTACAGGCTCTCGCTCCTCCCGAGGTCGATGACTCTCCGGAGACCGGGGCGTCTGGCGCTCCGGAGTCCGGGGCCTCCGAGGCGGAGGGGCTCAGGGCCGGGCAGAGGCCCGGACAGTGGTCCGAAGCACTGGAGACTCCGTCCTCCGCTGAGTCCGCCCTCCCTCGCGCCCCCCCCGAGGTTGATGACTCTCCGGAGACCGGGGCGTCTGGCGCTCCGGAGTCCGGGGAATCCGAGGCTGAGGGGCTCAGGGGCGGGCAGAGTTCCGGACA
>JAISFP010000032.1 GCA_031263525.1 Deltaproteobacteria bacterium | reverse complement strand
GGACAGGCAGAAGGCCAGCGCCAGAACAGCCAGCAGACATGGCAAACCCAACGGGATCATCCTCTCTCCTGCCTCCGCCAGAGTGACGGACCGGCTGCCGCCCCCGGTTCCGTGTCCGGATGAAGGGCATCCGGACCGAACTCTGTCGCCATTGTATATGATTTCTCGGGGGCAGGCAACAGGTGTGCCCTGTCTTCCGTCCCTTCCGCAGGCCGCGACATGGCTTCCGCCGCTCCGCCCGCATTCTCAGGATTCCCGCCTGAAGCCCCGATGTCCCGCCAGCCCGTCACGCGCCGCCCGCCTCCCGGACGCGGGTTCGTCCATGCCCGGGGGCCGGGAAGCCCGCCTTGGACCAGGGTCCGGAAACCGGGCTCCGGGCCGGCGACCATCGCAGTCGTCGACACGGGCCCGAAAGCCCGCCCGGAACCCCACCCCCCGGCCCGCTCGAAGACCCAGCCCGGAGGCCAGGCCTTAGCCGGAAGCCAGCCCGCAGGCCAGCCCGGAACCCGTAAGCCGACCTGAGGCCAGGCCGGAGCCGGAAGCCAGCCCCCAAGACAGGCCGGAACCCAGAAGCCAGCACGCAGGCCAGTCCGGAACCCGTAAGCCGACCTGAGGCCTGGCCGGAAGCCAGCCCCCAAGACAGCACGGAACCCAGAAGCCAGCCCGGAACCCGTAAGCCGGCCTGAGGCCTGGCCGGAGCCGGCAGCCAGCAGCACGGAGGCCATGCCGTAGTCGGAGGCCTGGCCGAAACCCGGAGGCCAGGCCGGAGCCGGCAGCCAGCCTCCGAGACAGGCCGGAGCCGGAAGCCAGCCCCCGAGACAGGCCGGAGCCGGAAGCCAGGCCCCGAGACAGGCCGGAACCCGTAAGCCGACCGGAAGCCAGGCCGGAGGTCGAGATCCGCCCGGATGGACAGGCGGGAGCCAGTGAGCCAGTCCGGAAGCCCTGAAGGTTCAATGCACCGCGGGGGGCCCTTGCAGAATCTCGCGGCCCCCTCGAGCCAGCCGGGGTCCTACAGGTGCCGGGGGCACTTCTCTGGGCACTCGCCGCTACAGGCGCAGAGGGTGGCGGCCGCCTCGACGGGCACCTTCATCCTGCTGAAGTCGTCGGAGCGCTCCCGGGTCTACTCGGCGCCGAAGAGGCGGGGCAGGTTCAGAAACTCCAGGTTCCCGTGGATGATCATCTCGGAGGGGCCGGGAGGCGGCTGCCGCAGGCGGCGCTGGAGACACTGAGCCGGCACCGGAACCAGTCCGTGACCCCGCCTGTGATCCTCGAGTCCAGGACCCGCCTGTGTCCTCTTGCTCTAGCCCTCGGCCGCGAACTTCCCCGGCATGCAGGCGAGGGAGCTCCTCCCGTTGCCGTTGGTCCGGGCCATGCCGCCCGTGCCGCTCGGGACGACCGGCGCCTCCTTCTGGCCCCTGACCCGGTCCAGGCGCCGCTCCGCCAGGGCCCGGTCCGGGCTGGCCTTCCGAAGCACCTCCGCGGGGCCGTCTGGCAGGCGGCTCGCGAGGCGGCACCCCCGCAGGGGATCCGTCACCTCCGCCGCTACATCCCGGCCGGCGGTCGAGCTGTCCGGGTCCGTGAGGGGGTGGCCATGAGGGCCAGGCCCGGAAGGCGGGCGCGGCCGTCCTCCCGTGACCCTCGCTGACGGGGAAGCCCTCGACGGCCAGGAAACTGCCCCGGAAAGACTGCCGCGCCGAGCCGGAGGGCCGGGGGGACGACTCGGGGCCGGGCGGTCTCGGGCATGCGTCACGGAGCCGTCGGTGCCGGGCGGTCTCAGGCATGTGTCACGGGGCCGTCGGTGCCGGGCGGTATCAGGCAAGCGTCACGGGGCCGCTCGGGCCGGCGGTCTCCGGCATGCGTCACGGGGCCGTCCGGGCGGGCGGGGAGCGGCCTCGGGCGCCCCCGCCCGCCGGGAGGCCCCCGTCAGAGCCCCTGCCTGGCCAGCGCGGCGGTGGCCAGGGCGTCCAGGGCGGTCTTCAGGACCGCGGGGATCTTCTCGTCCTCGACCAGGCTCCGGATCGCGGGGACCGGGCCTCCCGCCAGACCCGAGGCGGCGCGGAGCGCCATGGCATCGAAGAGGGCGGGATCCTTCAGGTGGCCCATGACGGCTGCGTCGGAGAGGCTGAAGGCGGACTCTAGGAGCGAGGCGGCGAGGGGATCGGTCAGGAGGGCCTTCACGTCGCCCGCGAGGAAGGGGTAGGGCCCGGCGGCCGAGAAGGCTGGGCCGAGCTCCCTGACGTCCACGCCCCTCTCGCCGAGCCTCTCCCAGACGCTCCGCGCGGGATGCTTGCCGTTCTGCTTCAGCAGCGCCTCCGTCACCCCGTCGTAGACGACCCTGGCCACGAGCTCCCCGACCTTGCCGTGGCCGCCCGTGTAGTCCACGGCCTTGCCGTCCCCGGCGGCCGGGACCATCACGTCGTCGGTGCCCGTGCCGGTGGCGGGGTTGGCGAGAGGGCTCTCGGAACTCCTCACGTCCATGTCCCAGAGGGCGGCGGTCTTGGCCTCGGTGGCGACTATGACCGCGCCGGCCGCCCCGCCCGGGGAGAGCTTCCGGCTGGAGAGCACTATGACGTTGATGGTGCCGGGCTCGTAGAAGGCCCCCGGATCCCGCGATGTCCTGAGCGCGTTGGACTCGGCGCCGGCCGTGACCAGGGCCACCACGGTCAGGTCCTCGTGGGTCGCCTTCCGCACTGAGAGGTTCCTCATGTCCGCGCCAGTGAAGATTAGGCTGGTCTTCGCCCGGTCGAGGCCCAGGACCCTGAAGAGCTCGTCCTCGGCCTGCTTCCAGCCGCCCTTGTGGTTGATGTTCCACACCATGGGCGGCGAGTAGGAGTTGCCGATGGCCGTGACGCCGTGCACCGCGCCGTCCCCGGTGGTGACCACGGTCTGGGGGGAGGTGAAGTCTATGAGGAGGGTGCGGTGAACGAAGTCGAAGAGGCGGTACTCGACGATCCTCGCCCCCTTCACGTAGGGGATGCCCTCCACGGCCACGGGCGTCTCGCCCAGGATCTCCTGCGGGAGGGCGAGGTTCGCAGGATCCCCGTACCAGTCGGAGTACACGTCGGCTGAGAGCCACGCTATGAAGTAGCCGGCGTGAGCGCTCAGCCTGTCGGTGAGCGCGCAGGGGAAGTAGCGGACCCTGCCGCCGTCCCTGAAGGCCGATGCGCCGTTCCAGGGGGCTTCTGCCGCCGCTGCCTCCGCGGCGGCGCGGTCCTCCTCGCAGGCGTAGACGTAGTGCGGGTCGAAGGAGGCGAACTCCTCGGGCGTCACCCTCCCGACACTGCCCGGCTCGCCTCCAGGCCAGGGCACGCCGCCCGCTGCCTCGACAATTGCCCTGTCCACCGTCCCGGGGCCGCCCGTGCCCAGGCCCCCGTCCGGGAGGGCCCTCAGGCGCATGACCCTCTTCCTCTCCGCGGGCGGGATCCCGGCGGTCTTCTTGGCAATGGCGTCCGTGTAGGCGCGGGACTCGGCCACGGCCCGCTCGGCCTGGAGCCGCCTGCCGAAGAGGGCCCCCAGCGCCCTCGTCCCCGACTCGGCCCCAGCCAGGTCGCCCGCCCCGGCCCAGGCGACCACCCGGGCCCCGGTCCTGGCAAGGGCCGTCCGGGCGGCTTCCGCCGCGCCGGGCTCGACTATCACCAGGTCGGGGGCTGCGGCCGCCACCAGCGCCCAGTCGGGTTTGTCCCTGGGCCCGGTCCTGGGCTTGTCGGCTATGCACTCGAAATAGTAGTCGTCCAGCGTAACCGCCGCCACGGCGTCCCCGGCGTCCAGGGCGCAGAGTATCTCGGTGGCGCCGGGCGCGAGCGACACGGCCCTCTCCGGAGGTCCGGCAAGTGTCACGGTCCTCCCCAGATCGTCCGTGTAGATCACCGGCGTCCGGGCGCTCTCGTCAGGCGCGAAGTCGCGTGGCGTGGCCTGGGCGGCGCCGTCCTCCGGCGAGGCGGCGGAAGATGGCGGCGACACCTCCGTGACGGTTGCGGTCGCCTGCGATGCGGTAGCTGGCGGTTGCGATGCGGGAGAGCCCGCCAGCGAGGCGGGAGCTGCCGGTTGCGATGAGGGAGATGCCGCCTGCGAGGCGGGAGCTGCCGGCTGAGATGGGGAAGAGGCCGCCTGCGAGGCGGGAGCTGCCGGTTGCGATGAGGGAGATGCCGCCTGCGATGCGGGGACGGACGGCTCAGCCTGCGTCGCCGCCGGCTGGGCGGAGGCTGGAGCCTTGGCCTGGGCCGGGGGGTTGGCAGCTGGCGGCTGTGCCGGAGCCGTCGCCTTGACTGCGGGCTCCTGAGCCGGGGCCGTCGCATTGTCAGCTGGCGCCTGGACGGGTGCCGCGGCAGTAGCCTTGGCGTCAGACGCCTGGACGGGGGCCGGGGCCGTCGCATTGTCAGCTGGCGCCTGGACGGGGGCCGCGGCAGTAGCCTTGGCGTCAGACGCCTGGAGGGGGGCCGCGGCCGGAGTATTGGCGGCGGGCGCCTGGACGGGGGCAGCGGCCTTGAGAGCAGGATCCTGGACGGTGGCCGGGGCAGTAGCCTTGCCAGCTGGCACCTGGACGGTTGCCGGGGCAGGCTCCTGGGCGGCGGGCGCCTGAGCGTGGGCGATCGCGGCGAACGCGGTCGCGGCGGCCAGGGCCGCGAGGGCCGCCATGGCGCGGGACGCGGCGGAACCTGCACGGGGCGGGCCGGGATTCTTCATGCGCGAGAACGGTTCGGCTTGTCTGGCTGGACTTGGCAAGGGGCACCTCCTGGTGACTTGGGCCAGGTACTGCGGGAGGCCGGGCCCTGGGGGCCGGGGACACTGCCGCACGGGAAAGGGAATGTCCGCCCCGGGCCGCCGGAAGGGTCTGCGTCTTCGGCCGGAGGCGGCACGGGCATCGGAAGGGGACTGCTAAGGTGTCGGAGAAGGACCTGGACCGGAACTGGAAACTGGCTCGCGGAAACAGAAGGCGGCCGGAAGCGTGAACGGAAAGAAGGCAAAAAGGCAGGTTAGGTCAAGGCTAGTTAAGGCAGGCAGAGGCAAGTTAAGACCTGTTAAGGCAAATAAAGATCTGTTAAGGCAATCAAAGGCGAGTCAAGGCAAACGGAGGCGAGTCAAGGCAAGCGGAGGCGAGTCAAGGCACACGGAGGCGAGTCAAGGCAAACGGAGGCGATTTAAGGCAAGCTAAGGCCAGTCAAGGAAAGCGAAGGCCAGTTAAGGCAAGCAGAGCCGAGTTAAGGCAAGCGAAGGCCAGTTAAGGCAAGCAGAGGCGAGTTAAGGCAAGCGAAGGCCAGTTAAGGAAAGCGAAGGCCAGTTATGGCAAGTTAAGGCCTGTTAAGGCCAGTTATGACAAGCGAAGGCGAGTTAAGGCCAGTTGAGGCAAGCAAAGGCAAGCCAATGCAAGTTAACGCGAGAAAAGGCTAGGACAGGCAAGTCAAAGGAAGTCACGGGAAGTCTTGCGAAGTCAATGCGAGAGGGGCAGATGGAAAAGGTCAGGCCCGGTCCGTCAAGGGTCTTCGGGCCGACTGGCCTGGAGGCCGGCGGGTTTGCGGACGCCGGAACGCCAGCAAGGCCCCCTTCGCCCCTGCCCGTAGGGGCACTGCCGGAGCGCCGTTCCCGGCGTCCCCGCCCCGCCCGGCGTCTCAGCCGCGGCCGTTCAGAACCCGTACTTCACCCCCATGAAGAATGTCCTCGGGGGCGCCAGGAGCCCGTCGACGTAGTAGTACTCCTTGTCCAGGACGTTGTCGGCGTCCAGGAACACAGTGAGGGGCCCGAAGGACTTCTCGGCGCGGAGGGACCAGAGGATCCGGCTGGACATCACGCGCAGGTTGTCGCGGTCGGCGAAGGTCCTGGACTTGTAGTCGGCCTTGACGGCCGCCGTGAAGCTCTCGGCGGGCCTCGCCACCGCCTCCGCCGTGAAGGAGTTCCGGGGCTGGCTCGTGAGGAATTTCCCGATGTCCAGATCCACTGCCTCCAGGTAGGTGTAGGTGGCCTTCAGCTCCAGCCGGGGCACCGGCTTCCAGCCGACTCCCAGGTCCGCGCCCCGGTACACGGTCCTCCCGAGGTTCTCGTAGCGGCCTGTGCCGGAACTGAGCGGCCTCACGTAGCTTATCCGGCCCTTCAGGTCGTTCCAGAAGAGCGTGGCGTTCAGGTTCAGCTCGTCGGAGGGCGCGAGGGTCAGGGACAGGCTCTGGTTCACGGCCACCTCGAGCCCCAGCTCCGGGTTGGGGGCGGACGAGCTTGACCGGCTGTAGCGCTCCTGGAAGGAGGGCAGGTTCACGCCCCGGCTTATCTTGTACACGGCCTCGAACGGCCCCCTGCGGAACGCGGCGGAGAACTCCGGGTTCCAGGAGTTCTTGAAGGCGCTGTTCATGTTGTAGCGGACACCGGCGCGGAGCGTCACCGGCACGGCGCCCAGCCTGGCGCTCTGGGCGACCATGAGATGCACCGTGTGCTCCCGCTGGCTGTCGAACTCGCTCGATACCGCCCTGGACTCCTGCCAGCCAGCCCCGAGCGACAGGTCCCCCGGCCCGAAGGGGCCCTCCCAGCCCAGGGCGTCCCCTAACTCCGTGACGGTGAGGCGCTGGTAGAAGTCCCGGCTCGGGTCGCGGTTCCTCACGTCCCCGCGGTTGAAGAAGAAGGAGTTGGAGAAGCCGCCCCACTTCAGGCCGGCGGTGCCCGCGAGGTTCTCGGTCAGCTGCCTGGAGTGCGGGGTGGGGTACTCCGGGAGCCCGGAGAGGCCCGTCTCCTCCCGGAGCCAGTCGAAGGACGCGGACAGCGCCACGCCGTCCCCGAACTCGCGGGAGGCCCTCACACCCCCGCGCCTCCTGTCGCTGTCGTTGTTGGTCTTGAACCCGTCCGAAGAGTCCCAGCCGGCCTTGAAGGCCACTGACCATCCCCCGAGCGGGGCCATGAGGTCGGCGTCCGCGTGCCTCGCGTTCAGGTTCCCTGCCCAGACGCGCGCCTGCCCCGTAACGCCTGCCTCCTCGCCCGCGCTCATGGTGTGTATCACTATGACCCCGCCGGTGGCGTCCTGGCCGTAGCGGAGCCCGCCCGCGTCCTTGAAGACCTCTATGCGGTCCACCTGGGCGAGGGATATGTGGTCCAGGTTGATGCCCCCGTAGCTGGAGGTCGGATCGTTCAGCGGCGTCCCGTCGAGGAAGACCAGCACCTTGGACGAGCCGTGTATGGACACTGACGAGGACGACGCCGAGACTCCCGGGGCGAGGTTAAGGGCGTCCTGGATCTTCACCACCTTGGCGGCGGCTATCTGCTCGCGGGTGACCACGGTCCTGGAGTCGTCGTCGGCCGGCCCGGCCCCCCTGGAAGACGTCCCGGCCCCTGTCCCGCCAGGCGCGGCCCCTGAGCCATTGGACGTGGCCCCGTTCCCGCCTGACGCGGCTCCGGTCCCGTCAGGAGCGGCCCCGGAGCCCGGGGACGCGGCCCCGTTCACGGGGGCGGCGGTGTCCGGGACGGCCTGGGCCTGCGCGTGGGGTGCCGAGAGGGCGATCAGTGCGGCCGCGAGCGCCGCGACGGCGGGCGAAGCCAGGCCGGGGCGGGGCGCAACTCTCGCGTCCCTCCTGACAAGGGCAGGTCCCGCGGCGCGCGCGGGCGCGAGGGCGCTCCGGGAGAAGGCCCTTTTGGGCATGCTATCCCCGATCTGGAGTGAGTGGGGAGTTGCGAGGCCGCGCCAGCGTCGGCTCGAGGCGGGCGCTGTCCCGGGCCGGGGGAGGCCGGGGAGGGGGGGAGGGCAGGGCGGGGAGTGACGAGTACTAGGAGGCGGCGGGGGCCTGCGGCCCTTCATGACCGCAGGCGCCGGCGTGAAACGGCCTGCCCCGGCGTACCGGGTCCGCGACAGACGGGGAAGGCATCGCCAGGGCAGGGGCGCCGGTATCGTCAGGGCAGTGGCGCCGGCATCTTCGGGGTAGAGGCATCGTCAGGGCAGGGGCGTGGGGAACGCCAGGGCAGCGGTGCCGGAACTGCCGGGCATGCTCCCCGGGACGCCGGCTCCAGGCTCAGGCCCAGGACCCGGGGCCCCGGGGTCCAGCAGGCAGCAGGCTCAGGTCCCCGGGCCTCCGGACTGGACTTATGGCCCCCGGCCTCCGGGCTTCCGGACTGGACTTACGGCCCCCGGCCTCCGGGCTTCCGGACTGGACTTGAGGCCACGGGCCTCCGGGCTTCCGGACTGGACTTGAGGCCACGGGCCTCCGGGCTTCCGGACTGGACTTGAGGCCACGGGCTTCCGGGCTTCCGGACTGGGCTTACGGCCCCCGGCCTCCGGGATTCCGGACTGGACTTCAGGCCACGGGCTTACGGGCTTCCGGACTGGACTTGAGGCCCCTGGCCTCCGGGATTCCGGACTGGGCTTCAGGCCACGGGCTTACGGGCTTCCGG
>JAISFP010000500.1 GCA_031263525.1 Deltaproteobacteria bacterium | reverse complement strand
AAGTTGGCAGCTGACGGACGAAGGGGGCATCGCAGGGTACGGCAGAGGGGGCAGAACGCCACGGGCTGGGCGGTCAGTCAGGTGGAGGGAGGCCGGAGGCCGGGGCGGTCATCTTCCAGGTCAGGGCGGCCATCTTCCAGGCTCGGGGCGACCTTCCTCCGGGTCCTGGGCGGCCATCCTTTGGGTCCTGGGCGGCCATCCTTTGGGTCCTGGGCGGCCATCCTTTGGGTCCTGGGCGGCCCTTCCTTCGGGCTAGGGGCGGCCATCCTCCGGGCTCGGGGCGGCCTTATTAGTTTGCATTAGTTGGCACCAGAGCATTGCTTCTGTTTTGGCCGCTGCCAACTGGTCAATCTTCCTTTCTCCCTTCCCCAAGTTATTTCCGATTCGACATACATGATTTTTAGGTTTGTAGGGTAGAGAAATTCGAGAGAGATGGTAATAAGATATGTTGTGTTTTTCCTCAACGCAAGCTAAAATGAACTGAAATTAAATTGTAATAGTGGACAGATTCTTCAATCATAGTAGTTATAACAGTGATCAAACAAATATTTTAAATAATAAATCAACATTCCTTGTGTTGCAAAATAATTATATTAATATTAAATTTCAATTTTAAATTCAATATTCATTTTAGTCAGCTTTACCCCCCAGACGCGGATCAGCCAGAAGAAAAACGACTAGTGATTTCAACTGCTCAGATTTTTCAGCAGTAACTAAACAACTCCAAAAACTAAAACGATTTCAAAATTATTTAATTAATATTGTTAATAACCAATGGCTACAATACACTGTTCTCCTCAAGCAACTTTGACAATATTATAGTATTGAAATTATTATACCATATTTATAAATTTAAATATTTTACAGCAATAACAATCTTACAATTTTAAAATATTAATATGGAATTATTTTAAATAATTTAATTAGTGAAAATTATAAGATTGATATATTTGGCATTAACCTAGAAAATATTAATGATGTTTTTTAGAACTTCTAACAACAATCAATTCAAACAAAGCAACGATCTCGCCTGCTCCCATCCTCTTCCCCTGCGATTATCTGACAATCAATCGGCAGATGGATCCATGTGGAAACTCCTTTGCAACATGCCACGGCCAAACAGGAACGTAATTTTAGAGATCCCCAACATGGAAAACAAGATATGATTCAATGCTGTCATGTTCGGACTAATATTTAAAAGCCCGTCAGATAATTACATAATGTTTACAAATAATCTCACCAATACCCATTTGGATCAAGAATTTTAGATGAATAAATATTCCCTATAAATTACTAATTTGTTACATGATCTTCTTGCAACCATAATCTCCAAACGGCATATGTCAGCTGGGAGATATTACCTCGCACTGTTCCATGCCGCATTAGTTGGGGCCGGTACAGAAGTCTTGAGCGAGACTGGCAGTTCCAAGGCCCAGGCGACATGTCCCTGTTCCTGGAAGACAAGAACCGCGCTCAATCCATTCTGTTGGTGACATTGCACTGAATCCTCCTCCGGACCTGGCCGTTTCCCCCTCCGAACCCGATCCAGACCGCCAGGGTCCCCGTCCGAACCCGCCCACTGTCCGGGTCGCCTTCCCTGCCTGTCTGCATTCCCTGGCTGTCTGTCTGCCTGCCTGTTCTGCCTTCCCAGCCTTCCCTGTATGTCTTGCCTTCCCAGCCTGTCTGCCTGCCTGTTCTGCCTTCCCAGCCTTCCCTACCTGTCTTGCCTTCCCTGCCTGTTCTCCCTGTCCTCCCTTTCCTCCCTGTCCTGCCTGTCCTGCCTTCCCTGCCTGTCCTGCATGTCCTGCCTATCCTGCCTGTCCGGCAGCGACCGCCAGCCCCGGCCCTACCAAGCCCGCCTTGTGTTTTCCGCGCCGGGCCCCTAAAATCCTGAAGGTCAAGATCAGACTGGTCCCTATTCAGGCCGCGCGGGCGGGGGACCAGGCATCTCCCTCGCCCCGCGCGGCGCACCCCTGGCCCAGGGCCCGACCGGCCCGCCTCCGGAGGACTCGCGGCTCATGGAAAACGGTCCTGCTAACCTGGGGCTCATCTTCTTCCCCGCCTACGACTGGGCTATATCGCCCTCCCACCCGGAACGGGAGGAGAGGCTCCTGTACACCCACGACCAGCTGAGGGAGGAGGGGATACTGGATCTCCCTGAGATCGAGGAGTGGAGGCCCGAGAAGGCCTCAGACGCCGATGCCGAGAGGGTCCACTTCTTCCCCCTGGGCCTGCACGCGGTTGCCGCCCTGCCCCACATGATAAGCGCGGGGGGGGCCATCACGGCGGGGAAACTCGTGGCGGAGGGGAAGGCCCGGAAGGCCTTCGCCCTGGTCAGGCCCCCGGGACACCACGCGGGCAAGGTGGTCCACGGGGGGCGGGGCTTCTGCAACATCAACAACGAGGCCATCATGATAGCCCGGCTGAGGGAGGACTACGGCTACAGGAGGATAGCCGTGGTGGACACGGACTGCCACCACGGGGACGGCACCCAGGACATCTACTGGCACGACCCGGACACCCTCTTCATAAGCCTCCACCAGGACGGGAGGACGCTCTACCCCGGGTCGGGGATGCCGGGCGAGCTCGGCGGCCCCAGGGCCTGGGGGTCCACGGTGAACGTACCCCTGCCCCCCCGCACGGGGGACGAGGGCTTCCACCTGGCGGTGCGCGAGATAGTGAGGCCGATCCTGGACGAGTGGAAGCCGGAGCTGGTCATCAACTCCGCGGGCCAGGACAACCACTTCACGGACCCCATCACCAGCATGTCGCTCACCGCCCTGGGCTATGCCGAGATGTCCCAGATGATCAATCCTGACCTGGCCGTTCTCGAGGGCGGCTACGCCATCCAGGGGGCGCTCCCCTACACGAACCTAGCCATCATAATGTCTATGGCGGGGCTGGACTGGACCAGGGTGAAGGAGCCCATGCCCCCCGAGGGGCCCCCCCGAACCTCCCGGAAGACCCTGGACTACGTCATGGGGCTCGCGGACTTCATCCGCGACAAGCGCTCCCACCCCCCGGAACCGTCCCTAACCGGGTCGACGCTGAAGGGCGGCTGGTTCTGCCGCGAACGCAGGATCTTCTACGACAGCCACCCAGCCGACCCCGTGACCCAGCCGGACTGGCCATCATACATAGACGAGCGCCGCGAAGAGCGTCTCCGGGACTGCCCCGACTGCCCTGGCGTCCTGGTCATAAGGACTGCGTCCGACCTCTGCGGACCCAGGGTCTTCGCCGCCCTCCCCCTGTCCCCCTGCGCCAGGTGCAAGGAGATTGCCGAGGAGGTGGAGACCACGGGCAAGGGTCAGTTCTAGGGAACGGCTCCCTTACGGGGCAAGGATCGGGGGCATCTGTTCACCCTGCAAGCAGGGGGGGGAGACATGCATTAAAGCTAGACGACGTGGAAGAGCCTGACAGCTAGATTCATCTCCTTCAGGCAAGTGCTGGCATCTCCGACGGCGTAGACGTCGCTCGCGTGGTCTCCGGCGGTCTTCACGTATATCGTGAGGTTCAGGAGCAGCCTCTCAAGGCCGCTCTTCCTGGGCCTGGTGCAGGTCTCCTTCACCTGGGACTTGGACTTGTGGCTCTTCCTCTTCCTCAATTATTTTTGTCCAAGTTGTACGTGACCCCCGTGTTGCAGGGCCTCTGGTGGCTGTCCAACTCCACGGCCTTGGGGGGCCTTGAACCGGACTGTGGACTCGCCGCCGTCGGCACCGGGGGTCCGCCTCGCATTGCTCCCAGACCGCCAAGCCTTGGTCCGGAAGAAGTCCATGTGACAATAGTTCGGGCTGTTCCGGAAACGCCTGACGATGGCCTCTGCGTCTCCGACCATCTGCTCCATGGTACCGGTCCTCTTCTCCTAGTCCATCTGGCCGAAGAGGTCGCCGCCGATCTCTCGGGCGTCGCCGAACCTGACCCTGAGCCCCCTGACCGTCTCACCGAGCCTGCAAGTACAGCTCCTCCCTAACTTCTTCAGGAACAGCTGGACTGTAACACAGTTCAGCCGGTACCTGCGGAGGTCCCTAATGTCGGACTCGACGTCGGCTGAGTCCATGCGGACGCTCGAGACGTCCACCACGAACTTCTCCATCATGTTGAGCGTGATCTTCTGGAAGACCTGCGCGGTCCCGGCGGCTTCCCACAAGTTCTTCATGAACTGGCAGAACAACCTAACTCTGATCATGAAGTCAACGCAGGTCGGGTTCTCCGGCTGGCGCAGTGCTCGCCTGATCTTGCCGGCGGACTTCTGGATGCGGTCCGTCGCCTCCTCGACAGTCCAGTCCATCATCTCCTGGCTGGACGCGAAAGTTCGTTCCTGGGGTTTTGGAGAATCAGTCTTCAGGAACGAAAATAAAAATTCCGTAAGTACGAAAGTTTTCGAGGGGGCTGCAGCCATTTTTCGGATGTCGATAGTTTTTTCGCTTGCAGTCAAGTTTAAGATGTCCATCCATAATGCTTGACATTCAATGACTATCTCATCTTATCAGACATTTTTGAGTATGCTTGTCCGAAAGTCAAATTATGCGTCAAAGCAAAATTTCATAATTGAAATGTTTTTAAAACATATTGACACGGGTCCGTGAAGACCCTAGATTATTCTCAATCCAGGGCGCACTTCGCGTCTCCGGTTTCCGTTCTGTCCATCTTTTTACGATGGTCCAGGCCGGGGAGGTATACGATTTACTTGCCAATCTCAGACAAGATGGACAGGCTCAGTCCGAAGGACATCGTCATTTCCTTCCCGGACACGTACCTGTCAGCTCTTCCCTCTCCAGGCGCGTGTTTTCTCGAGAACGAGAGGCAGGTCGCCATGGCCCCCGCGTGGCTCTGCCCGTTCACCGGCAACACCTCATTCGTGAGCCGTCTCCTGGACGATCTGAATTTCTCCGCTCCCGTCCCGGAGGTGGAGACTATGGTTCTCCCGATCTCGGTCCATCCGTTGCGGCTGGTTGACATTTCGGGAATTTCCGTCGGATCAGGATGCCTGGAGAGCACGGCAGCTCAGCAAGACGTCCTGTCCAGACTCGCAAGCCTGGCCCTCTCCGCCCTCGTACCGGAGGGTGAGACCATGGATCTCCCGGTCTCGGTCCAGCCGTTGCGGCTGTTTGACATTCCTTGGATTTCCGTCCGATCCGGACGACTGGACAGCCCGGCAGTTCTGCCCGCCGCCCTGACCGCACCCGCCCGCCGATTCCTCACCGCCCCCGCTGTGGAGACCTTCGTTCTGATTTCCCGGACGGAGCGCTGGTGGCCGCCGGTGCCGGGCATCTTCCACGAAGGACAGGAGCCAGGGCACGGGCGCTCGGCATTGGAGGCCACGGCGGCCTCCGACGTAGGGCTCGCGTGGACTTTCTCCCTCGCGCGGCACGAGTGGGACTCTGCTCCCCCGTACCCCGGAGCTCTCCACGCCGTGACATGGCCTCAGTTCCTCTTCGCGGACATCGAGCACCGCATTGCCGGACGTCGGGTCTCCCCCGTCACGCGAGATATCCTCGCGGTCGCCGTGGTCGCGTCGTCGGCATCGCTCGCGGGGTGCCTCCCGTCCTGGCTGCCTCCCGACCGGTCTTCCGTTCTCATTTCCCGTCTATCCCCTGACGCGCCGTCTGGCTCGGCCGGGGGATCGTCCACGGTCCGTTCCTGCTCCTCGTGTCCCGTCCAGTCTCCGTGGCTGTCCCCGGGTCTCGTTGCCTCGGCGGGTACCCTGATGCAGTCGGCGCTCGAGCTGGCCGAGGCGTCCAGGGCGAGGCGCCTGTTCGCCGCCGCCCACCCGCGCGCCCTGCCCGACTTCATGAGGGATCAGGGCGGCATGGTGCCCCTGGCGGGACCGGGGAGCCTGTCGTCCCGGGAGGAGGCCGGGACTTCGGGATGTACCTGGCTGCAGGGCCTTGCAGGCCACCCATCTCCCCGCGGTGCCCTCCGGTTCCTGGATTCTGCCCCCGCGTCCCGCCTCATCGCTGACAGAATCGGCGTCCGGTTCGGGATCTTTCGCGAGATTGAGAAACTCCTGCAGTCCGTCCCCCTGGATGGGATGATCCACGGGCTGGACGAGGCTTTCCTCCTGGCCCCTGCCGCCTTCGCCCCGTTCTGCAGGGCCGGCGCGGCCGCCTGGTCCGAGGAAGCCGAGTGCTTCTTCACCCTAACCCTGGACGCCATCTGTATGCGGGGGGCGGTCGCCTCCGTGAGGGACGCACCAATGGCAGCGAGCTCGCTCGCCGTGCCCCCGGAGGCCTCCGGCTCCGCAGGGGACGCCCAGATCCTGCGCGTTCCCCCCGGAGTCCTGAAGGGCCTCCCGGAGTTTTCCACCGACATGGAGGAGAGTGCTCCGCTTGCGGCGGCGGTCATCCGGCTCCTGAAGGCACCCAAGCCGCTCTTCGAGACGGTTGCCTCCAGGGCACCTGTCTCACTGCAAACTACCTTCGGGACCGGCGACTCACAGGCACCGGTCTCCATGCCGGCCTCCCCCGTGACCTCAGACTCCGAGGTCCCTGTCTCCCTGCCGGCCTCCCACGGAACCACCGACTCCGAGGTCCCCGACTCCCAACCAGCATCCCCCGAGTCCGCTGACTCGCGGGCTCCGGCCTCCCTGTCGCCCGCTTCCCAGACTCCTCCCTCCCCGCCGGTCAGGACCAGTCCCTCCGCCACCGGGGTAGCGGCCTCCCCGCCCGCCTCCTCCCCAGCGGGACCTGCCGGGCCGGAGAGCAGCGGCGCGGGCGAACTCTGCCGCGGGAGGATAGCGGGGCTCGGCGGTGTCCCTCACGCCATCCCGGAACTAATGGAGCGCATCGTCATGTCGCCGGCCGACGCGGGCGAAACGGACGCGGCGTCGGACATCATTGCCGAACCGGTTCGACTCTCCGCGAGCGGGCTCGCGCCCCTGGCGCTCCCCTCGCGGCTTCCCCTGTACCCCGCAGGCGAGTTCATGGGCATCCTCCCCGGGAAAATCCGCTCACGGGAGCCTTTCGCAAGCGGCGCGGAGGGGTTTGGCGGGGTCTGGTGCACGTTCCATGGGTACTATCCGCAGAGGCGGATTTTCAGATCCGTAGAGTCCGCTGCCC
Organism: Deltaproteobacteria bacterium; assembly: GCA_031263525.1. Classification (GTDB taxonomy): domain Bacteria; phylum Desulfobacterota; class Desulfarculia; order Adiutricales; family Adiutricaceae; genus JAIRZX01. The sequence goes on along the minus strand of JAISFP010000500.1, from coordinate 7,154 downwards.
AGGAGATGCTCCCGGACTGGCTTGTGTTCGGGACCGGCCTGAAATCCGGGGCGGAGCAGGTGCCGACAGCAGGGGCCCCCCCGCCCCGGGTCTTCGAGACCGCCGCCTCCGGCGATCACCCGCTCCCCGTCTGGGGGGCGGGAAGCCAGCTCGGCACCTTCGGCCTGATCTCGGAAGGCGAGGAGTCCCGCAGCGTCCGGGGGTTTCTGGGGGAGCTGGACGCCTGGCACCCCGCCTCCGGCATGATCCCCCTCGCCGTGAGCCTCTCGCGCCTGAACCTCGAGGCCAGTGGCAGGGTCGGCGGCTGGGCCCTCCGCTCCCAGCGAGACGTCCTGGTGGTCGACATGCCCCTCATGGCGGCCGCGGGCGCGACCGAGCCGGAGTCTAGGACGGCGAGGCAGACCTGGGTGATGCGGGCGGCAGGCGCCTACGGGTCGCTCGCCCCCTTCGGGATGGACGTTCCAGGAAGGGGAGCGGGAAGCATTGTTCGCTATGCACCGGCTGCGAGGTTAGCGTTGCCGACCCCGGCCCACGTACCGCCCGAGCTGTGGCAACATGCTCTGCTCCATAGCAAGATTGCCCCGGACCTCTTGACGACCGCGCCGCTCCTGGTGCGGCATCCCCCGGCTCTCGAGCCGCCTGAGCCACGACCGCTGGCTCGGCTCCAGAGGCCGCTTGCCCTCGACATGAGGCCGCCTTACCCACTCCTGGGGCCACAGGCCATCTGGGCAGTCCGAACCAATTCAGAAAAGGTTGCCCAGACCCCGGAGACGGTGGGCTGGGACTTCGCCGGAGAGCTCTTCGGAAAGCCGGACCACGGGGACATAGGCCTCATTTCGAGTTCCTGCCGCTCCGACATTACCCTCAGGATAGGGCCCGCCTGCGGGACAGGACCGACCGACGACCGTGACTGCGTCCTGAGACCCGCCAGCAGGACGGAGGACGTGCCCGACACCGGTCCGGGCGGGTTCTTCCCGTTCGGGAACCTGGCCACGAGGTGTTCCGTCAGGTTCCTGCCGTACTGCGCAGGCTTCTCTGAGGCCACTTCCGCCCTTTCAACTGCGGCGGCGCTCGTCCAAAGGGCCTTTCTGCCCGTCTTCAGGATGACTCTCGGAAGTGCCGGCGCCTTCGCCTGCTCTGAGTTCAGTTCCGGCGGCTCCAGAATGGCCGAGGAGCCGCTCCGGCAGTCGGCGCACGGAACCGAGCTACGTTTCCCAAGCCTGCCTCATCTAGGCGGGGGCGGCTCGGATGCGTCTTCTCATACAACAGAAGACTGCCTACCCTCATATTCCCAGGTTCGGCCCTCCGGGACATCTGCGACCGGATTCGCGGGTTCGGACACGGCGGTGTGCAGTCAGCTGCCGCTGAAGCTTCCCGCCCCGGTGTGTCTACAGCCTTGCCTGGATCATGTCGTCGCCGCGCAAGGGTCGTATCAGAACAACTCGCAAGCATGGGGCGTCAGAGGCGCAATCTCTTCCTGCATTTCCGGTTTCATCTGCTTTCTCCTTTTCTGCCGAGAAATCTTGGCCGCACTGCCGGTTGGCGAGCGAGTTCTCAGGACGCAGCGGCATTGCCCACCTCACATGATCAAGACCAGTATCGTTTCCAGAGAATAACTCGCAACCCACGAATATTACACATCGTGCTCCCTTCCTCACGGAGTACTCCAGGCGGAACTTGCCCGCGTTGCGTTCCGCCCCTTCCACTGACAAAAGGTGCATTAATGCTTGTAACTATTGTTAACGCCGCCCCTATCCTCGCGTCTCTCTTCTGCCAGCTCCTCCTCTCCCTCTCCGCCTTCGCAGAATCCTCCGGCTTCGGGGCGATCATCAGCTTCCTGGCTGGGAAGGCCGTGCTCGCCGCCGCGAGAATGGCCGTCGCCGCCGTCTTCCTCCTGACCCTGAGCTCGAATGGTTTGATCGCCAACGATTCCCGGAACGGGGATTCCGGATTCGTGAGGACTAATCTGACCATGGAACAGATAGTAATCGAGGTCGACAATTTGTTCCCCGGCAATACACCGTTCACAACGGATATCAAGAATCGTTTGGCGACAATCCGCAGTATGGGGCAGGATAACGGCAGGAGTGCCTGCGGATTCTTTGGCCCGAGCGGGAGGACTCTCGCAGATACTGTTTACGAACATGAAAATTTTTATTTAAAAAAAGAGGGCTTCGATCCGGCTCTTGGAATTATCATTTCGAAACCAGAGCTCAAGGAACTTGCTGATTTCATCGTCGGTGAGGGATACCGTCCCTCATATTATATATTCAGCCTTCTTACTGACAAGATGCATGTGATGCAAGCATTAGCCGATGGCATATGGCACACGTCTAACGAATTGAATAGATTGCAAAGAAATCTCTCATTGTATCTTCGTATATTTCGGAACATGCCTGCAAGCTATGATAGCCGGACGTTTATTGGCTACATTGAGTTCATAAAAGAAAATTATCTTTTCAGTGTCGACTTGAAACTGTCGTATGATGGTATTTCTTATGTTGAATCAGAAGCCATAAACAACAAGATGCTTGACGGCTTGTCTAGACTAATGAGATTCAATGTTTCCCAGCGTCTCTTGGCTAACTTCATGAAATTTACCATCTGCACCAGCCTGGAAGAAGGAGAGGAGATATCCCGTTACGACTTAATGCGCGATATCAAGTTCCAGATCATACGGTTGTTTGAAACTTATAAGGGTGAATTCGAAAATTTTTCAGAAACTCAGTTAGACCTAAACAGTCTTCCACCTGAAATTTGTGTGGCGTTAATATCTTTCGAGAGAATAGCAGACTAGCTGATACGAGCCGCAGCGAGGGTTCCTGGGGTAGTTAACCCTCACCACATTCTTCTGCTCATCAGCTTTCGCTCTGCCGTTTTATCTGAAGGATTAGCTAATGGCATTACTGATATCTCTTTTCCTGGTAACATCTTCGTTATGTTTCCTGAAAAGGGGAAGCTGTCAAAACTTAGCTCATTAGTCTTGCATGAGATTGGCCACATGTATCAGGGTTGGCTCATGATACTGTATTTGCTGGGTTCTGACATAGCTAAAACTATTCTAATAAATATCATGTCATGTTTCTGATTATCATTCGATCCAGGCGACATGTCAAAATGGATGCCTGATACAGCCATAATACTCAAGCGTCCAGCCGAACTCTTGCCACATAACGTCCAGTACGTTCTCGTCATGCTCTTGTCCGGTCCGAACAGAATGCTTGATCTGCATCCCTGGAACATGCTATTGTTCGGGACGGACGAAGTGGCTGAGTGGAAGGATTTGGCCGACGAGGAAGCCAACGTAGGTAACTCCGAGGCTGTTGACTTCATCATTCACCTGCTGACAAGGAGGGAGTGAAGTGGAAGACTATGAACTCAATCACAGGAGCCATCTCAAGCACGAGCTCTCTACCTACCTGCGCGGGCTTGATGACGGATTCGACATAATTCAAGAAAAAGTCGGTCTTGTTATGAGTCTCCTGCCCCCCGGCAAATTCTTGAGGATGAACAAGCCCCTGCTCGATCGCGTGGACGAGCTCAGAAACAAGTGGGCCGTTCGTTTGCAAGGGAGGCACCCGACTTCCACCGAGGGTCTCGAGACGTGGGTGGAGGACCTCCGCTGGGTCTTCTACCAGAGGGAGTGGATGGAGGAGGGCCTGAAGCTCGCGGCCGCCGACCAGGAGGAGACGGCCCGCTGGCTGGAGTCCCTGGAGGTGCCCATGACCCCCGAGATGTTCTACGAGCGGTTTCCCGAGGCCAAGCCCAAGATGATGTCCCCTCCGGCGGAGCGGAGGGAGGCCAGGCGCCAGTGCCACCTGGCCGAGCTGGCGGGGCGGAACCCCATTCCGGATTGCCGCGCCGAGTTGATCAAGAAGTACGGACACATTTTTGGCATCACTGCAGGCCAGGCCGGGCCAGCTTCCGGGAACGGAGGTCCGTAGACAATGGTACCAGGGAGGCCGGGGCTGCCATAGGATTCCTCCGGAACTCCAGGATCCAGGAGGACGGAGGGGGCGACGACCGCATCCCGTCCACCGGGAGCCGGGAGTTCCCCTCCGGTCATGCGGAGGGCTGGAACGGGGCGAAGAGAGCCGTGACCGTGATGGACTCGGGGTCCCAGCCCGGGCCGTCCTTCGGCCCTTCCGGAACACACGGGTCCGGGGCACAGAGGGCCTTCACCGTCCGGATGCCCTCGGGGTCTCAGCCCTGGCAGTCCATACCTTCAGGAATTCACGGGTCCAAGAGTAGAGGACCCTGCTCACCCATGACGGCCTCTGGGACCCGGCCCGGGCCCTCCATCGGCCCTTCCGGACCGCACTTGGTTCGGGGCGGAGGACCCGTTCAGCCATGACGGCCTCAGGGGCCCGGGCCATCCGCCGACCCTTCCGGAATGCACGAGTCCGGAACGGAGGACCCGTTCCGCCACGACGGCTTCGGGGGTCCGGCACGGGCCGTCCACCGGCTCTCTCGGAACGCACGTGTCCGGGGAGCGACCCTGGATATCGGGTCGGACACACAGACATCCGGCGTAGCGAGAATACCGCTGAATGGGCTTGCCTGTTGTCGGTCTGTTAATACGATTTGCCCTAAAATAACAGAGGAATTCAAACTTTATCTTAAATACTGGTAATGGTAGCAATCAGGTGCAGAAAGAGAAATAGGTTACGTTAAGGCCAGTCGACGAGATGGAAAGTTTTTGCTTATATAAAGAGAAATGCATAATCGCGTATTAGATAATGGTTATGAAACATATAGCTTTACATAATATTTTGAAAGGACAAAGAAATAATGTGAACTGCGTTTAACACATGCAGTGCAATATAACACCTCCTTAACCCTCGGTCAATCGTGGGCACCACGCGCATGAAACGTACCACAGGCTACTTATCATTTTGATTCGTGTCCCGGCAAGCGAGCACGTGGTTCATTTCTCTATCATACCTGACTTGAGTAACTGCCCAGCCTCCCATAGAAGAACCCCGGCTTGATTCTTTGAGAAAGTTTTACAAATGGTCCGCCTTTCTTCAATTCTATACGGACAGCGTTATCGGTCGCCGATCATGCCGTACATAGACAGAAGAGAAAACGGGTATTACCCTGGAAATTAAATCTGGCCCTATGGGCCCTCTTCACTGTGAGCTAGGCTGTGAAACTGGCCCTGCCCTCCCCCTCCGCCCTTAACCCTTCCTGCAAAGCTCTCACCCATTCAGTACTCGCCCCTGCCCAAAGCCCCCTCGCCTCTTACCCATGCCTGAGGGCCAGATTTGATTTCTGGGGTAATAATCATGGAAGGCCCTGTCGGTAATACACGCGAAAACCCTTCAATGGAAGACAGTGCGTGAAGGTTAATTCACACCTTTCAATTGAAATCAAAAATGTTATGTTAAGCAATCTAGCCGAAAACCATTATCTGTTCAGTAATCAATCATTTTCCTTCACATAAATAAATACTTATTACGAGTTCGGGTCAATGTTACAATCTTGGCTATCGTTCCAAGGGTGAGAAATCAGTGCAAGACTCCAGATCTGGTATCTCTTTGCCATGACTCGCTCCCATAATGTGGGAAAAGATTTCAACATTTTCTAATATTTATCCGGAAGCGTAATACCATAACTCATCTTATGCAAATCTTTACACAAAATGAGGAACAGCTCCACGGGCAGGTTCATCGCCTTATGGAAGTCGACGGCGTGAACGCAGTTCTCGTGGCCGCCGGTGGCGGTCTTCGACTCTCTTCCGGTTCAGAACCGACACGCTTCGGACTCAGGCCGCAACCCTCCCGGTCAGAGTATGGAACTCTCGAGGATCAGGCCCGACACTCTCCCGTCTCGGGCCCGACGCCTTGCCCCTTTGTACCTCTATTTGCGCCTGCCACAGACATGCTGCTCTCGTTTCGCTTTGTCATGGAAGTTCGCCATCTGATACAAAGAATACGATAAAGATGTACGATATGATCTGGCACTCATACCTGATAACCGCATTATTTGTGGTTTTCCTGCATTTTTAATTCATAATCGGCATGAGAAACGCCTGACGAGATTTCCGTTCGTCTGGCCGAGTGACTGCCTCCGGCATCTTTAAGCCAGGCCTCACTGCTTTCGCCTTGCCATTGGCTGACAGTTCCCGCTAACAAGCCAGCAGATGACCCTCGCCTCAAAGTCATTGCCCATGCCGTGCAGAAAAAGAAGACGGCCCCGGGGGGAAGGGATATCCCCCCGGAGCCGTCCGGAAGCCTCCCGTGCCCTTTACCGGACCCGGAAGCGATGAAAGCAATAAGAACCGGGAATCAGAAAGTCACCCTCAGGCTGAGGTTGGCGGAGATGCTGTCCCTTCTCCCGGCCGAGCCCTCGATCCCCATCTGCACCTCAAGGGGGCTGTCGGGGGTGCTCACGATAAGCCCCAGCTCGCCCACGCCGGTGGACCCGCTCAGCGTCGCCTCGGGAATGGCCACGCCGCCGTAAGTCACGCGGGAGTCGCCGTTGAATTCGTGCTCGTAGTAGAGCCCGAAGTAGCCCTTGATGGACTGGGTGATGCCGCCCTTGAGCCTGCCGCCGACCTTGACCCTGGAGGAGGTGACGGAACTCAGCGTGGCCCTCTGGCCGAAAGCTGTGAAGTCGCCGCCGTCCCGGTGGAGGTGGAAGTACTTGGCGGACAGATCCAGCGAGGCGTCGATGCCCGAGAAGTCTATGACGTAGCCGCCGCCTGCGTGGAAGCCCCAGTACTTGGCGTCGAAGTCATATCTGAAGAGGTCGCCTGCGGAAGCCAGGAAGTCGCGGGTCTTGAACTCTGCGTCCGTCTTTCCGAAGCGCACGGATGCCTCGAAGTAGGGATGGCTGGCTTCGGGCTGCCCGAAGTCAAGCCTCGCGAAGGCGCCCCCTCCTATGTAGGAGAGGTCGCCCTCGCCGTGGACCCCGGCAATACCAGCGAAGTCGTTGTACGAGTCGAAGCTGCCGTCACCGAACTCCAGGAAGACGCCAGCCACCAGGGGCCCTGCCCCGGTCTCTGTTCCAAAGGCCACGCCAACGTCTGCGGAAGTGCCCTTCACGTCCACGTGAGACCCGGTCTCTGTGCGGCTCCACCCGTAGCCGACGGACGCGAACGCCGCCACGCCGACCGTGCCGGAGACGCTGGCAAGCGCCGCGGGGATGCC
>JAISFP010000452.1 GCA_031263525.1 Deltaproteobacteria bacterium | reverse complement strand
CTCCCAGTCGCCATCGTCATCATCCATCGCCTTCTCCCCCCCCTCCCAGTCTCCATCGTCAACATCCATGTCCTTCTCCCCCCCCTCCCAGTCGCCATCGTCACCATCCATGGCCTTCTCCTCCCCCTCCCCCTTCCAGTCGCCATCGTCACCATCCACGGCCTTCTCCTCCCAGTCGTCATCGTCACCATCTTTCGTCGCCTCTTCCTCCTCCTCAACTTCTCCAACATCAGTCTTGACCTCAGCACCGTCCTCGCCGCCTTCTCCGTCCTCTCCGTCATCATCTTCACCATCCTCCTCGACGTCCTCCGTCTCATTTTCATCCGCCTCCCCCTCCTCCGCCTCCAGTTCTTCTTCCTTTTCCCTTTCAGGCCATCGCGGGCGGTCCGATGACGGGGACTGCATCCTGAAGCTGAACGGGATAGTGAAGACTTATCCGGGGGTGAAGGCTCTTGACAACGTCTCCCTGTCGGTAAGGCGCGGGGAGATTCACGGCCTGGTTGGCGAGAACGGGGCGGGGAAGTCAACCCTGATCAAGACCGTGTCGGGGGCCATCTCGCCTGACTCGGGGGAGATCGTGGTGGACGGGAAGGCGTTTGGCCGCCTCACGCCGAAAGAGTCCGAGGAGCTGGGGATCTCGGTCATCTACCAGGAGTTCAACCTGGCGCCCAATCTCTCGGCCGCGGAGAACATCTTCCTGGGCAGGCCGGTGCGCAGGTGGATCACCGTGGACATCCGGGAGATGGAGAGGAGATCGGCCGAGCTTTTCCGCTGGCTCGGGGTGGACATAGACTCCGGGGAGGAGGTCTCGAGGCTCACCGTGGGCTACCAGCAGATCGTGGAGATAGCCAAGGCGGTGAGCCGCAAGGCCAGGCTCCTCATCATGGACGAGCCCTCCGCGCCGCTGACCAGCGCGGAGACGGAGCGCATGCTGGCCATGGCACGGTCGCTGAGGGACCGGGGATGCACGATTGTCTACATCTCGCACCGCCTGGACGAGATCTTCAGCCTCTGCGACCGGGTGACCGTCTTAAGGGACGGGGGGAAGATAGCGACCCTGGACATTCCGGACACTGACATACCGCGCCTGGTGTCTCTCATGGTGGGCCGCGAGATGAAGGAGACCTTCCCGCCCAGGGAGAGGTCCGTCACCGACGAGGTTGTCCTGGAGGCGAGGGATCTTACGGGCAACGGGGTCAGGGGGGTGAGCTTCAAGGCCCACAGGGGCGAGATCCTGGGATTCGGGGGTCTCGTGGGGTCGGGGCGCACCGAGACGGCCCAGCTCCTGTTCGGGGCGAGGAGGCCCGACTCGGGGGAGATCGTCCTGGAAGGGAGGCAGGTGGACTTCGGGAGCGCCGGGGACGCGGTGGAAGCCGGCGTGGCCCTGGTGCCCGAGGACCGCAAGCGAGAGGGGCTTCTCCTGAACTCCTCCATCGAGGAGAACGTCTCGCTCGCGGTGCTCCCCAGGATCTCCAGGGGGCCGGTGGTCTCCAGGAGCAGGGAGAAGGCCCTGGCGGAAGGCTTCATACGGGGACTGAGGATCAAGACCCCGTCCGCCACGGCAGAGGCGGGGAGCCTGTCCGGAGGAAACCAGCAGAAGGTGGTCCTCTCCAAGTGGCTGGCGGCCCAGCCCAGGGTGATCATCCTGGACGAGCCGACCCGCGGGGTGGACGTGGGGGCAAAGTTCGAGATCTACAAGCTCATCGGCACCTTCGTGGAGGAGGGCAGGACGGTGATCCTCATTTCCTCCGAGATGGAGGAGCTCATCGGCCTCTCCGACAGGATACTGGTCATGAGCGAGGGAAGGCAGGCGGGCATCCTCGAGCGCTCGGAGTTCAGCCAGGAGCGCGTGATGGAGCTCGCGTCGAACGTGGCCGCCCGGGGCGGTCCGGTTGGCGATACGGCGGCCGCGGGCCGCAAGGCAAAGGAAGGGGGTAGTCTCCAGTGACAGGGAAGCCAGCCAACAGTGACGCCGTCAGGGACACCGGCATGGACCTCATCAGGGACTCCGGCGGGGATTCCGTCAAGGGTTCCGGCAGAGGCACAGGCAAGGTCTCTGGCGGGGATTCCGACAGGGGTGCCGGCGTGGGCTTCGGCAGGGAAGGGCGCTCGATTTTGAAGGGGCTCGGAAGGCGCCTCGGCATCTACGTGATACTCCTGGCGCTGGTGGTGTTCTTCGCGGTGAAGAGTCCCCATTTCCTCACTTCGGGCAACCTCTTCAACCTGGCCAGGCAGGTGTCCATGCTGGGCATCGCCGCTGTGGGCATGACCGTGGTGCTCCTCCTGGGTGGCATCGACCTCTCCATAGGCTCCCAGGTGACCCTGGTGAACATCGTCTGCGCCTGGCTCATGGTGAAGGGCGGCTGGCACCCTGCCGCGGCCGTCACGGCGGCGCTCGCCATGTCGACAGCGGTGGGCTTCGTCAACGGTTGGTCCGTGGCGAATCTCCGCATGCCGGCCATCATAGTCACACTGGGCACCATGACCATGCTGGAGGGAATCGCCTACATAGTCTGCGGCGGAATACCCATTTTCGGCTTCCCCAAGTCCTTCTCGTTTCTGGGGCAGGGCTACCTGGGGCCGGTGCCAGTGCCCGTAATCATAATGATCGCCGTGCTTCTTGTCGGGTCCTTCCTGCTGAACCGCACCTATTTCGGGCGTTACTTCTACGCGGTGGGCGGCAACGAGGAGGCATCCAAGCTCTCCGGCATCAACGTGAAGAAGGTGAAGTACCTGGCCTACACCCTCTCCGGCTTCTTCGCGGGGGCCGCGGGGGTGGTGATGCTCTCCCGCACCAATTCCGGCCAGCCCATCGCGGGCAAGGGCTTCGAGTTCGACGTGCTCACGGCCGCCGTCCTGGGAGGAGTCTCAATCAACGGCGGCTACGGCAAGATTAACAACGTCGTGGCCGGAGTCTTCATCATCGGGGTGCTCTCCAACGGCATGGTCCTCCTGGGCGTGAACCAGTACGTGCAGATGGTCACCAAGGGGGCTGTGCTCTTCGCGGCAGTGGCTTTCGACTGCCTCCAGAAGAGCGGGGCCCTGGGGGAGTTCAAGAAGAGCCTTTCCAGGAAGTTCGCCGGCTCCTGAGGAGAAGCGAGCTGGAAGACGGGAAGCAAGGAGGTAAGGAAGCAAGCTTGGTGGCCAGGAGCAGGCAAGGAGGTCAGGAAGCAAGCTTGGTGGCCAGGAAGCAAGCAAGGAGGCAAGGAGGCAAGGAGGCAAGGAAGGAGGCCGGAAGGCCAGGAGGCCAGGCGGCAAGTAAGGAGGCCAGGAGGCAAGTAAGGAGGCCAGGAGGCAAGGAAGCAGCCCAGCCTCTCGCCTAAAGCGACTAACGGCATTATGAACGAAGAAACTGCTACATATTGGTTGCATATCCGCTTAAGCATCAAAATGTAAGGAGCTTCTAACAAGGGTGACCGGTCAGGAAGGCCGGCTCCGGAGGGCGGCCTGGCAGAGCGGGCCGGAGGGTCGTCCCCCGGCCTCTCCGGCTCCGATGGTTCCGGCAGGCTGTCCGGCTCCGGGGAACCCTGCCCGAAGAGCTTCCTGAACAGGCCCGGTTCCGGAAGATTGCGGATTCAGTTCCAGGTGCCGTCGCCGGTTCCCAGCCTGGTCCGCCGGATCAGCAGGACAGGCCGGAGCCGCCGCTGGCAAGCCTGGTCCGCGCGGGACCCGCCGGGCCTGCGGAAGGGGCGGAAGCACGGAGGGGCCCTGAAGGCATGGAGGGGCCGCGCCCGTCATCGTGAAAGGAGGAAGCATGTTCGACATCACAGCCCTGGGCGAGATACTGATAGACTTCACCCCGGACGGCGAGACCCCGGAGGGGAACAGCCTCTTCATCAGGAATCCGGGAGGGGCGCCTGCCAACCTCCTGTGCCAGGCCTCCGTTTGCGGGGCCAGGACCGCATTCATCGGGAAGGTCGGGAAGGACCAGTTCGGGAGCTTCCTGAAGGAGTCCCTTGCGGGCCACGGGGTGGACTGCTCCGGGATGAGGTTCGACCCCAAGGTGGGCACCACGCTCGCCTTCGTGCATCTCGGCGAGAGCGGGGAGAGGAGCTTCAGCTTCTACCGGGACCCCGGTGCGGACGTGACCCTGGCGCCGGGTGAGGTGGACATGGGGATCATCGCGAACTCCCGGATTTTCCACTTCGGGTCACTGTCGCTCACCCACGACTCCAGCCGCGCGGCCACCATGGCGGCGCTGGGGGAGGCGGTGTCCAGGGGGATCGCCGTCAGCCTCGACCCCAACTGGAGGCCTCTCCTGTGGGAGGGGCCCTGGGCGTTCAGGGAGCAGGTCCAGCCTCTCCTGGGCCGAGTGGACATCCTGAAGGTCTCCGAGACCGAGGCGGAGATCCTCTCGGGGATTCCGGGCGGCACCTTCGAGGCCGCCCGCGCCCTGTCGGCCCTCGGGCCCCGGGTGGTGCTGATGACCCTGGGCGGCCTGGGGGCCAGGATGCTTGCCCCTGGCATCGAGGCCTTCTGTCCCCCGGCCCCGGTGGATCCGCTGGACACCACCGGGGCCGGGGACGCCTTCCACGGGGCGTTCCTGGCGGCCCTGTGCCTGTCCGGCGACTCCCTGTGGACTCACGGACCCGAGGACTGGACGAGGTTCCTGGCCCTGGCAGCCGCTGCCGGGGCCCTGGCCTGCACCCGCAAGGGGGGCATGGGGGCCGCGGGGCCTTTCGGGGAGACGGCCAGGGCAGCGGCGGAGCTCATCACGAAGATCGTCTCGAACATGTGAGTTGGCGCCCGAGGCACCGAAGAGCTGGAATGACCGGCGTCTCCGGTCGCCTGGAAGGTTCGGGAGGCGGGCAATGGCTTCGGGCCCGCACTGGCCGGGTGGCCTGTTCGGGAACCGGGGCCTCCCAGCCCAGGATGACTGGAGGACGGCTCGGAGGTTCCGGATCCTCATCAGGCCGGGATGACTGGAGGACGGCTCGGGTTCCGGGTGCTCCCAGCCCAGGATGACTGGACGGCGGCTCGGGTTCCGGGTCCTCCCAGCCCAGGATGACTGGAGGGCGGCTCGGGTTCCTGGTCCTTCCAGGTCAGGATGACTGGAGGACGGCTCAGGAATCGGGTCCTCCCAGCTCAGGATGACGGGAGGGCGGCTCTGCTTCCGGATCCGAACAGGCGGGAGACCGCCTGGCCAGGATTAGGACGGGAGCCCGGAATGCCTTGACGGCCTTCAGGCACTTAAAGCCTTTCAATCCGGAAAAGTTCTGGCAATATGTCATGTAGTAAAGCATCTATAGAATTTCACTTATGTCGCTGATAAACAAATGATACGAGGGTGTCTTGCCGGGTTCGGGCGGCATGGCAGGGGTCTACGGGAGGGGCCGTGCCACGGCCCGGTTGTCTGCCTGACAACTCGCCGGATCCACAGGTGTTGCGGGAGCAAGTGGATTTCCAGGATTCCGGCCGGAAGGGTTCCCGTCCGGGACGACCGGGCGCGTTGCGAAGGACAGGCCGCAGGGTGCCCGGACGGGGCCGGGCGGCGTCACATGCCCTCCCGCGCCGCCCGGCTCGCCGGCCGCGTTCCCAGGAGTGCCATTCGGCGGGCCGGGGACGGCCTGGTTCGGGGGACGAGGAGATGGGAGCGATTCGGTCTTGAAACCCAGTTTTGATGGGAGTTTGGGAGTCAGTCAACCAGGAATTGATCAGGCGGTGTCCAGCGGCCAGCATGTGCCGGGGGGACTTGGCGCAAGAGGAGCCCTGCATGTGATGACGCTGCCGACGGCGCCTTCTTAGGGGGGAGCCGCGCTCAGCGGCGACTCCTCCGGCAGAGCCTTCCCTTGGATGGAGACGCTGCCTGGGATGACGACTCCGGCTGGCCCTTTCCCAGGATGGAGACGCGGCCAGGGATGGCGACTCCGGCTGGCCCTTCCCCAGGATGGAGACGCTGCCTGTGATGACGACTCCGGCTGGATCTTCCCGTGGATGGGGACGCCGCCTGGCATGACTCCACCGGCTGGGCCTTCCAGCTGATGGGGCCGCGTCCAGCCGCTGGTGCTGCTGGCGGGGCCTTTCCTGAGAAGGGTGATGACCTCCTAGTGTTGCGACTTGACAAGGTGAATCGGGGACCGGGGAGCCGGAACTTATGGCCATGGATGACAGGGAAACCAGAAGAGTCGGCCGCGCGGAGCTGTTCCGGGCGGTCATGAAAACGGGTCGCGCGGCCAGGGGGGAGCTGGCCGCGCTGCTGGGCGTGAGCCCGCCCACGGTGGCGAGGCTTCTGAGGGATCTTTCCGGGCTGGGCGTGGTCGAGGGGGCAGGGGAGCTTCCGTCCACGGGGGGGAGGAAGGCCTCGACGGTGGCGGCGGTGCCGGATGCCCGCTTCGCGGTGGGGGTGGACGTCACCAGGAACCACCTGTCAATGGCGATAGTAAACCTGGCGGGAGAGCTCGCGGCCCACGAGAGGCCTGTCGTCAGGTTCTCCCCGACGGAGGAGTGGGGGGCGGAGGCTGCGGGCATGGTGTCGGGCATCATGGAGAGGGCATGTGTGGATCCGGCAAGGTGCCTGGGCGCGGGGATATCCCTTCCGGGCATCATCTCCGAGGACGGGACCGAGCTTCTCCGGTCGCACGTTCTGGACATCACGAGACCCGCCAGGATAGCCCTGCCCCTGGGCCGGGTGCTTCCCCAGAGGCTCTTCAACGACGCGGCCGCCGGGTGCCTGACCGAGCTCTGGGGGGAGGGGGAGCCCGGAAGCTTCTTCTTCCTGTCGCTGTCGAACAGCGTGGGAGGTGCCCTGGTCATAGACGGGCGCATGGTCTCCGGGGACAACCAGAGGGCCGGGGAGGCGGGGCACGTGTGCCTCAGGCCCGGGGGGCCCAGGTGCTACTGCGGCAAGGACGGTCACTACGACCTGTACGGGAGCGCCCTGCGCCTCGCGGATCCTGCGGGCGGGCGGCTGGAGGACTTCTTCGCAAGGGCCGAGGCGGGGGAGCCGGTCTTTGCCAGGGAACTCTCGCGGTATCTCGCGAGCCTGGCACTCATGTCCGTGAACCTCCGCATGCTTCTGGACTGCGGCATAGTCATAGGAGGCTACGTGGGAGGCTTCCTGGGCCCCCATCTTTCCGGACTCCGGGCGAGGGCGGCGTCCCTGGACGCATTCCAGCGGAACGCCGACTACCTGAGGCTGTCCCGGAGAAAGATGGAGGGGGCTGCCGTGGGGGCCGCTCTGCATTTCATAGAGGCGTTCATCAATGGTCTGTGAGGGGAGCCGCCAGTGAGGGGTGCAGGCCAGCAGGCGGGAAGGGATGCGCAGGTTGCCGGAAGGAGGCAGGAGATGGCAAGGGATGGGAGATTGGAAGAAGAGGGAAGAGATCCGGGGGAGGCGAGATGGGGCCGTGGCATGGGACGTGAGGGAAGATAAGGCAGGAGGAGGGCGGGATGGGGGCCATGTCATGGGACGTGAGGGAAGATGAGCCAGGAGGAGGGCGGGATGGGGGCCATGTCATTGGACTTGAGGGAAGATGAGTCAGGAGGAGGGCGTGATGGGGGCCATGTCATTGGACTTGAGGGAAGATGAGTCAGGAGGAGGGCGTGATGCGGGCCATGTCATTGGACGTGAGGGAAGTTGAGTCAGGCGGAAGGCGGGATGTGGGCCATGGCATTGGACGTGAGGGAAGGTGAGACAGGCGGAAGGCGGGATGCGGGCCATGGCATTGGACTTGAGGTAATGTGAGTCAGGCGGAAGGCGGGATGGGGGCCATGTCATTGGAGGTGAGGGAAGGTGAGTCAGGCGGAGGGCG
>JAISFP010000412.1 GCA_031263525.1 Deltaproteobacteria bacterium | reverse complement strand
CACGCCCGGAACCCGGCCTTCCAGGCCGGGTGACGTTCCCGACGCTGCCCGGGCCGGCGGGAGGCGGGGCGGGCGGCCCCGAGCCGCATGTTGCCGAACAGAAGAACCTGCAGGGCCCGGGTCAAGGGTCCGGCGGGAGGGGCACTACCATGAAACACGCCCGGAACCCGGCCTTCCAGGCCGGGTGACGTTCCCGCCGGCGCCCAGGCCGGCGGGAGGCGGGGCGAGCGGCCCCGCGGCACAAGTTGCAGTACAGAAGAACCCGCAGTCCACCGTGGGAGGGGTACTGATATGAAACTTGCCCGACACCCGGCCTTCCAGGCCGGGTGACGTTCCCGCCGGCGCCCGGGCCGGCGGGAGGCGGGGCGGGCGGCCCCGCGCAGCATGTTGCAGTACAGAGGAACCCGCGGGGCACGGGTCACCGGGCCCGGCGGGAGGGGCACTATTATGAAAATATTCGCGTATCGTGAACATCGCGTCCTGGAGATCCCTTGCGCTGCAGTCGAGACTGCAAGGTCATCCGGTCCCGCATTCATCGCGTCCGCGTGAGAGTACGGAGGACGCTCGGACGGACGCTGCTCGGAGTCCGTGCGGAGCGGCGTCCGTGTCAGGAGCCGGCAGTGGTCTTCCCCTTGCCGTTCCCCTTGAAGCGGGAGGGGGTCGCGGGGGCGAGGCTGTCCTCGAAGACCACCACGCTGGTCTCGTAGTGCTCTATCTTCTTGTCAAGCCTCTCCAGGGTAGTCTGGAGCTCGACGAGCTTCGCGGCTATCTTCACCCGCTGCTCCATGAGGATCTGCTTCCGCTGGCCGGCCGTGGAAGGCCCCTCCAGGAAAAGCTTCACGTAGCGGGCCAGGGCCTCCACCTCGACGCCGGCGCCCCGCATGAATTTCACGAACTCCACCCAGCCGAACTCCTCCTCGCCGTAGTCCCGTGATCCACCCGGGGTGCGATGCACGGCAGGCATGAGGCCAATCTTCTCGTAGTAGCGGAGCGTGTCGGCTGAAAGCCCGAATTTTTTCGATGTCTCCGAGATGTTCACTTTCTCTTCCTCTTCTTGTGATGTCCCGTCGTCTCCGGGCCTGTCCTTTCCGTCAGGACCTGCCCAGGCCTGCTTCAGATCGGTCTTCCGGTCCGGTCTTTCATTCCTGTCCTGGCCTTGTCTCTTTCCGGCACCGGCCCGGAGAGAGTCAGGATTCCGGAAGGGCTGGGGATTTCCCGAATGTACTCCCTGCCGGACAGGAAATCAAGGCTCTTCTTCCGCCTGTAGCATGACGGCACCGAGTTTCCTGCGCCGGCAGGAGAGCGGCCCTGATGCCGGCGGACCGGCACGGGGGGATGCCTGCAGGCCCGGGGGCGCCCCGGCCTTTCAGGATCCACGGCTTTTTAGGGCTGTCCCGCAAAAAGTTCTTGACTTAGAGTTAACTCCAGATGCTATGTTTGCTGGCGTTGACAGCAGACCCGCCACCTTAGCCGGATGCCGTCCGCCGCGCGGCATCTCCGGCTTCGGGCCTGTGCCGGGGAGCGAGCTTTCCGGCGGCTGGCCAGGCGATCTCCGGTTCCGGCCGATGGCGGATTGGATGCCTTCACTTTCCCGCGCCTGCCTATGACGCCTAGACGCAACGGAAGGCATCCCTGACCGGCGTAAGGCTGTCTCATGCCCTCCCGAAGCGTCAGGCAGCGCCGAAGCGTCAGGCATCCCATGCCGTGCCGTGCCGGCGTCACTTTTTTTTCGGGTTTCGCGAAGTCCAGTTCCCCGGCCCGGGCACATGAGGCGCTCGGGTCTCCTGCCGTTCCGCAATCCTGGCTGTCACAGCCGAAAGGAAACTTTTGCATGTCCACTTCCCGTACCTCTTTTCATGCAACTGAGCCGGTACCTGCGCCTGGATCTGACCAGGTTCCCGTCCCCGGTCGTGATCCCGCGTCAGCCTCGGGCCGCGGCAGTTTCACGGGGCTTGTCCTGACGCTGGCGATGGCAGTCGCGGCCCTGCTCTTTCACCCGGCCGCCTTCGCCCAGCAGGCCGCGCCGCCCCAGGCGGCGGCCGCACAGGACGGGTCCCCCCCCTCGCCCGGGGGAGGAAACGGAATCCTCGTCGCCTACTTCTCCCACGAGGGGCACACCAGGGCTCTCGCGGAGATCATACACGCGGCGGTCGGCGGGGACCTGTTCGAGATCAGGGCGGTGAAGTCATATCCGCTGGACCACGAACAGGCCGTGTCTATAGGCAAGGACGAGCAGGCCGCACAAATCCGTCCGGCGCTCGCCGCGAACGTTCCGGACATGTCGAAATACTCGACTGTGATACTGGGATATCCCATCTGGTGGGGGGATCCGCCGATGGCCGTCTACACATTCGTGGAAACCCACGACCTTGGCGGCAAGACCGTCGCCCCGTTCTGCACCCACGGCGGCTCCGGGCTTTCCAGGACCGTGCAGTCGCTGCAGGAAAAGATTTCGGGGGGAAAGGTGTTGCCGGGCCTGGCCGTGCGGAGCAACAGCGCGGATAGCTCCGGGGACGAGGCCCGCGAGTGGCTCCAGAAGTCGGGCATTCCGCTCCTGCCCAGGCAGTAGTTCTTGAATTGAAAGGCACAGATACTCTCATCGGCCGAGTAGTCCTGGACTGCCAGGCTGCTGTGATTGGGGGCGCCTCTCGTTCGGGAGGTGCCCCAACTTTCAGGTCATGGCTACCGACAGCCGAATGGCTTGTCGGGCCCAGTCATAAGAGGTGAGTTCCCGACTGGTTTTCTTGAATCCTGGCAGTTGCGGAGTCGGAGCCTGCTTCGAAACTTCACCTCGTCGGGCTGAGAGACACAGTGTTCAATCGGCTAAGTTCGTGCTCATACCCTCAGGAGAAAGGCCATTATGGATCTGAAGAACTTCACCATAAACCAATCATGGCGGCGTCATTAAATATTCTACTCGTAACTATTCAGGTGCCCCTTAATTGATGACCTTATCGTAGGAAGAGAGCCCAGATGAGGATCCCTTGAAGTTGAAGAGTCAATCATGGATGCTTCATGTGTGGGGGGAGAGTCTCTGTAGATGGCATTTTGGTTGGGAAGATCCCCAGTTGAACTCCCCCTGGGGGGCAACTTAACAGTTACAAAAATTTAAAGAATTGCTTACGGAAACGACAAACAGGATAAGGAAAAAAGACGGAACGAGACAATGTGTAACGCGACAAACTGGATCGTTGCAACGGCAGTACCCAGACATTCAAGCTGGCCAGTCACGGACCCTGCTCAGAAGCCGGACCGGGGCAGGATGGGCCTGATGGCGGTTCGGGAACGTTCAGACTAGTTCTACAGTGTCGCGTTCTTCCCCGCCCCAGATAACCTTCTTGAACTTTACCATCACGTCGGAAGTGCCGTAGACGGCAATGGCGGCCGCATAAACGTCTACGCCATCGGAGAGATATTTTTTAGTGTAATTTTTGTCAATTATTTGGACGAAGGCGGCAGATATCATTTTCTCAAGACGAGAGTTCACGTACTCGCTACGCTTCCCGATGACGATCGTTTCGCCTTCAAAGGACACGTCCGACCCCTTATGATCCGGATTAGCCTTCTCATGCTTTATCTCGATTACGACCCACCCGTTTCCTGTAACCTGGACCGCCAGATCGGCCCTGCCTATGTCAGAACAGGACTCTTCCGTGACAATATTGTTGCCGAATTCAAGAAGGAGCTGTAGCAAGGTCCTGAAAAGAAACTCGTTTATAATTGACGGATCAATATGGCTGTAAGCTCTTTCAACGCTTTCAGGGCTGCCAGGACCGTGCTGTATGTGACCGGCGAAGATGGTCGAAAAGAAAAAATCGCATTTGGCTTCGTCACGGGTTGCGAAGGCGTCCAGAAGCTGCAAATATTTTTTATTCAAAGATTGAGGCACTGATGAAGGTTCAGCGTCAGGAACGAGCAGGCGCGATAGGATCTCGATCCTGATAGAGTCCCTGATTTCGTTGTTGGGAATCTTCAGGTGATATTGCTTGTTGGTGCCGAATCCTGTGATGTCGCTGACAGTGAGATAGCCTGCCTGCATGAGAAGCAGCGTATCGTTCAGGCGGTTTATGTGCATTTCCGGCAATGATTTATTAAATGAAAGATCCTTGGAGAACACCTTGAAGTAATCAGTGTCTTTCTGAGCAATTCGGCTCGTGAGAAGAGATGAACCTGTTTGATACCAATAGTTGTCGAATTCTTTATCTCTGAAAAAATTCAACACTGATAAAGGGTTGATAACCTCGGTATTGCCATCCCAGGTATATCCGTTATACCAGTAAGCCAAGGCTTTAAGGAGATCTGTTTCAGAGGCATCCGGGCCAAGCTGTTCCTTTTTTTTCAGCTCCAAAAGAGTCGGAGAAAGAAATTTTGAAAATGATTTTTTAATCTCGTCTATCGTGAAGCCGCAAATTTTGGCGAAATTCGTGTCAAGAGTTATGTCCAGAGTAGTGTTCATGGCGGAGAACAGTGAAATCTCCCTGAATTTGGTGATCCCGGTTATGAACACGAATCGAAGGTGCTTTGAACATCCTTTTATAGCTGAATAAAATTTGTGCAGCGCGAGTCTTATGTTCTCGCTCCCTTTATCGTTTCCGATGTCTCTAATCAGAGGAAAATCGTACTCGTCAATGAGAATGACAACGTTTCTCCAAGGGAGTATGGGTGGAGCTTTTCCGCTCAGTAACAAGTCCTCCCTATATTTTAGAGACAGACTCTGGATGAGATCAGCCAAGGCTGTGGTCGAATTTGAGGTGTCTAGTAATATTTTCTTCTCTTGCGCAACTCTTTTAATGGCACCGAGCAAGCTTGCCTCAAAGATAGCCGGAGTGTCCGAATCTATGGTGTTAAAAGAGATTCGGATTACGGGAAAGGCGTCCCACCTGTCACCCATGAGATTCTCTATCGCCAGGCCGGAAAAGAGTTCACGATTTCCCTCGAATACGTTTTGCATGGTGTCAAGCAACAGGGTCTTTCCGAACCTCCTCGGTCGCGAAAGAAAGCGTGGCACGTGAGAAAATGGATCGGATATCAGATTGTAGATAAGCTCTGTCTTGTCAACATATACAGATTTTGTCTGGATGATATTGTCGAAGTACTCATCGCCGACCCCAAACGGGTTCTTTGCAGAGTCGTTCTCGCTCATGATACAAACCCTCCTACGTCAAGCTACCCTTATCCGACTTTGTCAGAGAAAAAACAAGGTAGGCGGATCTTACCATATGAAACCGGCTGAAAGAAAGCTTTAAGCGGCGGGACCAAAGGAAGATGCTGTTCAAGGGCAAGCAATTCTCAGTAAAGGGTTAAAGAGTGACAATTTTTTTGGCATATTTATTGCTTGCAAGTTGCATTATTTGCAAAAAAGTTGCTTTCCGTGCGAGATTGGTGATTTTTAGTGTGAATTGTTGTCTGGATAAAGCTCTTGGCAAAAGCATGCTGTTTCTTGAGATATTCAATTGTATAAAAATTTTTGTTAAAAAATCTATTTAATGTCATTCTTTAAAATATACGTATTTGTGAACTAACACAGGGTGGTGGCAAACCTTGGTATTACCCCGGAAATTCAATCTGGCCCTATGGGGCATCTTCACTGTGAACTTGGCTGTAAAACTGGCCCTGCCCCCCCCCCCCCCCCCCCCCCCCCCCCCCCCCCCCCCAACCCGCCACCCACAAGGAGTCGGCCCCCCCCA
>JAISFP010000371.1 GCA_031263525.1 Deltaproteobacteria bacterium | reverse complement strand
GAGAGCCAGGGCACGGCTTCCGGGGAGAGCCTGGGCACGGCTTCCGGGGAGAGCCTGGGCACGGCTTCCGGGGAGAGCCTGGGCACGGCTTCCGGGGAGAGCCTGGGCACGGCTTCCGGGGAGAGCCTGGGCTCAGCTTCCGGGGAGAGCCTGGGCTCAGCTTCCGGGGAGAGCCTGGGCTCAGTTTCCGGGGAGAGCCTGGGCTCAGCCTCCGTGGAGAGCCTGGGCTCAGTTTCCGGGGAGAGCCTGGGAGTTTCCGGGGAGAGCCAGAGCTAAGCTTCAGGGGAGAGCCGGGGCACAAGAGGCATGTGGCGGTCCATAGACGCGGGACTTGGCAGGGGGAACCGGCTGGCAGGTCTCTCCTGTGCTGAGTTGCAGAGGCCAGCGGAACGGAAAGCCCGGCAGGGGAGCCGGGATTTCCAGGATCCGGACCGTGGGAAAGGAAGGGCGGGGAGAGCTTGTCCCGCGCCGTTCCAGGGGCAAGCCCTAAATATTGTTGGCCAACCACCCTGGGTTTTCTGGTAAAATGGAGCCTCGGGGAAGGGGCTTCTGCCGGGCCGCCGGTAGGCATGGCCCCGAAACGCAACAAAACGGCTGATTATAGCCGATTAGATTCGTTTTAAAAAACGTCGGAAAGGGGTGGCCCCACGGGTCAAGACGATGGCAAACGACAAATTCTACAGCCTTGTGGACAAGGTCAGCCGGGGCATCATCCGTTCCGTCGAGGAGATCGACCAGGAGCTCTCCGAGATGCCGGATGCCGAGGCCGAGTCGGTGAGGAAGATCCTCCCGGCCATCGTCCTGTCCATAGCCGTCCTCCGCCTGTGCCAGGAGAACCCTCCGGACGAGGTCCTGAGCATCCTGAAGGCCGTCTCCACCAAGGTGGAGACCGGCGACTACCACCCGGGCGGCTCGTCGTTCAGGGACACCATGCCTGACGACGAGGACTCGGACGACGGGTCCGACGGCAACGGCTCTGGGGGGAACGGGACCAAGGGCAAGGGCCCCACCATCAACTAGCCTCCAGGCAAGACTTTGGCCACGGCAAATGGTGTCCGCGAACTCTTCACATCCAGTTGAAGCGGTTGCCCCCGTTGCACTTGCCGCGCCCCGTTTTCCCGTTCCTCTCGACTGCACGTCCCTGTCTTCCCGACAGTACGGGTATGCCTTATCGGGCTTTCAGACGCCTTGATTTTCATGCTTTGCGCCTGCAGGGCATTTTATAGTTCAACGCCACAACAAATAGTATCCTAAACTGACGCGTAGTTCGGATGACTTTCCGGATATCCCTCGGACGGGATCCGGTCTGCTTCAGGCGAGCGCCAGCCAGGGTTCCTCAAGTGCCCCGTCCAGGCCCTGCAGTCCGTTTGCGAAGAAAGGGGCCCTTGGGTGTTCCGCGGGAAGGCGGCCTGGGAGATGCCCTCAAAAGGGGCCCTGGAAGCTCCTGGAAAACGGCCTGGGGAGACGCCCTCAAAAGGGGCCCTGGAAGCTCCTGGAAAACGGCCTGGGGAGACGCCCTGAAAAGGGGCCCTGGAAGCTCCTGGAAAACGGCCTGGGGAGACGCCCTGAAAAGGGGCCCTTGGGGGGAGCTCCCTGAAGGCGGCCTGGGGAGAGGTCGGGGAGCATCCCGCTGGAGGAGGTCAGGTGGCTCAGGGGCAGGGCCTGAAGGGTAGCGGAACCTCTCCGGACTCACTCAAAAAGCATCTCGTCAGCATCTTCGGCCGGGGGTAGTCGGGGAAGGCCGGGTAGACTGATTTCCAGGCAGAACAGTGATCATTGCCGGACTTCGGGAGCGATGATCACGCAGCCAATCCTTTCGATCATGTCAAGATTTTGGCCTCCTCTGCTTTCTCAGGTACATGTTCGGCGCCATAAGGGCCTCCCGGGCGCGGTTTCGGACCGGACGGCTTGTTTTTGTGTGGGCAATATCATAAAATTTGACAGAATCGGAACCCTAGCCCTCCTGTTCCCCGGCCATGCCGTCAGCGGCCTTCCCGGCGCTGGACAGATGTCCCTGATGAACCTGTCAAGACTGGAGTTCCCTGATTCGTTCAGGTTTTCCGGGCAGGCCGGCTTCTGGCGGATTTCTGCGGTCGCCAGACCGTCCGTAACCTGTCCTGGCTCCGGGCTCTCTGGGTTCCGGTCAGTTCCGGGTTCCTGCTGACGCCGGGCGGCGGGGCCTCGCCAGGGCTTCTCCGCCCGTAACTTGCCCGGGCATCCCGCTCGCCCGTCTAACCGCCTACCGTGGAGTCTACCAAGAGTCATGCAGGCTGCATCTCCATTGTTTCTCCCGCCTCCGGGCCCCAGGCCCGTAAGGTCACTTCCGGGCACGGGGCCCGGGGGCTGTCGCACCTCAACGTCCGAGTCGGCATCCTGATCCTGCGTGTCCGCGCCGGGGCCGCCCCGCGAACGGACCGGAAACTTGCCTCCCCGCGCGTCCTGACGCCCTGAGGAGGCCGGGAGAACAGAAGATGGCAGTGCTCAGAAGCGGAGGCGCCTTGCGCCGCGTACCCCCACCCGCCCCTCGCGAGTCGGACTTCCTCGAGCCGGGCGTCCTGGACGGGATCCTCGTGCTCCTGCAGGGGACCTTCCACGGCCAGATCACCATCGTGAACCAGAACTTCAGGGTGGTGCAGGTCGAGAGGCGCGAGAACTTCAACCCCGAGGATCTCGTGGGGCCCCAGAGCCCCGGGGCCGGCTCCCTGAACTTCGCCGCGGTCAAGAAGAGGATCGCCGAGGCCCTGAAGGACCTGGAGTTCGGCCAGGTGATTCTGGTGGTCAAGAAGGGCCGCCTCGCCCAGATAGAGCGCCTCCAGAAGGAGAGGTTCTCTGACCTCCAGGGCGTCTACGGGGACGGCATCTAGCCGTCTCGGGCTCCGCGGTCACCTGCGGCAGGCACAAGGGCCGTGTTAACCTTTCAGCGGAAGGATTCTGCGGAGGGACGCGGCACCTGCGCGTTCAGCTCCGCCTGGAGAGGGGTGCCCTGGCATGTGCGGTCCGGCAAGCGTGACGCTGTCAGGCTCTGGCCGCTGGCCCTGAACCCTCGTCCTTCGCGTGAAGGTCGGAACGCGCCTTGATCGTGCTCCGTCTGCGGACGCTCTCCGCCGCAGGGATCAGCGCGGGTGCTACAGCACCGGGACAGACCCTGGTCCGGCGCGACCGCCCTGACCCGGAGCTGTCCGGCGGCCCTGAGACCTGGAACCCGGAGACCATGTGGAGAACTGAGCCGGTACCCAGCCGAAGGCCGCACCGGGCTTACCCCGAGTCCCGAAAGCGCGTCCGGGAGCAGGTGCCTGCAGGGCGGAGAACGGACAGCCTGAAGTCGCCGCAGGAGGGGGCGTCACCTGGCCTGGCCGTCGTCTTCAAGGATTCCGGCGACAGCCTGAGATCCGAGATTAGGGCCCGTGCCGGTCTACTCAGTGCTCGTGTCGGTCGTGGCGGCAACCAGGGACATCCCCTGGAGTCAAGCCCTAGGACTTGATGTTCATGGACTTGAGCCTCTCCTCCAGCGCCTTCGCCAGCTTCTCCTCCATGTCCCTCTCCATGTCCTTCTTCATGACCGAGAACTTGGCGTCCAAGGTCTCATATATCTTGAGCTTCTCGTCCTTGGCCTTGAGCTCCTCGTCCATGGCCTTGAGCTCCTCGTCCTTGGCCTTGAGCTCCTCGTCCTTGGCCTTGAGCATGGCTTCCTGGTCCTTGATCTTGTTCAGGGTTGCGCTGAAGGCCCCGTGAGTCAGGTCGTCAGCGAATTGAGCTGAGTTGAAAGGCATGTTGACTAGGTCCTCCTGGCATTTCTTTTGCATGGCATCGGTGAGAATGCCACGTTCCTTGACGGCCACCATCATCCAGGCAAGTATATTCCCGTCATTTGATTTTTGCGACAGAAGAAGGCCAATCCTGAGATAGGTCTCGACCATGTCGATGGAATCAGCCGGGACGCGTCCGAAAGGGGCGAAAAACAGCTCGAAAAGCTCGTCATCGGTCAGGGGGAAGGCACCTCCGACTTCCTTTGCCCAGGCCTCGACCCTGGCCAGGTATTTCTTGACGACATCCTCGAAGCAGATGAAGTTTTCAAGGAAGAAAGGGATGTACGTGCACTGGAGGGTACCCGGGAACCGGCCCTCGCCAGGTCTGCCGGGAAAGGACTGTCGCGGGTGCTCCTTGATGCCGCCGATGAAGAAGCTTGCCGCCGGCCGGGGGGGCAAGCCTGGCCGCCAGGCGGGAGCTGGCCGGTGCCCGGGGGAGCAGTCCGGCCTTTGCCAGAGAAGAGTTCCGTTCAGAGGCGGGAAGCAGGCCGGGTTCAGGACGTCGACCGTCATCGGTGCCGGTCGTATCGGGAGACCGGGTGGGGTTCCGGGGACGGCTCCGGGAGAAAACGGACCGGTATCGGGCCGCTGAAGGCACCGGCAGTTGCCGGTCGGCATGGATGCCGGCATCCTGCCAGTTTTTTTAAGGACGGCTCCGTCTTGCAGCCCAGTGCCGGAGGATGGGGGGGGAGGAAAGCGAATCGGGGCGAAGGGGCGGCCGACACACGGATGGAGGCTCGGCCCGGACGGGAATACGGCCAGACGGCCCGTGACGCGCTGACTTTATTCCATAATCTGGAACATAGGGATGTCAGGACGGTTCCGGCACGGGTACCGCTGAGGCCGTCCTCACTACGCGAGACAGCCGCGTCCTTCCAAAACCGAAATTGACGGCGCTACCACCTTCAACTACCTGTTAAGACGGCGCGGGTGACTGTAGCGACCTGTTAAACTGAAGCTGTATGTAGTGTCCGACAACTGACGGCCCGACCGACCGCCGCGTCCGATGCCTCCGTCGGAAACGGAATCCTACAAGCCGGGCCGGCAGCCTGGTCTTGCAACGTGCCGGGGCTTCGGCCCAAACGGGGGCGTCCTGCCCGCAGAACGGACTCCGCCTCCTGACGCTCTCCGCCGCAGGGAGCAACACGGGTGCCGTGGGCACCGGGACAGCCCCCGTGTGGGTTAGGCGCGACCGCCCCGCCCCGGAGCTGTCCGGCGGCCCTGAGACCTGTACCCCGGAGACCCGGAGGTGGAACCCGAACCCAGCCGAAGGCCGCACCGGGCTTACCCCGAGTCCCGAAAGCGCGTCCGCGAGCAGGTTGCTGCAGGGCTGTGAACGGGAACCCGGAAATCTCCGCAGGATGGGGTATCACCTGGCCTTGCCGTCGCCTTCCAGGATTCCGGCTACAGCCGGAAATCCGGGATTCGGTCCCGCGCCGGTCTACTCCGCACCCGTGTCGGTGGTGGCGGCAACAAGGGACAGCCCCTACCGTTATGCCCTAGGACTTGAGATCCATGGACTTGAGCCTCTCCTCCAGGGACTTCGCCAGCTTTTCCATGACCGAGAACTTGGCGTCCAAGGACTCGTATATCTTGAGCTTCTCGTCCTTGGCCTTGAGCTCCTCGGCCTGGGCCTTGAGCTCCTCGTCCTTGGCCTTGAGCTCCTCGGCCTGGGCCTTGACTAGAGCGTTCAGGTCATTGACCTTGTTCAGGTTTGCGCTGAAGGCCCCGTGAGTCAGGTCGTCAGCGAATTGAGCTGAGTTGAAAGGCATGTTGACTAGGTCCTCCTGGCATTTCTTTTGCATGGCATCGGTGAGGATGCCACGTTCCTTGACGGCCACCATCATCCAGGCAAGTATATTCCCATCATTTGATTTTTGCGACAGAAGAAGGCCAATCCTGAGATAGGCCTCGACCATGTCGATGGAATCAGCCGGGACGCGTCCGAAAGGGGCGAAAAACAGCTCGAAAAGCTCGTCGTCGGTCAGGGGGAAGGCACCTCCGACTTCCTTTGCCCAGGCCTCGACCCTGGCCAGGTACTTCTTGACGACATCCTCGAAGCGGATGAGGTTTTCAAGGAAGAAAGGGATGTACGTGCATTGGAGGGTACCCAGGAACCGGCCCTCGCCAGGCGTGCCGGGAAAGGACTGTTGCGGGTGCTCCTTGATGCCGCCGATAAAGATGTTGATGGACACGATCGTGACCGGCGCGTATTTGCCATTGACATCAAACGAGTGTCTTACCGCCAGATCTGCGGCATACCTGAGAGAGCGTAAGATGTCGGCTTCCACCCAGGTGGAATGCAGCTCGATCGCGAAAATGATGTTCCCTATCCGGAGCACGATGTCGGGGATGCTCATTTCCAGGGTAACTTTGGGCAGTTCGACGTTGAGCTCCATGCAAGTTTTGGGGGAATAGGGGATGTTAAGAAATTTCAGCATGGGGCCCCGAAAGAGAGAAAACAGGCATTTTTGAAAAAAATCCTTGCCGTGCGACTTTGGTCGGACAAAGACGCCGCCATCCGCCCGGCAAGCTTCGCAGAAAAGGAGAGTTACCGCCTGAACTACAAACAGAGCCGTGAAATTCACGGACATCATCTCTTCTGCGCCACCGAGCATCATCTCTCCTGCGCCTCACCTTGCGGAAGGCCGTCCGGGGCCGGGTTCGGAACCCTTGTCCGGAAAAGGGGACTCCTGAAGAAGAGCCCAATAAACCCATTATATAGGGCATCTGCTCGTTTGGCAATAGGTCGACAGACTGCCGAAGGCCCTAAATCTCCTACCGCCCCCCGTTTTCAGCGGCCTCATGCATCCGACCGCCCTCCCTATTGGGCCCGCGCCCTGAGGAACCAGCAGGAGGCTGCTTCATGCCGTCAGAACTTCCGCGAAGATACTGGCGCGAGTCGTTGCTGAAAAGCTATAGGCGTGACAGTTTCCCTTTGACAAAGAACCTGATGAAACCGACTACTTAACGCTGGACATGCAGCCAAAGCGCCAGTTCGCGTGGGGTGGCCCCGGGTTCGGAAGAGGCGCCCTTTGCCCCAGAAGGTGGCTCGCCCTGAGCCTGGAATGAGGCAGGCCAGGACGCGGATGTGGGATGCCCTGAGCTCGGGTGGAGGCGGCCCCGGACCCGGAAGGAGGCAGGCCAGGACGCGGATGTGGGATGCCCTGAGCTCGGGTGGAGGCGGCCCCGGACCCGGAATGAGGCAGGCCAGGACGCGGATGAAGGATGCCCTGGTCTCGGGGGAAGGCGGCCCCGGCCTCGGAAGGAAGCTGGCCTGGACGCGGGGGAAGGTTGCCTCTGACCTCAGAGGGAGGCAGTCTTTGTTTCAGGATGTGGCTGATCTTGGCGCGAACGGGCTCGCGTCTGGTCCGGAGGGAGGTGCCCCAGCATCAGGCACTGAGCGGTTACGTCCAACGTTCCGCAGGCGAATGGGGGTGCCGGGATACAGGAGGGCGTTGGCAACTGAATGGGGCAGGCCGGGAATCTGGGAGGGCAGGGGAGTGAGACTCGGATGCCGGGAGGCGAGGGGGATCACGGGCCTGAGCCCGGACTTTCCCCGCCATGGACTCTCCCCTGATTCGCCCTGGATTCTCATCGGCCTCGGCCCGGACTCTCCCCAGATTCGGCCCGGACTTAATCTGACATTGGCCGGCCTCTCCCCGTCCCCGGCCCGGACTCAACCTGGCTTTGGCCCTGTTCAGGCCAGCTAAGTTCGGCAAGTGTTCCAAAAGCACCTGCCTTTTTGCTACTATTGCAGTTTACTGCCGCCTTCGCTCGGGATCGTCCTCCGGATCCTTCCCGGAACCGCGGGGACGGTCGGCTGTCAGTCTCTCCGCCGCACTTGTTTCCAGAATACGGAAACCGAAGGTGGCATGATCCTGGTGTTCTGGCGGGGTCAAGGGGGGCTTTCCCCTGCCAGGCCGATGGAGGTCCTGTCCAGAAGGGCTCCTCAGCCCCGCACCCCGTACGTCCAGTCCGCCGGCTTCCCCCTTCGAGGCCTTCCGTCTCCATGACCACCTAAGGGTTCAGCCTGCTTCCGGTCACCCCGCAACATCTTGAATTTTCAGCCTTCAGGGAACCTTATCCTCTATTCTGGGCCCACGGGGCCCTCCGCCGAGCCCTGACTCACTGGGCTTATTCCTGGCTTCCAGTCTTCCCGGCGCTCCTCGGCCTTCCTCAGGGCCCCTGACTTACTGGGCATCTTCCTGATCGGCGGCCTCCCCGGCCCTCCTTTGCCCTCCGCTGAGCCCTGCCTCACTGGGCTTATTCCTGGCCTCCAGTCTTCCCGGCGCTCCTCGGCCTTCCTCAGGGCCCCTGACTTACTGGGCTTCTTCCTGGCCGGCGGCCTCCCCGGCCCTCCTTTGCCCTCCGCAGGGCCCCTGACTTACTGGGCTTTTTCCTGGCCTCCAGCCTTCCCGGCCCTCTTCGGTCCTCCTCAGGGCCCCTGACTTACAGTGCTTCCTCCTGGCCTCCGGCCTTACCGGTCCTCTTCGGTCCTCCTCAGGGCCCCTGACTTACAGTGCTTCCTTCTGGCCTCCGGCCTTACCGGTCCTCTTCGGTCCTCCTCAGGGCCCCTGACTTACTGTGCTTCCTCCTGGCTTCCGGCCTTCCAGCCCTCCTCGGGGCCCCGGCCTTCCGGGCCCTTTCCGGGGCCCCGCCTTCCGGGCCCTTTCCGGGGCCCCGCCTTCCGGCCCTCTTCGGGGCCCCGCCTTCCGGCCCTCTTCGGGGCCCCGCCTTCCGGCCCTCTTCGGGGCCCCGCCTTCCGGCCCTCTTCGGGGCCCCGCCTTCCGG